>CAJUKA010000002.1:26298-178065 GCA_910586585.1 uncultured Lachnospiraceae bacterium
GTACAGGTGCGTCGAAGAGACTTAACCCTTAAGAGCTGTCGCGCAGCGACTATAAGTAAAGTCGAAAAGACGCACGAGAGGAACTTTGATGGGAGTTTTTTTGAATGAAAGTTCCTCTCAGTACAGGTGCGTCGAAGAGACTTAACCCTTAAGAGCTGTCGCGCAGCGACTATAAATAGGAGGATTGGAATGGCGAAAGAAGTGACACTTGAACAGACATTTGGAAAGCTTGAGGATACCATAGCAAAGTTGGAGCAAGAGGATATTTCGCTTGAGGAATCCTTTAAATTGTATAAAGAGGGCATGAAGCTTATCAAGTCCTGCAATGACAGAATTGACAAGGTTGAAAAAGAAGTCCTCAAATTAAATGAAAATGGTGAATTAGATGAATTTTGATAGAGAATTATTGGAAAAAGGAAAAGAAGTAGAATCCGTGATTGTATCCTTTCTTCCCAAAGAAGAAGGATGGGCCAAAACGGTTTTGGAGGCAATGAACTATAGTGTTTGTGCAGGCGGAAAAAGGCTGCGTCCTATGCTGATGGCAGAAACATATAAGCTTTTTGGCGGGAAAGACAAGGTGATAGAACCATTTATGGCTGCGATAGAGATGATACACACCTACTCGCTCGTGCATGATGATCTTCCGGCTATGGACAATGATGAATACCGTAGAGGAAGAAAAACAACATGGGTAATGTATGGAGACGCGATGGCGATTCTAGCAGGTGATGGGCTTTTGAATTATGCGTTTGAAACAGCGCTAAAATCGTTTGAAATGCCACAGACTGATTTGGAAAGAGCGGCAAAGGCATTGTCAATTCTTGCTAAAAAAGCGGGGATTTATGGTATGATTGGTGGACAAACAGCAGATATCGAGGCTCAAAATCCAGAGATTCGGCAATTGCTCTATATCTATGAGCATAAAACTGCGGCGCTGATACAGGCAGCAATGATGGTTGGCGCAGTGCTTGCAGGGGCGAATGATGATCAGGTGAAAATTGTGGAGCAGGCAGCATTTGAGATAGGAATTGCATTTCAGATACAGGACGATATTCTGGATGTGACAAGTACGCTTGAAACACTTGGAAAACCGATAGGAAGCGATGAAAAGAATCAAAAAACAACATATGTGACGCTGCAAGGACTGGAGAAAGCGTCATGTGAGCAAAAGAAATTATCAAATCATGCAATTGAACTGTTAGAATCGTTACAGGAAAACGGTTTTGAGAATGTATTTTTGATAGAATTGATACGCAGCTTGATTACACGGATAAAATAAAAACACAATGGTACCACCAAAATGTACGTTTGCAATATCAGGCACTTAAGAGATTTTGCGTGTACATCAAAGGGAATGGAGGTAGCTGTATGATTTTAGAAACGATAGAGAAGGAAAATGATATTAAGAATGTGAAGCCGGAGGACTGGAATCAACTGGCAGAAGAAATCAGGGAATTTCTCATCAATAAAATAAGTGTTACTGGCGGGCATCTAGGCTCCAATCTGGGGGCGGTAGAGCTTACAATGGCGCTTCATCTGAGCCTCAATCTGCCACAGGACAAAATTGTATGGGATGTCGGCCACCAGTCCTACACACACAAACTGCTTACAGGGAGAAGAGCTGGTTTTGAAAACTTGAGGAAATATGGGGGAATGAGCGGATTTCCGAAAAGAAAGGAAAGCGAGTGCGACTGTTTTGATACAGGTCATAGCTCCACTTCGATCTCGGCAGGACTTGGGCTTGTAAAGGCAAGAGATCTCAAAAATGAAACACATACCATTGTTTCTGTGTTAGGAGATGGTTCCCTTACAGGCGGTATGGCGTATGAGGCGCTGAACAACGCATCTCGTCTCAAAAAGAATTTTATCATAGTTTTAAATGACAATAATATGTCTATTTCGGAGAATGTAGGAGGGGTTTCAAAATACCTCAATAATATCCGAACCGCGGACAAGTATCTTGATATGAAAGAAGGAATTTATAATTCTCTGATGGAATCCAATCTGGAACCGATTGTAACAAGCATCAGAAGGGCGAAAAGTTCTGTGAAGCAGTTGGTGATTCCGGGAATGTTCTTTGAAGATATGGGAATTACCTATCTTGGACCTGTGGATGGACACAATATCAATGCTTTGATGAAAGTATTCAGAGAGGCAAAGCGCTGCAAATCCGCGGTGATTGTGCATGTAATCACACAAAAAGGCAGAGGGTTTGCACCTGCGGAGAAACACCCGGCGCGGTTTCATGGTGCGGAACCGTTTGATGTGGATACAGGACTGCCGCTTACCCCAAAAACAAAGTCCACGTATACCGATGTTTTTTCCACCGTAATGTGCAAGCTTGGCGACAGATATGAGGATATCGTTGCAATCACTGCGGCAATGCCAGACGGCACTGGACTGAAACGATTTCGAAATATGTATCCCGACCGTTTTTTTGATGTTGGTATCGCAGAAGAACATGCAGTAACTTTTGCGGCAGGACTGGCAGCAGGCGGGCTGCGCCCTGTGGTAGCGGTTTATTCTTCGTTTTTGCAGAGAGCGTATGACCAGATTCTGCATGATGTCTGTATTCAAAATCTTCCAGTCGTTTTTGCGATTGATAGAGCGGGACTTGTGGGAAGCGACGGAGAGACACACCAGGGGATTTTTGATTTGTCTTATTTGTCCTCCATTCCTAATATGCATATCATGGCACCCAAGAATAAATGGGAGCTTTCTGATATGATCAAATTTGCAATAGAATTTCATGGTCCTATGGCGATACGGTATCCAAGGGGAGAAGCATATGACGGACTTCGGGAAAACCGTGAACCAATATGCTTTGGAAAAGCAGAATGGATTTATCATGAGAAGGAAATTGTTCTTGTAGCGGTTGGAAGTATGGTAAAGACAGCGCTGACTGTCAGAGAGGAATTGATAAAGAAAGGATGTGCGTGCAGCATTATCAATGCGCGGTTTGTAAAACCAATTGACACAGAAATTCTTGAAGAAGCATCAACAGATCATCAAATCATTGTGACATTGGAAGAAAATGTGGCAAGCGGCGGGTTTGGTGAAAAGGTAAGAGATTATATGGATAGTCACTGTCCGCATGTGAATTTGCTCAATATTCACATCCCAGATGAATATGTAGAGCATGGCAATGTGGAGATACTGCGTCGTGAAGTTGGGATTGATGCCGGAACGGTTATTGATAAAATTTTAACTATCTGTGAGAACAGACAGTAGGGAGGATTACGCTGAATATGAAGGAACGCTTGGATGTGCTGCTGGTAAGGCGGGGACTTGCCGAATCGCGCGAGAAAGCAAAGGCAGTCATTATGTCGGGGAGTGTGTACGTCAATGGCCAAAAAGAAGATAAAGCAGGCACCATGTTTGATGTAGAAAAAGCGCGATTGGAGGTCAGAGGAAATACACTCAAATATGTTAGCCGCGGCGGTCTCAAGCTTGAAAAAGCAGTTGAACAGTTTCAAGTGGAGCTTGGCGGCAAGGTATGTATGGATATTGGGGCATCTACAGGAGGTTTTACAGACTGTATGCTTCAGAATGGAGCGGCAAAAGTATATGCGGTTGATGTAGGTCATGGACAGCTTGCATGGAAGCTGCGAAATGATGAACGAGTGATCTGCATGGAAAAGACGAATTTCAGATATATGGTTCGTGAGGATATCGCAGAAGAACTTGATTTTGCTTCCGTTGATGTATCTTTTATATCACTTGATAAAATTCTTGGACCAGCATACAATCTGTTAAAACCAAATGCTCAGATGGTTTGCCTGATCAAACCGCAGTTTGAGGCAGGCAGAGAAAAGGTTGGAAAAAAGGGCGTTGTGAGAGAACCGGCAGTTCATAAAGAGGTCATTGAAGCAGTTCTTGCCTTTACGCTGACAAAAGGTTTTGGATTGCTTCATTTAGATTTTTCGCCGATAAGAGGGCCAGAAGGAAATATAGAATATTTGATGCACCTAGTAAAAAAAGAGCCAGTGGCAGCAGATTTTGATGCAGTGGATTTTATCCGAAATCACTATGCAGATGAAATAGACGAAATTGTTGCAAGTGCACACAAAACATTGGATAATGGCTAACAAGCAAAATGTTTTGCAGCAAGGGGGTATCAATGAATACTTTTTATATTTTTACCAATAAAACCAAAGACGAAAGCGGAAAGATGACACAGTATATACGAGATTACCTCAATATAAAGGGCTGTGTATGCAGTGACTGTGTTCATGACAAAGTAGAAGGAATTATTGTGCTTGGCGGTGATGGCACAATGCTTAGGGCAGCAAGAGAATATGTGTCTTATCATATACCGCTGCTTGGCGTGAATCTTGGAACACTTGGATATCTAGCAGAGGTTGAAAAAGAGGATATCGAGACAGCGCTTGACTGTCTGATTGAAAACAGGTATGAGATTGAGACACGTATGATGTTAAGTGGGATTCCTGTTATTGCAGGAGTAAGCTCTAAACCACAGACTGCGTTGAATGACATTGTAATCAACAGAAAAGGCCCGCTTCATGTTATTAACTTTAATATATATGTCAATGGGAGACTGCTAAGTACATATAGTGCAGATGGGATGATAATATCAACACCAACGGGTTCCACTGCTTATAATCTGTCCGCAGGAGGACCAATTGTGGAACCAAGAGCAAGACTGATTATGATGACACCCGTTTGTTCCCATACTATGGTAAACAACAGAACGATTATCCTTGCAGAAGAGGATGTGATTGATATTGAGATTGGCAGATACAAAACAGGGGAAAAACAAGAAGTAGACGCCAGTTTTGATGGAAGGCACCCTGTCAGTTTGAATGAAGGAGACAAAATCAGAATTATACGTTCTGACAAGTCTACAAAGATTATTAAATTGAGTGAGGTTAGTTTTTTGGATATTTTGCATAAGAAAATGAGCATCGTGTGAAGATGCAGTTTCAGGAAAGGCATAAGAAACAATGAAAAGAGAAAGACATGAAGTGGTAGTGGATTTAATTCATAAATATGATATTGAGACACAGGAGGAATTGGCGGCATATCTGCGCGGTGAGGGATTTGACGTGACGCAGGCTACTGTATCAAGAGACATCAGAGAATTAAATTTATCAAAGATTTCTGCTGGAAACGGAAGGCAAAAATATATTATTCTTCAAAATGATGATTCCAAACTGGGGGATAAATATATTCGGGTACTCAGAGACGGCTTTGTTTCTATGGATATGGCGCAAAATATATTGGTGATAAAAACTGTACAGGGAATGGCAATGGCAGTGGCAGCGGCAGTGGACGCGATGAAGTTTCCAGAAGTAGTGGGGTGTATTGCAGGAGATGACACAATTTTTGCTGCGGTAAAGTCTGTTGCGGATACCAAATCGGTGATGGAGAGACTTAGTGATGTCATACAAGGAACATAAGCAGCGTTTGGATAGATGAGGATTTAGAATGTTAGTAAGCTTACATGTTAAGAATCTGGCTCTGATAACAGAGACAGAAGTAGATTTTAGAGAGGGACTAAATATTTTAAGCGGTGAAACCGGAGCCGGAAAATCAATTATTATCGGTTCCATTAATCTTGCTTTGGGAGCAAGAGCAGATAAGGATATGATTCGGACAGGTGCAGATTATGCACTTGTAGAACTGGTATTTCAGCTACCGTCGGAGATACTTTGTGATATCAAAGAACTTGAAATCCCAGTGGAAGAAGATGGAGTAATAATCATCCAAAGGAAAATACAGCCCAGCCGCAATATCTTTAAAATATGTGGGGAAACTGTAACCGCAAAGCAAATTAAAGCGCTTTCAGAACGCCTAATAGATATCCATGGACAGCATGAGCATCAGTCCCTGCTGTACAAGAAGAATCATATGGAAATACTGGATTCCTTTGCAGGAGATGAGCTTGTGGCAGTCAAGGACAAGCTAAAAGAAAAATATCATAGATATACACAGATTCGAAAGGAACTTGCAGCATTTTGCATTGATGACGGAGCGAAAGCAAAAGAATTGTCCCTCGCAGTATTTGAGTATCATGAGATAGAAGAAGCTGGGCTTTCAGAGGGGGAAGATGAAGAGCTAGAAAACAGTTATCGAAGAATGGCAAACAGCAGACAGATCGTTGAAGCGGCTGCAAGAGTGCATCAGCTTACAGGAAATGGTGAAAGTGCGGCGGCGGACTCTGTAGGACATGCGGTGCGCGATCTGCGGAGTGTGGAGGGATATGATAGCAGGGCGCGTGAGCTTGCAGACGAGCTCGAAAATATTGACGCGCTTTTGAATGATTTCAATCGCAGTATCGCAGAATATATTGCAGATATGGAATTTGATGAAGAACTTTTTGCCACGACGCAGGAGCGTCTCAATCTGCTGAATCATCTGAAACTCAAATATGGGGACAGTATTGCGGCTGTTTTGAAGTATCAGGATACGCTTGCGCAAAAGATAGAAAAATTGCAAAATGCAGATGCATATAAAGAAAAATTGGAAAAATCACTTGCGGCTGCCGAGAAAGAATTAAATAACTTATGCCAAAAGGCGTCAAAGATTCGGAGCAGAGAGGCGGCAAGACTTGCTGCTGACATGGTGGCAGCGCTCACAGACCTCAATTTTCTTGATGTAAAATTTGAGATACAAGTTCGCCAAAAAGAGGAACGAACCGCAGATGGTTTTGATGATGTAGAATTTATGATTTCGACCAATCCAGGAGAACCATTAAAAAGCCTTGGAAGCGTGTCAAGCGGCGGAGAGCTTTCGCGAATTATGCTGGCTATCAAAACGGTGCTTGCATCAAGGGATAGGATACCAACGATGATATTTGACGAAATCGATACAGGAATCAGCGGCAAAACAGCTTGGAAGGTATCGGAGAAATTGGGGGTGCTGTCACGCAATCATCAGATTATTTGTATTACACATTTGCCGCAGATTGCTGCAATGGCAGATAGTCATTATAAGATTGCAAAGCAGGCTGTGGCGAATAAGACTGTCACAGATATCACAAAACTTACGGAGAATGAAACAGTAGACGAGCTTGCAAGAATGCTTGGCAGCGATGAAATAACAGATACCGTTAGAGAAAACGCCAAAGAGCTTATTCAAACTGCTAAAATCAAAAAAGCACAATCATTAATGACCAAATAAGTTTTCGGCAACTTTTCGAGATAAATATTGAAATTGTCAGAAAATAAAGGTATACTATAAATAAGTCATAGGCGTGGAATGGAGGGTATGGTTATGGATTTGAAAGACATTATGGATTTAAAAAAGTTGCAGGATTTACAGAATCATTATGAGGAAGTAACAGGTCTGAAAGCAGTGATTGTTGGAAAAACAGGGGAAAGTCTGACATACACGAATAATTTTCGGGCAGAAGAGGGCGGACTGACAATTCCTGTTATTGTGAATGAAGAAAAAATAGGCGCGGTCATTTCAGAAAAGTCTTCTGAAAAAAGTATAAAGAATGCCGCGGAATTGCTTGGAACAATTATCAATCAATTTGCTAATTTTGAATATCTGAACAGTAGCGGAAGTGGAAGATTTAATTCTGTAAAGGATGATATAAAAAAATCAGGTGACTTGGTTCAAACAATCAATGAAAAAACAGGGCATCTGAAAGGAATTGCAAAGAAACAAACAATCTTGTCACTCAATGCAACGATTGAGGCAGCCAGAAGTGGTGAGGCAGGTGTCGGATTTGCGGTCGTAGCAAAAAGTATGCAGGATTTGTCAAATCAGTCAGCCGGCATTTACAACGATATTGAAAAGTCAGTAGAAGAGATAACAAACTTAATTAATTCAATTATTAGTGAGCTTACATAAAAGAATCGTCGCTGTTATGCGGCGATTCTTTTTTTGCACACGCCGATGCAGAGGAACTATGCCACTAAAGTGGCGCATCGGCGGCGCGAGCAGGGAAAGACGAAACCTTCCCTGCTCAATTGTTTTAAATTTTATGAATGGAATCCTTCAATTGAAAAGCGCACAGCATTGACAGGAACATTAAATTCACTGCTGTAAATTCTTCCTTTGGAAAGGGAGCTGCAATAGAGATGGACTTTTGACAGAATATTTCCAGCGGCGTCATAGAAGTAACCATAACAACCCCATTTGGTATAGTCGTCATCTTGATAAGAATCACATTGATATTGGATTTTCAAGATATATTTATAATCATTAAAATTTGCATAGGTAAAGTCATAAGGAACGAATTCATAGCTTACAAGACTGCAATAGTTGCTGCGGTTTGTGCCCAGTTTCGCCGGAATATCCATGATAACAGCAGTGGCATTGATCGTCAGATAAGCGACAACGGACGGATTATCAATATGATATACAGCCGCGACAGTGGAGCCGCCAGTTCCATATTGAACCTGAAATGCAGCGACATTTGCAGCAAAAGCAATCGGTGTCACAGACGCTACACTGGGATCAGCGACAACGCATACCAGCTTAGATGCGTCAAAGCCCTCTCCGAGCGCAGCAGTGAAAGATGCAGAGCCGCCTTCTGTGATGGTGAGGGTATCTGTAGAAAGTATCAATCCGTTTCCAACACTTTCCTTTGCATAAACCGGCAGAGAAAATGCAGATGCTGCTGGCAAAATGATTGCCAATGTCAATATAAGTGTGAGAAGTTTAGGGAGAATCTTGTCTAATTTTTTGTTTTTTGCCTTTGTGTTTTTTTGAGTGTGTATCCACTTTATAACCATATTTTACCCCATTTCTGCGCTGCTTTTTGCGTATATCGAGTTTGTGGCAAGCAACGCGCAGACACAAATCTCGCGATTGAAAAGTTTAATTTTCAATCTTTGAAAAGTTTAATTTTCAATCTTTGAAAAGTTTAATTTTCAATCTTGCTCCTTCCATATTTGTTTTCCTTTTATTATAATGATAAAGTATCCAAGCTGACAAGGCAAGTGGGAAAATTTTATAGTAATTTTCTAAATCGGTTTTCTATCGTGCAACGGTTTCCACAAATAAATATAAAAGTTAAATTAATTAAGAGAAATTCGCTTTTATTTTGCATGCTTTTCGTATAAAATAGCAGAGGAAGTCCAATAAGATGTAGCACGAGTTCAGCCATGCAGTATGGGATGTATAATCCGGAAGTTTATGAATGATAAAGCTGAACTGTCACAAGATGTATGGGGTTCATTGACAACGCACTGACCAGTGCAGATTGTAACACGCTGTAGGAGAGGAAACAATATGAAAAACAGACAAAAAAATTCAGCACTGCTTTTATGTATTGCAATCATGTCATCAGCTCTTTGGGGTTGTGGCCAGACGATTGTTGAAGAGACAGCCGAAGATGTAGCTGTGGTAGAGGTAGCAAATCCAAAGATTGGGGATCTTAAACTTAGTGGTAATTTTATAGCGACTATCAATCCGGATGAGTCTGTATATGTGATTCCCAAAACGACGGGTGAAGTGCTTGAGGTAATGGTAGAGGCAGGGGATGTTGTGAAAGAGGGCGATGTGCTTGCAGTTCTTGATGATACTCTGGCACAGATTTCTATGAGAACAGCGCAGATCAATCTTGAGAATGCCCAACACTCCTATAATCTTTCTTATGGAGAAGGAGCCTCGACGCTCAATGATATGCAGTCAGATAATAATGTGACACAAGTAGAAGACGGGGTTAACAAGCTTCAGGAAAATCTTGTTGATGCGATGGATGCCCTTGAGAGAACAAAAGGTGACTTAAAAGATAAAGAGAATGAATTGGCAGATTTAAAAGAAGAGTATGATTTTGTAGATGATGTGGACGAGATCAAGGATTATGCAGATACATTTGACAAAAATACGCCAGAAGGAGCGGGCGACTATGCGGCAGCAATGCAGCGCTATCAGGCAGCGGCAGCAGCGGTAGCACCGGTAGAAGCAGCAATCTCACAGTACAAATCAGCGATTGATAAATGTGAGGAAACAATTGAATCGCTTCAAGATGAAATTGATAATACTTACGATACTTACAGCCAGACAGTCACATCACAGAATATCAGCAATGGAGAATTGCGCGACGAACAAAAGAAGGTATCACAAAACGGTATTTCCGCTGCCAGGCTGAATATTGAGCAGTTAGAAGAACAGTTAGAAGCATATACAATCACAGCGACAATTTCCGGGGTGGTGGAAGCTGTTAATGTCAAAACACATGATTTTGCTTCGACAGGAAATCCTGCATTTGTTATATCAAACAAGGATGCAATGGTAGCAACGTATTATGTCAGTGAGGATGTGCGAAACACACTTTCTGCAGGACAGAAAATTACATTGGATAAAGATAACAAAACTTATGATGGAGAAGTGATAGAGATTGGAAGCGCAGTAGATGCATCAACAGGTTTGTTCAAAATCAAAGCTGCTGTCAGAGGGGATACATCAGGGCTGCTTTCCGGAACAAAAGCAACTGTGACAACAGATACATATCATGAAAACAACGCAGTAATTATTCCATATGATGCCGTTTATTATGACGGTGCGCAGGCATATGTTTATATCGTAGAAGAAGGAAGGGCAAAGAAAACCAATATTACAACAGGACTGTATGATATTGAAAATATTGTTGTGACAGAAGGGCTTGCAAGTGATGATCTTGTCATTACAACTTGGTCTGCGCAGCTTCGTGAAGGCGTGGAGGTTTCAGTGAGTGATCCCGCGCATGCAGCAGAAGACAACACACAGAAATAGGAGGGCGTGGGTAGATGAGTTCCTTGACTAAACTGGCCCTCAAAAGGCCCGTTTCGGCACTTTTGATCGTGCTTGCATTGTTTGTTTTTGGTATTGGTTCTGTTTTTGGGTTCAAGATGGAGCTGACACCGGACCTGGAAATGCCGATGCTGTTTGTCATGACAATATATCAGGGCGGTGATCCTGAGACAACAGAAGAATTGGTCACAAAAGTTATGGAAGATGCCGGAAAAACGCTTTCTGGTGTGGATTCTGTGACATCACAGACAACAGAAAATATGTCTTTGGTAATGTTTTCGTATGAGTATGGCACAGATATTGACGAGGCTTATGCAGATCTTAGAAGCGCTGTGGATACTGCGTCCTTAAGTCTTCCGGAAGATGCACAGGACCCTGTTATCATTGAGATGAATATGAATGCACAGGACATGATGACATTATCTGTGACGTCAACCGGCGATACAGATGTGCTGACTTTTGTGGAAGATGAACTCAAACCAGAGCTGGAGAGATTATCGGATGTTGCGCAGATTACGGTGTCTGGAGGTGAAGAGGATTATATCAGAATCCAGCTTCACAGTGATAAGATGCAGCAGTATGGCGTCACAATGGCAAATGTAAAGTCGTATATTTTGACGACAGATTTTACGATTCCTATTGGAAGCGTGGAACAGGGAGCGCAGAGCATCAGCGCATCTGCTTCCTCAAAACCGGAAAATCTGATGGATTTGCAAAATATTCCTATTATAACTGCAAAAGGTACTACAATAGCGCTTTCGGATATTGCGACTGTGACAATGGCATCCAAGGCAAATGACAGTATCAGCCGTTTTAATGGACAGGAAAGCATCAGTATCGGTATTGCAAAAGTGCAGAGCGAGGGAACGGTAGATGTATCCAACCATGTAAGATCATTGATTCAAAAAACATCTGCAAAGAACTCTGCTATACAGATATCTGTTGCATACGATGCTGCTGACAGTATTAAGTCCTCTTTAAGCTCTGTGGCAGAAACGCTAATACTGGGTGTTCTGTTTTCCATGCTTGTTTTATTTATATTTTTCGGTGATTTTAAAGCTAGTCTTATTGTTGGAAGCTCGATGCCCATATCCTTGTTTGCGACGCTTATTTTTATGAGTTTTGCCGGATTTTCGCTGAATGTTGTCACAATGGGAGCGCTTGTTATTGCGATTGGTATGATGGTAGATTCGTCTATTGTCGTACTGGAAAGTTGTTTTCGTTTAAAAGATGAACGGCCTGATTATAAAGATGCGGCGCTAGTAGGAACGAAAATAGTGGCTTCCTCTGTATCAGCGTCAACCATAACAACAGTTGTTGTATATCTTCCTTTGGCGACGATGAAAGGATTGGCCGGACAGCTTTTTTCACAGCTGGGATTTACAATTATTTTTGCGATGATGTCCTCGCTGATTGTTGCAATCACGCTGATTCCTATCTTTTTCTGGAAATATAGACCAAAAGAAAAGAAGGATACATTGGCAAACAGAATTGTACGATCGGTTGGAAATGGGTACAAGACACTGTTGGACCATATCATGTTAAAGAAAAAGACGGTTATGACTGTATCCGTTTTGCTTTTAATCCTCGCATTATTTCTAGCAAGCCAGCTTGACAGAGAATTGATGTCAGCAACAGGACTTGACAATATGAGCATTTCTATAGAGCAGCGTTCAGGTACACGTCTTGCAGTGATGGATGAAAATATACAATCAATTGAACAGATGGTGATTGATGATCCGGATTTTGCGGGATGCAATCTGACAATCAGCGGATCTTCCGCAACGATTACAGCTTATCCAGCGGAAGATTGTATAAAGAGCATCAATGAGCTGGTCGATGCATACAATCAAAAACTCAAAAATAATACGAATATGAGTGTGATTGTCTCTGCGGCTGGAAGCGGAATGTCATCTATGATGAGTGTTAGTTCAAGTACAGAAATCGATCTTAGCGGTGACAGTATCGAAGATTTGAAGATTGCTGCAAGATATGTAGAATCGTTAATGATGAAGGTTCCCGGAGTCATCAAAACGTCAAGCAATATCACGTCAGACGCAACGCAGGCAAAAATACAGATTGATCCACTGAAGTGTATGAATATGGGGCTTACTGCTGTGCAGGTGGCAAGTGAGATGTACAATGCAAGCAGTGGTGTTGCTGTCATGGATATGACAATCGACACAAACGAATATTCTGTAAGATTGGAATATCCCGACGGCAGCTATGCTGATATGAATCAGCTTCTGAACCTGGAAATTCTAACGCCGATGGGCAGTGCGATTACAGTGGGAGATGTCGCAGAGGCAGTGTATACGGATGTGCCAGATACACTTGTCAGAGAGGATGGAAAGTATCAGGTGGCAATTACTGCCTATACGACAGATGCTGCAAAGTTTACAGCAAAGGATGCGATAAATGAAGCAGTAAAAACAGCAGAGGAAAACGGGAGTTTTCCAGAGGGTGTCAGTCAGACACAAAATATGATGACAGAGATGATGATGGAAGAATTTACCGCGATTGGAAAGGCGATTGCGATTGCAGTATTTTTGATTTTCCTTGTTATGGCAATGCAGTTTGAATCACCAATTTTTTCACTTATGGTAATGCTGAGTATTCCGTTTAGTTTGATTGGTTCTTTTTTCCTATTGTTTATATCAGGTTCTACTTTGAACATGACTTCTTTGATGGGTGTACTGATGTTGGTGGGTATTGTTGTGAATAATGGTATTTTGTATGTTGATACAACAAATCAGCTCAAAGAGACGATGGCTTTGAATGATGCGCTGATGGAGAGCGGCAGACTTCGTCTGAGACCGATTTTGATGACAACATTAACAACCATTTTGTCAATGATACCAATGATTTTTACCCAAAATGAAAACGCGGCAATGATGAAAGGCATGTCACTGATTATTATTGGCGGTCTGATTACGTCTACATTGTTGATTTTGCTGCTGCTTCCTAGTTTCTATCTGCTGATGAGCAAACAGGGAAGACAGGAGGCAAAGGAGAGAAGACGAATGAAACGTCAAAGAAAACTAGATTTAAAAAATAATAAATAATGCTTTTGTTTGGGCGTATTTGAAGATTGTTGATTTTCAAATACGCCCGATGTGTTTATTTTGAAAAAAAGTCCATATACTACAGTTATTCGAGTGAATTAATGATAAGGTAGTGAATGGATGAGAACAAAAAAGATGAGACAGAGCACATTCAGCAGACGCATGAGATATATTTTGTTTTTGTATATTTTTCTGGGATTTGCCATAGGGCTGTTCTGCTGGGCGACGTATGCATATTATCAGAATACAGTGCCAAGTACAATTAGCATCAAGGCGGGGACAAGTGAAAAAATAAATCTGCGCATTCCAGCATCAGGAGTGATGAGCACAGATTCGGATACAGTACTGGCATTAAATCAGCCATTAACCATTGTTGCCGGAGAGAATACCAGTTCTTATCAGATGAGACTGAAACTTTTTGGGGTTCTGCCACTCAAAAACGTAGACATACAAGTAATAGAAAATACCACTCTGACACCAATAGGCAGGCCAATTGGCATTTATGTCAAAACGCAGGGAGTGCTGGTGGTGGATACAGGAAGTTTTGATGGGAGCAATGGAAACAAATGCGCACCTTCGGAATACAAACTTCAGTCGGGAGATTATCTGACAGCAATGGACGGGGTTGCTATCAATGACAAAAAGCAGATCAAAGCCTATATTGAAGCTGGAAACGGAGCAGAAATTATCTTTCAGGTTTCCAGAAAAGATGAGATCATTCAGGTAAAAATAAAACCAGAACAGGACGAAAATCAAGTCTACAAAATGGGAGCTTGGCTGAGGGACAGTGCTCAGGGAATTGGAACAATGACCTATCTTGACAGTCAGAACCGATTTGGGGCGCTTGGACATGGCATCAATGACATGGATACAGGAGAACTGCTGAAGCTTGGCAGCGGGCTTTTGTATCACACCGAGATTGTGGCAGTCAAACGCGGTGAAAAAGGAAATCCCGGAGAACTTACCGGAGTTATCGAATACAAGCCAGACCAAGTATCCGGTGTGATTGTTGACAATACTGCGCAAGGAATTTATGGTGTGGCAAACGCTGAACTTTTGAATGAATATACCGCAGGAAATGAGTCGCTTCCAATTGCGCTCAAACAGGAGGTGACAACTGGCGCGGCGCAAATATTGTGTTCGATCAATGGAAAAGCAGAATATTATGATGTGGAAATAACAAAGCTTTCTCCCGGAAATGAAGCGCTAAACCGTCAGATATCATTAAAGGTTACAGACCCGGAACTATTGATGATTACTGGAGGGATTGTTCAGGGAATGAGCGGCGCTCCGATTATACAGAATGGAAAGTTTGTAGGCGCTGTCACCCATGTGCTGGTGCAGGACAGCACCAAAGGGTACGGGATATTTATTGAGGATATGCTGGGGCATTAATTAACAACCTTTTCCACTTGCAGGGTATGGAAATATATATTTATACCAATTGTTTGACAGAATTTTTGGTAAAGAATTTTGATAAAATATGATGTTGAAAACAATAATTGTACAATATGTCTCTGATAAGCGAAAGAAATCATGCATATTGTACAATCGTTTTTATTATTGGAACTATCGATAAAATCTGATGGATTAGAATATAAAATTGACAAATGCTATTATGTGAAGTATAATTTAAGACGATATAATCATTGATGTAATAATTCAATTATTTTTTGTACCTTTTAGAAAGGTGTATGTATTTTATTTTATATAAAAATACAGGCATGATACTATATTTTATGCCATTGGCAGCAGGGGGAATTGGTAATGAGAAAAGCGCAGAAGCAGGAAATATTAGATTTTATAGAAAGTCTGCATCAGGCGCATGAAGAAATCAAAGCAGCATTACAGCAAAACAATCTGATTTTGGTGCAGAATATGCTTGCAGAGTGTCAGGAGTTCGCCATATCCCTTGGAGAAAACATTGAGAAACTTGAAGGAGAAGGACATGTCACGGTATCTTGCATAGAGGAATACTGTGAAACGATATTTCACACGTATAAAAAAATAGCGGACAATCAGTTTCAGGAAAATAAAATCTATAAGGGTTTAAAAAAACAGCTTCTTAAAATTGAAAACAGTGCAAAGAATGATATTACAGTTCGAAAGGAAGTCGTTTTTCTTCCGTACAAAGCAAGCATGTGGGATAGTTTGGAAAGTATTTATCTTGCAGCAAAAGAAGATCCTAATTGTGATGCATACTGTATTCCGATTCCTTATTATGATAAAAATCCAGACGGCAGTTTCAGAGAACTGCATTATGAGGGGGCAGAGTATCCCGATTTTGTGACAATTACCAGTTATGAAGAATATGATTTTGAGAAAAGAAAGCCAGATGCTATTTATATACATAATCCATATGATAATTTTAATCTGGTAACGAGCGTACATCCATTCTTTTTCTCAAAGAACTTAAAACAGTTTACAGATATGCTGGTGTATATACCTTATTTTATTCTAAATGAAATAGATCCAGACAATCAGGAAGCTATTGATGGGATGAAGCATTTTATCTGGACGCCGGGTGTTATCAATGCAGATAAGGTAGTGGTTCAGTCAGAAAAAATGAAACGCATTTATGTGAAGGAATACATCAGGGCGGCGAAAGAAAATGGCTTGGACGGGAAACATCTGGACAAAGACTATCTTGAACAGAAAATATTAGGGCTTGGTTCTCCAAAGATTGACAAAGTATTGAGTACAAAAAAAGAAAATTTAGAGATACCAAAAGACTGGCTCAAAATTATCCAAAAGCCAGATGGAAGCTGGAAGAAAATTATCTTTTATAATACAAGCGTTGGCGCCCTGTTGAAACATAACGAAAAAATGCTGGAAAAAATGGAATATGTGTTTCGCATATTTAAAGAAAATCAGGATGAAGTGGCGCTTTTGTGGCGTCCCCATCCATTAATTAAAGCAACCGTCTCCTCAATGCGCCCAAAGTTGTGGCAGGAATATGACAGACTTGTAAAGCGATATTTAGAAGAAGGCTGGGGAATCTATGACGACACTGCGGATGTGGACAGGGCAATTGCACTAAGCGATGCCTATTACGGAGACGGCAGCAGCATCGTACAGATGTACAAAGAAACAGGGAAACCGATAATGATGCAGAATGTGGAGATTTTGGAGTAGCTGTTGTTATTTATAGAGAAAAGAACCTTGACAATTTCATACTTTATATCTAAAGAAGTAGCTACAGTTTAAATTTGGCGAACTCTGCCATGGATACGTATTGTGACAATGATAAAATAACAAAACATATATTCGAATTTTTGTTGACGTATATAGAGTCTTATGGTACAATAAATATAAGACAATAGTGGGTAGCAATTTATTAAAGGAGACAGGTTGTATGCTGAAAATATTGGATGAGAAGATACTGCGGACAGATGAAGAGATAGGGAACTTATATAAAGATTGTAAGTATTTATGCGTTATTGATAGTTGGGATAGAATTGGTGAAAATAATGGATATTTGTATTGTGTCAGTACATCGGAGGATTCCTTAAATCAGCTTCTTTATGAGCGCAGTAGGCTGCAGAAAGAAGGAAAATGTTGCGTGGTTGGCGGAAGCTATAATAATGGAGGTGCAGTTGGTGTACAGTACGAGTATGAAGGATAATAGATATTTTGTTCGGTGTCTTACAATTACCAAGGAGGTTTCGGCAAACAATTATATTGTAGATACAGGGGCAAAAATTACTTGCTGCAATTATAGCTTTTTAGATGAGAGCATACTAGAGAAGGATGTTGTGTTCTGTGAAGCGAAAATTATAGGAGGATTGGTGAAAGGAAATGCAGTGAAATTTTACAGATATCCAATTAGGCAGTTTACCATCGGAACGATAGATATGGGCAGGCAGGATATATGGATAACCTTTGACAAAAGAGTGACAGATATTATCTTGGGAATGGATATTCTAAAACAGGTTATTATCATAACAAATCCTTATAATCAAAAGATATATTTCTGCAGGGACACAGAGGATTATAAGCGGAACTTTCGACTAAATGGTGAAACAGACAGTAATAATTAAATATAGAAAGCGTAAAAGATGTAAAGTATGAAGTTGTCAATGCGATGGATACGTTGCATCTTTTTTTGTGGGACGAGATAAGGTATAAAAATAACAGGTAAATGAGGCAGGTAGAATGAAGGTATTGGTAACTGGTTCTGATGGTTTTATAGGTAGCCATTTAACAGAAGAGTTAGTAAAAAAGGGATATCAGGTTAGAGCATTTGTTTATTATAACTCTTTTAACAACTGGGGATGGCTGGATACTCTGCCCAAAGAGATTATGAAGAACATAGAAGTTTTTCAGGGAGATATCCGTGATCTAAATGGGGTGGAAGAGGCGGTAAAAGGCGTTGATGCGGTTTTTCATTTGGCAGCACTCATTGCGATACCCTTCAGCTATCATTCGCCAGATACCTATGTTGACACAAACATTAAAGGAACTTTGAATGTGTTGCAGGCGGTTAGAAAACACAATATTGCCAGGGTGCTTGTGACATCCACATCCGAAGTTTATGGAACAGCACAGTATGTTCCAATAGATGAAAAGCATCCGTTTCAGGGGCAGTCGCCTTATTCAGCAACCAAAATAGGAGCAGACAGGCTTGCGGAAAGTTTTTACCGCTCTTTTGCATTACCAGTAACAATTGTAAGACCTTTTAATACCTATGGGCCGCGTCAGTCAGCAAGAGCTGTCATTCCAACAATTATTACCCAATTGCTTACAGGAAAGATAGAGATAAAACTTGGGGCATTAACGCCGACTAGAGATTTTAATTATGTGAAAGATACCGTAAATGGATTTATATCTATTTATGAGTCCGATAAAACAATTGGGGAAGAAATCAATATTGCAACACAGAAAGAGATTTCTATAGGTCAGCTTGCGGAAGAATTAATCAGGCAGATTAACCCAAATGCAAAAATTATTTGTGATGAAGAACGATTAAGACCTGAAAAAAGTGAAGTGAACAGATTGCTTGGATGCAATGAGAAAATAATGCGGTTGACAAATTGGAAGCCTAGATATTCCCTAGAAGAAGGGCTGCGGGATACAATAACATTTCTTAAGGAAAACTTGGACAGGTATAAAACGGATATTTATAATGTTTGAAAGCGTAGAAAGGCAAAGAAAATAAAAATGAAGATACTAATGGTAGTTTATGATAACGATTCTTATATTTCTTGGTTTCCTCAAGGACTTGCTTATTTAGCATCAGCGGCACGAAATGCTGGGCATGAGGTTACTGTTTATCAACAGGATATTTATCACTGGCCAGACAGTCATTTGACAAATTATTTAAATAAAAATTATTTTGATGTGGTAGAAGTAAGCACGATAGGAGGATATTATCAGTATCACAAATTATTGTTGCTTTCGGAAGCAATCAATGCATCGAATAATAGAGCAGAATTTAAATATACGATTGGTGGTCATGGACCGGCTTCTGATCCGGAATATTTTTTGCGAAAAACAGGAGCAGATGTAGTGGGTATTGGGGAAGGAGAGATTACCTTTGTAGAATTGCTTGATGCATTTGCTGGAAAAAGAACATTGGAAAGTGTTGACGGAATTGCATATCTTGACAAGACGGGGGGGGGGTATATAAAAACAAAACCTAGGGAATTGATTAAGAATATTGATGAGATTGCGTGGCCAGCATATGATTTGTTTGATATGACATATTATACATTACTCAGGATGCCAAACATAAAGCAAAATGAGCGTTGCATACCGCTTTTGTCCGGACGAGGATGTATATTTGCATGTAATTTCTGTTACCGTCTTGATAAAGGATTCAGACCAAGAAGTGCAGGGAGTATTATAAAGGAAATACAGTACTTAAAGGAACAGTATAATATTCAATATGTTACATTTTCGGATGAACTATTAATGAGTTCAAGAGATAGAACAATACAATTATGTGATGCTTTTATAGAAGCAAATCTTGACATTAAATGGGATTGTAATGGACGACTTAATTTTGCTGACATAGATGTGTTGGAAAAGATGAAAAAGGCAGGATGTGTATTCATTAATTATGGGATAGAATCTTTGGATGATGCTACCTTAAAAATTATGCATAAAGGATTAACAAGGGATATGATTATCCGTGGTGTTGAAAATACACTTCAGGTTGGAATTAGCCCAGGACTTAATATTATATATGGAAATATTAATGAACCAATTAGTGCAATTGAAGATGCTGTAAATTTTTTAATAAAGTATGATGATCATTCTCAATTGCGAACCATTAGACCAGTTACCCCTTATCCTGGAACAGAGTTATTTGAATACGCTATAGAACATGGTTTGATAAAGGATACAGAAGATTTTTATGAGAATAAACATATAAATTCAGATTTACTGTCAATTAACTTCACATCATATTCTGATGAAGAAATTTATGAAGCGTTATATCATGCAAATATGCGTTTGATTAAACGCTACGAAGAAGTACAGTCAAAGAATTCAGAACGGATTTGCAGAGAATTATATTTTCATAAAAATTCTAAATTCCGGGGATTTAGACAAACATAGTTAGTAGGAAAAAAGGATATTGTTGAAAGCATTTATGAATGAGATATACATAGACGAAGGTAAAAGCATACTGGATGCGATGCATCAGCTTGATAAGAGTGCAAAAAAAATATTGTTTGTACAAAAAGAGGAGAAATTGGTAGCGTCACTTACAGATGGGGATATCCGTAGATGGATATTGAAAAAGGGCGATATGCGAATGCCTGTGAAGTGTGCTGCAAATTATAATTTAAAATATTTATTTGAACAGCAGGAAGATAAGGCATTTTATGTAATGAAAGAATATGAGATTGATGCGATCCCAATTGTAGATAAAAACTATATAATAAAAAGGGTTATTTTTTCAAGCGGCCCTATACATGAAGATAGAGTATTTAATAATGAAATTCCAGTAGTTATTATGGCAGGAGGATTAGGGGCAAGACTTTCACCTTTTACAAATATTTTGCCGAAACCTTTAATTCCTGTTGGTGATTATCCGATTGTAGAGCATATTATTAACAGATTTTATTCATATGGATGTCGGCAGTTCTATATGATTGTCAACTATAAAAGGAATATGATAAAGGCGTATTTTGATGAACTCGATAAAAAATATCATCTGGATTTTATAACAGAAGAAAAACCGCTCGGAACAGGAGGTGGTATTAGCTTGTTGAAAGGAAAAATTGAAGATACTTTTATTTTAACAAACTGTGATATCCTGATTGATGATGATTTAACAAAAGCATATCAACAGCATATAGAATTGGGAAATGTGATTACAATGGTATGCTCTTTAAAAAACTTTGTAATTCCATATGGAGTAGTAAACATAGGAGAAAAAGGAACAATTCAATCCATGCAGGAAAAACCGAATCTCTCTTTTTTTACGAATACAGGATGCTATTTTGTAGAACCCGAAGTAATAGAAAATTTGGAATATAACGAATCAATAGATTTTCCGGCGGTTATTGAAAGATATATGCAGACAGAAAAGAGAGTTGGAATATACCCAATTGGCGAGAAAGCATGGCTTGACATGGGACAATTTGATGAACTGGAGAAAATGAAAGCAAGATTAGGGTGTTGATAGGAAAAGATTATAAGAAAGAGTAGTGTGTAATGAAAAGATTGGCTATAATTCCAGCCCGTTCGGGTTCTAAGGGATTAAGGGATAAAAATATAAAGTTATTAGCAGGAATTCCACTTGTGGGATACACTATAAAGGCTGCATTGGATTCTAATGTATTTGATATAGTAATGGTTTCGACTGATTCAGAAGAATACGCAAAAATTGTAAGGACATTTGGTGCAGAGATTCCATTTTTGAGAAGTGAGGTTACATCGAGGGATAAATCAACATTATGGGATGTTGCTCAAGAGGTAGTTGAACAATATAGAGAACAGGGATATAAATTTACTTCGGTTACACTTTTACAACCAACTTCACCATTGAGAGATGCAGATGATATTGTAGGAGCACATAAATTGTTTGATGATAGAAAAGCTAATTCTATAATTAGTGTTTGTGAAGCGGAGCATTCTCCACTTTGGAGTAATATTATTGAACCTAATTTATCTATGGAACACTTTGCGGAAACAGATGATGTGGTATCGTGCCGCCAACAATTACCAAAATATTATCGCATAAATGGAGCGATTTATATTATTAATGATAAGGTACTTAGTGATATTAATAACATGTATCATGCTAATTGTTATGCATATATTATGGAACAAAGTCATTCTATAGATATTGATTCAGAACTAGATTTTATAATTGCAGAAGCAATTATAAATACAAAATTGGTTCCAATTGTGAAATAAAATATGTCTATAAAGGATTAATATGAAAAACATATGTGTTATTACAGCTACAAGGGCTGAATATGGATTGTTATATCCGTTATTGAAAGAAATTGAAGAAATGAAATATTTAAACTTGCAATTGGTGGTTAGCGGAACGCATCTTAAAATAGAATATGGACTTACGAAAGAAGAAATTATTTCCGATGGATTTGCTGAGTTTGATGAAATAGAAAGTTTGGAAACGCAGGCAAATGATAATCGGGCAATTTCGGAAACTATGGCAAATGTGATATTCAAATTTGCATCATACTTGACCCAAAAAAGACCCGATATAGCAGTTATATTAGGGGATCGATATGAGATGATGGCATTTACAATTGCTCTTATGAATGAACGCATTCCGATTGCACATTTGAATGGCGGCGAAGTGACTAGTGGAATATTAGATGAAATGTACCGCCATTGTATAACTAAAATGAGTACATTACACTTTGTCAATTGTGAAGTGCATCGTAAAAGAGTTATTCAATTGGGAGAACTGCCGGAAAGAGTATTTAATGTTGGTGATATCTGTGTAGATAATATATTAAATACAAAGATATTATCAAGCAGTGAACTGGAAAAAGATTTAGATATTAAGATTCAGCAGGCAAGCCTTGTGGTAGTGACATTCCATCCAGTAACAATGGAAAATAATTCTATGGAACAATTGGAAAATATGCTATCAGTGATTAAAGAACATAATTCATATACCTATATTTTTACAAAAGCCAATTCGGATAGTGAAGGACAAAACATTAATAGACGAATTGAAGAATTTGTTCATAATAATTTAAATTGTAAATTTATAGATTCTTTGGGGAGAGTAAAGTATTTATCCCTTTTAAACTATGCGATTTTGGTAATGGGGAATTCATCCAGCGGAATATATGAGGTACCTTTTTTTCATATACCAACAATTAATATTGGCAACAGACAGAAGGACAGATTACATGGCGAAACTGTGATTGATTGTGGTTCTGAGATTGATGAAATTGAACATGCCTTTCAAAAATCAATAAGTAAAGAGTTTACAGATAAATGCAAAAAAGAGGAAAATATTTTTGGAGATGGGCATGCGGCACAAAAAATTGTTACTATTATTTGTAAAGTATTAGAAAAAGGAATTAGTCCAGAAAAATCATTTTACGATGTAGATTTTTCTGTATAGGTGATAGAATGAGGATACTTTTTATTGGATGTATAGAATCTTCATACATTCAATTATTGCTACTTATTAAACATAAAAAAAATATTGTAGGGGTAATTACAAAAGAAAAATCCGAATTTAATTCTGATTTTTGCGATTTATCACCAATATGCAAAAGTAATAATATCCCATTTATTTATACAAAGAATATTAATGATGAAACAACAATAAACTTTGTAAAAAAGTGTAATCCAGACATTGGATATTGTTTTGGTTGGTCACAATTGATTGGAAAAGATGTACTTAATATTCCATCTAAAGGAATAATAGGGAATCATCCGGCGGAACTTCCATACAATAGGGGACGACATCCCATTATATGGGCATTAGCTTTAGGATTAGAGAGTACGGCGTCTACTTTTTTTATTATGAACGAAAGCGCTGATACAGGTGATATTATTTCGCAGGAGACAATTTCAATAAAAGACACGGATTATGCTAGAGACCTTTATAATAAAATTAATAAATCTGAATGCAGACAGATTCTGAGGTTCACTGAGGAGTTTGAAAAGGGAACAATAAAATATATACATCAAAATTCTACAGTGGGAAATTCATGGAGAAAACGATGTGCAAAAGATGGACTTATAGATTGGAGAATGTCTGCCAAAGCAATATACAATTTAATTAGAGCATTAAGTGCTCCCTACATTGGAGCTGCTTTTTTATATCAAGATAGAGAAATAAAGGTATGGCGTTCAAAGGCAATTTTTTCACAAGCATATAATAATATAGAACCGGGAAAGATTATTCAGATAAATAGCACTACTGATTTTATAGTAAAAGCATATGATGGTCTTGTTCATGTAACTCAAAGTGACGAGTTTCACGGAAAGGAAGGAGAATATTTGTGAATAAAATTATTGTGATTTCACCACATGCCGATGATGAAACCTTGGGGGGAGGGGTATGCTCCTGAAGCATTCAGAAAATGGTGACAAAATATATTGGATTAATGTGACAAATGCCAAAAAAGAGTTTGGGTATTCTGATGAATTGGAAATACAGGGAATAAAAGAAATTGAAATAGTGTCTAAGTATTATCATTGCGAAAACGTATATGATTTGAGACTTGAGCCTGCTGGATTACATAAATATGAAATTTCCTTTTTGATAGATTCTTTTTCGAGAATTTTTCACGAAGTACAACCTAATATAGTGATTCTTCCGTATTTGTATGATCCGCATAGTGACCATCGAATTGTTTTTGACGCAGCATATGCTTGTACCAAAACATTTCGATTCCCATCAATAAATAAAGTTATGTGTATGGAAATTATTTCAGAAACAGATAATGCACTTCCAGTAAGAGGATTTGTTCCAAATTATTTTGTAAATATAGATAATTATTTAGAAAAGAAAATAGAGATTTTGCAAGTTTATAAGAATGAAATTGGCATTTCTCCATTTCCAAGAAGTATAGAAGCTGTAAAGGGATTAGCAGCATATAGAGCGGCAACGTGCAATTGTAAATATGCTGAAGCATTTAAAATTTTGAAAGAAATAGGATAATTATGCAGTATAATGAATTGAAGACACCATGTTTCATTGTCAGAAATGAGGTATTTAAAAAAAATCTAACAGATTTTCAGAAAACTATTAAAAAAGTTTATCCAAGAAGTATTGTGGGATATTCTTTTAAAACGAATTCATTACCACATATTTTGTCGTTGGCAAAAGAGTGTGGTTGTTATGCGGAAGTGGTGTCAGATACAGAATATCATCTTGCTGAGAGAGTAGGGTTTACATCAAAACAAATTATTTACAATGGACCAATTAAGTCAAAAGAAATATTTGAGAAAGCCTATTATGGAAAGGCTATTATAAATATAGATTCGGATCGTGAACTGCAATGGCTTGAAGAAATTGCAAAAAGCCATGAATCAAGGGGAATTGGGCTGCGTATAAACTTTGATTTGGAGTCTATGCTTCCAGGACAGACGACTACTGGACAGAATGGCGGAAGATTTGGATTTAACTTTGAAAATGGGGATTTGCATAGAGCCATAGAATATTGTCGGAATATTTCGGGGCTCAACGTGGTGGGGCTTCATATGCATGTTAGTTCTAAAACAAAATCTATAGAGGTGTTCAAAAAATTGACAGAGATAGCATGTCAAATTATAACATGTGAAAAATTAGAAATTAAGTATTTGGATATTGGTGGTGGATTTTTCGGAGGAAATGATGGAGGGATAGCCTATTATGAGTATGTAAATGCAATTTATCAGGTTTTAACAAGTTATGGAATTAATAATATAAGTTTAATTGTAGAACCTGGAGCGTCTGTGGTTGCTACTGCAGTAGATTATATGACAACGATTATAGAATATAAGGATACAAATTACAATAGATTTGTGATTACAGACGGAAGTAGACTTCATATTGATTCTTTTTTTCAAAAAAACAAACATTCTTATTCGATTATTACGACTTCAGACAAAAAATGTGAAGGACAACAAGTAATATGTGGATTTACTTGTATGGAAAACGACAGAATTATCACATTAGTAAATGAAGTTGAATTGCAAAGTGGAAATAAAATCATTTTTTATACGGAAGGTTCCTATACAATGGCTTTGAATCCACTGTTTATTGAGTATTTACCATATGTATATGCAGAAGAGAAAGGTGATTACAAAATGGTGAGAGATAAATGGGGAGTCGATGAATATTTACAGAAAAATTATTTTTCAGGAGTAAGACAAAAATGATTAATGTGTTGATACCTAATGTAGGCAGACGAGGATATATGGTTGATTATATAAAGGGTATTTCATGTTTTGATGGGAAAATCTTTGTATCAGATTGCGATAAGACAGCTAGTGGATTATATGGAAACAATGATGGTTTTTTTATTCTTTCGAAGCCGATTGATAATGAGAAGAAGTATATTGATGAATTATTAAGCGTATGCACAATTAATCATATTGAATTAATTATTCCAATGATTGATCCAGAAATATATATTTTATCAAATTACATAAAGGTATTTGAACAATGTGGTATTACTGTATTAGTGTCAGACAGACAAGTGTTGGATATATGTTACAATAAACTGAACATGAATCAGTTTCTGTCAGAAAACGATTTTTCGGTGCCTAAGACATATACCAACATAGAAGCATTTAAAATCGACTATTTACGAGAAAGGATAACTTTTCCGATTATTTGCAAACCAACATTTGGGAGTGGCGGTAAAAATACGTTTGTTATTAATAATATGGAGTCTCTGGAAGTTAATTTTAAGGAAAATATGCTTATTCAAGAATACCTTTCAGATGCCGTAGAATATGGAGTAGATGTATTTAATACGTTTGAGAAAAAGCCAGTTAGATGTGTTATTAAAAGAAAGGTTTCGATGAGAAGTGGGGAAACAGATAAATCATATACAGTAGTAGATGCGAAAATGACTTCTTCTATGTTGCGATTGGCAAATGCTTTAGGTCATATTGGAAATCTGGACTGTGATGTTATGGTAAATAATGGAAAATACTATATTATTGATTTAAATCCTCGTTTTGGTGGTGGATATCCGGCAACGCATGCGGTAGGAGTTAATTTGTTAGAACTAATTTTAAAAATGATAAATAATGAATTAATAGTACCTGATTTTAATTCATATGAAGATCGTGTTTTAGTTATGAAAACTATATCTATTATAAAAACAAAGTGGGAGGAATAAAACAGTGTGTTCATCAATTGATCCTAAATGGGAAGAAATTCATAGAAATAGAGAGTGGGGGAAATATCCTACCGAATATGTTATTCGTTTTGTTGCACGTAATTATTATAATTTTCCGATAAGGCAAAGGGTTAAAATATTAGATTATGGATGTGGTGGTGGAAGTCATACATGGTATCTTGCACGGGAAGGATTTGATACTTATGCGTTTGATGTATCCCAGTCAGCGATTCAAAAAGTAAAACTACGAATGGAAAGAGAAAAATTAAATGTGCATCTTGACATGTGTGATGCAATGAATCTGCCTTATCCTCCTGAATTTTTTGATGCGGTTATTGATAATTTCTGTGTAGCGACGAACACAACTGCAGAAATAAAAGAAATGTATAAAGAAATATATCGTGTTCTGAAACCAGGTGGTAAATTATTGACAGCACAGTTTGGAAAGAATACAGATGGATATAAGACGGGAATTTGCCTGGATGAAAATACATATTCCGAGATAGATAATGTGCAATTATATGATGTTGGAAAGACACACTTTACAGATAAGGCAGAAATGAAAACTATATTGGAACAGACAGGATTTATGAATATCAATCTAGATACTATACTCTACACAGATAGAGACGTAACGATTGAGCAGATTATTGTTAGAGCCGATAAGCCGAAAGAAAAGTGATAATATGAACAAAACATTGATTATAGCAGAGGCAGGAGTAAATCATAATGGAAACTTCAAAACAGCGTTACAGCTCTGTGATGCTGCAAAGGAGGCAGGGGCAGATATAGTTAAATTTCAGAACTGGAAGACAGAAAAAATTATTTTGAAAGATGTTGAGAGAGCACAATATCAAAAGAATAATGTGAAATTAGAAGAAACACAATTTGAAATGCTAAAGCGTTTGGAATTACCATATGATGATTTTCATAAAATTAAAACATATTGTGATAATATTGGTATTACTTTTGCTTCTACAGCAGATGATATTGAAGGAGTTGATTTTTTAATTTCTTTAGGAATTCCATTTATAAAAATTAGTTCAGGGGATATAAATAACATACCTTATCTTCGTCAAACTGCAAGGCGCAATTTACCGATTATTTTAAGTACAGGTATGTCTTCTATTGGAGATGTAGATAAAGCTTATAAAACACTTAGAGATGTGGGAGCAGAAGATATTACTCTTTTGCATTGTACAACAAATTATCCGTGTCCATTTGAACAAGTGAATTTAAGAGCTATGGTGACGCTTGGGAATATATTTAGAGTACCTGTGGGATATTCTGATCATACAAAAGGAATAGAGGTCCCAATATCAGCCGTTGCACTTGGAGCATCGGTTATTGAAAAACATATTACTTTAGATACTGCTATGGAGGGACCAGATCATGCAGCTAGTACAGAACCAAAAGAATTTAAGATGATGGTAGAAGCAATTAGAAATATTGAAAGGGCTTTAGGTAATGGTGAAAAGAGACCTTCAGAGGAAGAAAAACAGAATTCTAATGTTATATTAAAGCGAATTATAGCAGCGAAAGATATTGCATGTGGGGATGTAATTACAGAAGATATGTTGGCAGTGATGCGAAGTAATAGTGGATTCACACCACTTGCATGGGATATGGTTGTGGGAACAAGGGCATGGAGAAAATTTAGCAAGGGAGATTCCATTACAATATGAGCGATTTAGCGATTATTTCAATGTATTTATGTAATTAATGGGGATAAGTATATTATGATATTAGAAAAATATAAATATTATTAGATTATTAAGATGTGTGGAAAATCTCTTGAAGGTCAAAAGTAAAGGATAGTTGAAATGATAGATATTGAAAAGCTCTATGAACAAATGTATGAGTTTGAAAATAATAGCCAGTTATATGAATTTCGATTTGAAGACACCAAGGTACCGATGTGGATGTATATAAGATCTTGGTTTATTGGAGCTATAACGGATAAAATAGGAGAGAAGGAATCTAACGATATATGGAAAGAAAAAATGAGCCGCCCCTTTATAAAAAAGAGTGTTATAAATAAGTATGTGATAAGAAATCCATTTCTATCACATCAAAGAGATATTCTTTTTGCTTTTTGGGGATATAGTGAATTGCGTCAGCACGATGATGGTCTTGTTTATGAAGATTTTATCATGCCTTTTCTGCAAATGTTTCCTGATAATACCACGACCTTAATGGATGGAAAAATTCTAAACAGATATGAATTGGACTGTGTTCATCCAAATTGGAAAATGGATGATATTTTTATGGATATTATTAAGTGGAACAAAGGATTAATAAAAACTCCTGACATAAATGTTAAGGACAGAAAAAATATAAAGGGATTAATGAATTTTTTAAATCACAACTGTCCATTGCAGGTTGATAAAGATTTGAGATCTACAACAGTAAGGAAACTTGAAGATATTTCTAGAATTTCTACACAAATGATAAAAGTATGCGAAACCTATTTGCGTGTTGTCAAGCCAAAAGTGGTGGTTATATGTTGCGCTAGTTATCCTAACATTTTAAGAACATCCATGATTTTAGCATGTAGGAATAAAAATGTGATAACAGCGGAATTACAACATGGATTAACTTGCAGATATAATGCTCATTATCAGTATTGTAACTATATATTAAATAATAGCGATTGCTATAAAATGTTGCCAGATTATTATTTGACATTTGGAGAATATTGGAGTAGTCAAGTTAAAATTCCACAAAAGTGTAATATTATTAGTTATGCAAAGACTGTAATCAAGAACAAGATTCCGAATAATAATAAAATTTTATTTTGCGCGGGTATAAATTTTGATGAATATATAAACTTTTTAAATAAAGTAATGCCTAAAGTTGATATAGATGTAGAAATCTATTTTAGATTTCATCCAATATACTCATCAAAGAAGCAAAGGGGTAGATTCAGAAGATATTTAAAATACCCTAATTTTTTTATGGCTGATGAGAAAGATTTGAGTTTTTACATGAAAGAATGTCGGTATGTGATTCAGGATGGAAGCACCATATGTTATGAAGCTTTGTTTGCAGGAAGGGTTGTTTTTTCTTTTAAAAGTGAGCAGGGTATTCGAACAGGTGTAAATAAGTTGCAGGATGTTCATTCGTTTAAGAATGCAGAAGATTTTATGGAATTATGGAATGAACGAGATAAACTGCAGTCTAAATGCCATGATGAATTTTTTGACCTGAATTACAAGAAAAATTATGTTAAGTTCCTTAAGAAATGCGGTGTAAATACAAGGAGCAAATAAGGTGCACTGAGGGAGAGTTGGTTTAATGAATGCAAAAAGTGATTTATTCATATGGGGTGATAATTGGTGGTTTGAAAATAATAAGGCATGGTTTGTATGGGGGGTAGAGAATGTCCTTTGCTGTGTTGATTTAGTAACTACAAGGTGTGATTTGCTGAGGTATATACCAGATAAGGCAACTTCTAAATTTAGACTAACACCATACTGTATAAAATATCAAGATGATATTTATTGTATGCCTTCATATGGAAAAAGTGTATGGGTATATAATACAACTAATTATGCTTTTGATGAAATATGTATTGATAATCCAGATGAAATATCAATAGGTATACAAGCCTTTTGGATATATGAAAATAAAATTTATGCAGTTTCAAATGATATGAAGCAAATTATAGAAATTAATCATTATACAAAAAAGGTTGATAACTGTTATCAAATTTGTAAAAAAGGAGTTTTAACACAAAGCATTAAAGTTGATTCTTTTATTTATAGTTTAAATGGAGAATCAGGCGAGATATATCAGTTTGATTTAACAAAGAAAAATTTTAGAATGTATAAGCTACCACAAATTGGAAAAAAATATTTTACAATGTGTCACGACGGAGAAAAGTTTTGGCTGAGTGGATATTGTAAGGAAGTATATATATGGGATAGTTTGACAAATAAAATAAATATTGTAAATGGTTTTCCAAGAGATTTTGGAATTTATGATTTTACAGAGGAAACAGATGGAAAGGCGAACTGCATAGCGTCTGAATATAAGCGTTTTGCTTTTATACATTCAGTGACTTTGGGAGAAAATATTTGGTTTATTCCCTATATTACAAATAAGATTATATATGTAAATAAATACACTTATCAAATTCATACGTTTGAAGTAAATGAAGAAGATGAAACAAAGGAAAGTATTTTGTCAAGAAGAAATTTATGGTATAAGTATTTGCTAGAATATGTAAAAGATGAACGTTACCTTGGACTCTATTCAATAAAGAATAATTGCATGATGGAAATTGATACAGTTAAAATGACATATGAATACAGATCATATGATTGCAAGATTGGTAATAAATGTGTACAGGATTATATAAGAATATATGGCAATATTTTTGGTGAGCAGATTAGTGCATGGAGACAAAAAGTTTTTGAGAGCATGGTATGTTTAGAAAATATTAATGAACATAACACAAAAACAAACTATATTGGAAGTGCTATTTATCGAAAAATGATAAATAGTGGTTGATAGATATATTAATTATGGAATATCATACCTGAAAAATGAGGGAGGTAAATGATGAAATACGCACTGATTGGCTGTGGACGCATCTCGCCAAACCACATTGCTGCAGCAAAGAATAATGGGCTGGAACTTACAGCAATCTGTGATATAGAAGTATCTTGTATGGCAGATAAAATGCTTAAATTTAAATTAGGCAGTGCAGTAAAACAGTATACAGACTTTAAAGAAATGATAGAAACAGAAAAGCCAGAGCTAGTAGCAATCTGTACAGAAAGTGGAAAACATGCAGAAATCGCACTGTTTTGCATTGCGCATGGCTGTAACTGTATTATCGAGAAGCCAATTGCCCTGTCAATAGTAGATGCGGATGCGATTATTGCGGCATCCATCAAATATCATGTAAAGGTCTGTGCCTGCCATCAAAATCGTTTTAACAAATCGGTTCAGATCATAAGGGAAGCAATAGACATGAACCGTTTTGGCAGACTGTTTTATGGAACAGCTCATATTAGATGGTGTAGAGATCATGAATATTATGACAGGGCGCCATGGAGGGGCACCTGGGAACAGGATGGTGGTGCACTCATGAATCAGTGTATTCATAATATTGACCTTCTTCGTTGGATGATGGGTGGAGAAATTGAAGAAGTTGTTGGAATGACAGACAAGCTCAACCATAACTATATAGAAGCTGAAGATTTTGGTATAGCTTTAATAAAGTTTAAAAATGGAAGTTATGGGATTGTCGAAGGAACGACAAACATCTATCCTAAAAATCTGGAAGAAACACTGTACATATTTGGAGAAAAAGGAACGATTAAAGCAGGAGGTCAGTCTGTCAATGTGATAGAGGAGTGGAGATTTTCGGATATGTTGGATGACCCAGGCGAAGTGAAGGCAAGATTCCATGAAAACCCACCTAATGTATATGGATATGGGCATACACCATTATATGCTGATGTAATAAATGCTATTCAGCAAGATAGACAACCTTATGTGAATGCTATGGAGGGAAAGCGTGCGCTAGAGCTTGTATTGGCAATTTATCAATCGGCAGCGGAGGGCAGGAGTATAAAACTACCTCTTAGGGAGTGCGCAGCAGTAGATTTTAAGGGAAGGTTTTAGAATGTCGGTTTATATACATGAAAGCAGTTATATTGATGACAATGTGACAATAGGAAAAGGAACGAAGATATGGCATTTCTGCCATATACAATCAGGAACAGAAATTGGAAACAAGTGTGTTCTAGGACAAAATGTAAATATTTCCAATAATGTGAAAATTGGAAATGGTGTAAAAATCCAAAATAATGTTTCTGTATATGAGGGTGTAGAGCTTGAGGATAATGTATTCTGTGGACCTTCTTGTGTGTTTACAAATGATTTGACTCCAAGGGCAAAATATCCAAAAGGACAACAATTATATAAACAAACACTTGTTAAGCATAATGCTACATTAGGAGCAAACTGTACAATTTTGTGTGGACATATGATAGGTGCATTTGCAATGATAGCTGCGGGGGCTGTTGTAACAAGAGATGTAAAACCATATGCATTGATGGCAGGAGTTCCTGCAAAGCAGATTGGATGGGTATGTGAATGTGGGCAGGTATTGGAAGATAACCTTATGTGTCAGGATTGCAGAAGATGGTATAAGTTAGAAGAAGATAATTTACTACCGGGGGGGGGTATCTAAATGGATATCTGGTGTATTGTACCAGGTATGCAATATGAAGACGATTGCTGTACTCACATACAATCAGAAACATAGAAAGACATATGATACACTTTGCTTATTGAAGGCGAAAGGCTATTCCAATGTTAGGGTATTTGGACAGCCAATGACTTATAGAAAGAAAAGGTATCCTTTAATAGAGCATAGACCTGAACAGAATATGTTAATTCCTGAACCAGAAGAATTATGTAGTAATTTTGGATTTGAATTTATTGAAGGAAAATTTGAAGATACAATTACGGATAAAAGTGTTACCTATTTGTTATGTGGTGCAGGGCTTTTGGAAAATGAGTTTGTCAAGTGTCATCGGATTATAAATGCACATCCAGGATATAGTCCTCATGCAAGGGGGTTAGACGCATATAAATGGTCACTATATTACAGACTCCCTCTTGGTGTGACAACACATTTTTTGGGAGACTATATAGATGCTGGCGAAATTATAGAACAGCGCCAAATAGGAATAAAAGGATATGATACATTTCATTCTGTAGCACAAAGAATATATGAGAATGAGATAGATATGTTAGTTAGTGCGATAGAACTTGTAGACAAAAAGCATACATTTGTAGTTCCAGTGTCAAATATTGTATTTAAAAGAATGCCACCTATACTAGAAGAAAAGTTGTTTGAAACTTTTGAAAAGTATAAAGAAGAAGTTTTAAAACAGGGAGTTTGAAGAATGGAATTTCGAGATTTAAAACAGCAATACCAGCTTCATAAAAAACAAATAGATGATGCTGTACAAAGGGTACTCATAAATACAAATTTCATACAAGGATCAGAAGTGTCACATCTGGAGGAAGTGCTTGCAGAATATGTGGGAGTAAAGCATTGTATAACTTGCGCCAATGGAACAGATGCCTTGCAACTTGCTTTAATGACTTGGGATATTGGAGCAGGAGATGCAGTTTTTATACCAGATTTTACTTTTTTTTCAAGCGGAGAAGTTGTCCCTTTAGTAGGAGCAGCACCAATTTTTGTGGATATAGATGAGGATACTTATAATATCAGCCCGCAAAGCCTTGAACAGGCAATTCAATATGTATTGGAACAGACAAATTTAAAGCCAAGAGTCATTATAGCAGTTGATTTATTTGGACAACCGGCTGAATATGAGCAGATAAAGAAGATTGCAGAAAAATACCATCTTTTAATTTTAGAAGATGGAGCGCAGGGATTTGGTGGGAGAATCGGAACAAAAAAAGCATGTAGTTTTGGAGATATATCAACCACCTCATTTTTTCCGGCAAAGCCATTAGGTTGTTATGGCGATGGTGGCGCATTGTTTACAGAGAATGACGAATGGGCAGAATTGCTACGTTCATATAGGATACATGGCAAAGGAAAAGACAAGTATGATAATGTACGAATTGGGATCAATTCACGATTAGATACCATACAGGCAGCGATTTTATTAGAGAAAATACAGTTTTTTGATGAGGAAATCAAAGAATGTAATCAAGTGACAGAGGAATATAACAAAGGGTTACAAGGTGTAGTGAAAATACCTGTTGTGAAAGAAGGATTTGTATCAAGCTGGGCGCAATATACTATTTGCTTTCGCAATGGTAAAGAGCGCGAACAGGCAATGAAGTGTTTTAAACAAAATGGTATTCCAACAGCGGTATATTATAGGAAACCAATGCATATGCAGAAAGCTTTTAAAGAAAATAAGGTTGTAGAATTGAAATACATAGTAACAGAAAAGGTATGTGAGAGATGTTTGTCTCTGCCGATGCATCCATATCTGGATATCAATAGTATCAGAAAGATTGTGGAATGTATATTAAAAATATAATATATCGTTGACTATTTGTTTGAACTTAGGGAGATTCATATAAAAGAGGCAATATATGAGATTTACAATAGATGGGTATGTAGAACTGCTCAAACTTTTGCGCGAGAATAATTATAATATTGCAGACTATCAAGATTTTCAGAAATATAAAAGATGTGTTATTTTGCGGCATGATGTAGATTTTGATTTGCAGCAAGCATTATCAATGGCCAAAATTGAGTATCAATATGGGGTTAAAAGTACATTTTTTATATTATTGACAAGTAATTTTTACAATATATATTCCTGTAGAAACAGAAGAATTATTGCAGAGATACAGAATATGGATCATACGATTGGATTACATTTTGATGAGATGGCATATCCCAAAGATGCAGGTATTGTAGATAAAATAGAACAGGATATCAGGAAGGAATTACGCATATTGTCAGAACTTGTTGAAAAAGATATTATTGTATTTTCGTATCATAGACCAACTAAGCGCATTTTGGATGCCAATATCAAACTGCAAGGAGTTGTAAATTCATATGGAACGTTATTCTTTAAAGAGTTTAAATATCTGTCAGATTCAAGAATGAACTGGCGTGAGCCAGTATTGGATATTATTCAAAGTAATCAATATTCACAGATGCAGCTTCTTACACATCCGTTTTGGTATCATGAGAAAGAGAAGCATATGAGAGAAATTATTTCTGAATTTTTAAATAGAGCGGGTATGGAAAGATATAGTGAGTTGAAAGATAATTTTACAAATTTAAAGGATGTTATAGAGTGGAGGAACATAAAAACATGATGGTTGCAATTCATCAACCGCACTATTTCCCGTGGTTAGGGTATTTAGCAAAAATGGCAAGTGTTGATAAATTTATTTTGATGGATACCGTTCAGCTTGAAAAAAGATCATATATGCATCGAAACAGAATAATCGATCCTGATGGAGAAGTAAGATATTTGAATATATCCTGTGAAAAGAAGAATCACTTTTGTCAGGAATACAAAGATATCAAAATAAAAGATTTTGAGGTATGGACAAATAGACAGAAGGGTGTACTTATTAGGGCATACAAAAAATGTGTCTTTTTTGATGAAATATGGGAAGCGATTTCCCCAATATTTAATGAGAAATATGAATTACTCTGTGATGTTGCAATACATAGTATAAATATATTGAGGGATATTTTGCAAATTAATACGCCCTTGGTTTTGCAAAGTGAAATAACAATTGACAACAGTTTAAAAAAGGACAAGCTGATATTGGGGCTTTGTAAGGCAGCTGGCGCTGATGCATATTTTGCTGGCAGGGGAGGCAGTATGCAGTATCTAAACCTTGAAGAATGTGAAAAAGAAGGAATTCATGTGAGTTTTCAAGAGTTTCAGCATCCAATATATACACAGGTGGGAAATCATCCGTTTGTGCCAGGATTATCAACGCTTGATGTGTTATTTAATAAGGGTATCAATAAATCAAGAGAAATTTTTTGGAAAGCTATATAGGTGATTGTTAAATTATTTTTCTTTTTGATATGGATAATAGTCTGTTATATAAGAAGAGAAGATCTATATAGAAAACCAAGTTAATTCAAAAAACTTAAAGAGGGGAAATTTAACATTGCCTAGAAATTCTATAAATTAGGAGGTATTAAAAATGTGGAAAGAATTTGATCAATTTGTAAGAAAAATGTTTTATTTTACGAATGGTAAAAACATAGTACTTTGGGGTTACGATTCGAATGGATTATTTATACAGCACTTATTTGAGCGAGTAAATAGAAAAATAGAATATATAGTTGATGACATTTCTATACATCCTAAAGTTTCTATTATGCGATCAGCAGAAATTAAGTTTATTACTCCTGATATATATGTAGTGATTATAGCAGGAAAGCCGAATATGGAGAAAGACAGATTTTTAGAAGAAAAAGGCTTTAGGGAAGATATAAGTTATATATATGCAGGTAAATGGTTATATGCGGAGGTGGATTATAACGATATATGGGAAAATGTTTCTTATTATGGTTATTTGGAAAAAAAGTTTGACGTAGATATTTTAGAAAAGAAAACAATTGATAAGATAGAACGTCCCAGAGAGGATTGCCTTAATTATGCACCAGGAATGGGCTATCCATTAGTTGATGTGTTGGACAATTTTACTTTTACAAATAATGATGCTGTATTTGATTTTGGATGTGGTAAGGGTGGTGCATTACTTCTTTTTAAAAAAGGTGGAGTGCGTAAACTAGGAGGTGTGGAATATGATAAACAACTATATGATATAATATGTGATAATTTCAAAAAGATGAATATAGAAATAGAAAATATAGTAAATGGGGATGCTGCACTTATTAGGAATGAGCTTGATAGTTATAACTATTTTTTCATGTACAATTCATTTCAGGGCGAAACGTTTCGTCAGGTTATAAATAATATCGAGGAGAGTTGGAAAAGAAAAAAAAGGAGAATTATTTTTATTTATTCAGGAACGTATTGTCATAAAGACGTGATAGAACATGGGATATTTAAATTATCAAAGCAGATTTATACGGATTACTCAGTTAGAAATGTAAAGGTATATATGATAGATGAATAAAAAGCGTTAATTGGGAGATTTTAGAGAAGGTTATGAAGAAAAGACGACTATTATATGTTTGTGCAAGACATTGTGTAGCGAATCGTTTCATGCATTCGTATGCCATAGGAATACACAGGAAGATTGATTATCAAAAAGAATGCTTTGAAGCTGCAGGATATGAAATGATATATGGTATATTGGATATTTTACCATCAAATATTTTTCCTAGATTGACGGATTTCAATTTGTGTTCAACGTCTGTTGATTGGCAAAAAATTGATGTAAATCTGTCAGTTGATGTAATCTATATTCGCTTTTGCTCAAAAATCATGGAGTGGAGAATGATTTTGTTTTTGAAGGAAATGAGAAAGAAGAATAAGAATGTAAAGATATTGTTTGAATTTCAAACATTTCCTATTGGAAGAGATTACTATTTTGAAGGACGGAGATGGTCTTATTATCGTTTTCAGATTTTTGTGAAATTTTTAAAATTATATGTGGACAGGGTTATTTTGTGTACTCCAGGATATGAGGAACTGTATGGGATAAAGGTACTTTATATGCCAAACGGAGTAAAATATAAAAAGTCAAAAATTATTTCCCAGAACAAAAAAAAGGATGTGGTGCATCTGATAGCTGTTTCTTCAATGATGGATAGTCATGGGTATGATAGGCTTCTCAGGGGAATGGGGACTTACTATAAACAGCCGAGAGAAAAAAAGGTGATATTACATCTTGTAGGACAAGGCGTAAAGGAGAATGATTACCACAAACTTGTACAGGAGTGTAAAATAACTGACTATGTACTGTTCGAAGGGTATTGTACTGGTAGTAAAATGGAAGAATTATATTTACTTGGAGACATAGGAATAGATTGTTTTGGAATGCACAGAATAGATAAAAATATGATATCAAGTGCATTAAAATTAGTCGAGTCTGCAGCATATGGTTTGCCTATTATAGGGGCGGGGCGGACGACTTTAGACCATGAGGAATGTATGAAGTATTTACTGAAATTTCCTGAAGATGAGACGGATATTGATGTAGAAAAGATCGTTTCATTTTATGACAGTGTATATAGTGGTGACAAAACAGACATAAGGAATACAATAAAAGAAGTATTCAGACCATATTATGATGTCAGGGAAACATTAAAGGAAGTAGTGGAATATATGGAGGCTTAGATGAGAGAAATTGGGACTGTAATATTAGTGCTGACAAGTTTCTTTGCAGGTATTTTAGTTTCCAGACATTTAGCGTTTAAAAGGATAGTCAGTGGATCAAATACAATATCAAAATATATGTGTTTATTTAAGTTCTCTAATAAGTGGATTTCATTGAAGCAAAAAGAAACAGACATTGTGGCATATTTTAAAGATCGAGGATATTATTCGATTGCCATTTATGGAATGGGTGATTTAGGAGAACGCCTTGTGGATGAGGTTGAGAATACAGATGTCAATATTGCGTATGCCATAGATAGAAGTAGAAAAGGACAGTACGCAAATATTCAAATAAAAAGTCTTGAAGAAATACTGCCTCAGGTTGATGCAGTAATTGTAACTCCAATATATGATTTTTGGAGAATAAAACCAATTATAATGGATAGGATTGATTGTCCGATTGTTTCGCTAGAAGATGTTATCTACAAATATGAAGAGGAATGATATGGAAGAAAAATTTAAAATATCTACAGTTATACCTACATATAACAGACAACGAACAATTAAAAGATGTATTGATTCAGTAAAAGGTCAAACCTATGCAGTTTTCGAGATTATAGTAGTGGATGATGGTTCAACAGATAAAACGTTAAGTATTATTGAAAAGGAATATCAAGGGGTAGTAAGGGTAATTAAACAAAATCATAAAGGTGCGCAAGCAGCGCGAAATGCCGGTATTTGTGCTGCACAGGGTGAGTATATAGCTTTTTTGGATTCTGATGATGAATGGTTACCAGATAAACTAGAAGCACAGATTGAGAAGTTGAAAGCAAATCCTAATGCAGTTATTTGTGGTGATGGAATTATACAACAGGATTGGACAGGCAATATCCCAAAAGCGTATGATACTACAGAACGTAAGAATAAAAATGTAGGTGCAAAGAGATTATTCAGATTACGAGGAAAAAGCGGTTATGTATATAAAGAAATATTAAGCGTTTCATTTTGCTTATTTCAAGCATTATTAACATCTCGAAAGAATCTGCTTGATATTGGTATGCTGGACGAGAAAGTGCCATCTTATCAGGAGTGGGATACAGCAATCAGACTGGCAAAAAAATACGAATTTTTTTATTTGCATAAACCATTGTTTGTTTATCATTTACATGATGGAGAGACAATTTCCAAAAATCTCCAAAAAGATGTTGATGGTTTGGAGTACCTATATGAAAAATACCAAATTGAATTTATTGACCAACTTGGGAGCCGCGGATTGACGAAAAAATATAAAGAGTTAATGGACAAATGTTTGCAATATAAGGATATAAGGGCTTTAAAATATTTTGGAAAATATATATTGGGGAGAATGAATGTGTTCATATTTAAATAATATGTGAATTATTTATGGAGGAGTGGAATGGATTTCATACCAGTAAACGAACCATTGTTAAATGGCAATGAAAAAAAATATCTATGCGAATGCATTGATACAGGCTGGATTTCTTCAGAAGGACCATTTGTCAAAGAATTTGAAGAGAAAATGAGCGCAACCACAGACAGAAAATATGGTATAGCAGTATCAAATGGTACTGCTGCACTGGAAGTAGCTGTTCAGGCATTGGGGATTAAAGAGGGTGATGAAGTAATCATGCCAGCTTTTACAATTATATCCTGTGCAATGGCTGTTACAAAAGTTGGTGCGATACCAGTACTGGTTGACAGTGATATGCATACTTGGAATATGGATGTTGATGAAATAGAATCTAAAGTAACATCAAGAACAAAAGCAATTATGATGGTTCATTTGTACGGTCTTCCAGCTGAAGTGGATAAAATTCTTGTATTGGCAAAGAAATATAATTTAAAAGTTATAGAAGATGCAGCAGAGATGCATGGACAGACATACTATGGCAGACCTTGCGGCAGTTTTGGGGATATTAGCACATTCAGTTTTTATCCCAACAAACATATTACAACAGGGGAAGGCGGTATGGTAGTTACGAATGATGAGGAGTTGGCGGAGCGATGCAGAATGATTCGAAATTTATGTTTTAGAAAGGATGTCCGCTATCTTCATGATGAGATTAGTGATAACTATCGTTTTACAAATTTACAGGCGGCAGTTGGCCTTGCCCAGTTGGAAAGACTCAGTGAATTTGTGACAAAAAAAAGAGAAATGGGAAGATATTATACAGAACACTTAAAAGATGTAAAAGGATTAATTCTTCCAATACAAAAAATAGATTATGCAGATAATATTTACTGGGTTTATGGATTGGTATTAGAAAAGGATGTTCCAGCTGATAATAGATTGATGCAGAAGTTATTAGCAGAAGAAGGGATTGGTTCAAGAACATTTTTCTGGTGTATGCACCAACAGCCAGTGTATCAGAAACAAGGGAAGTTTGTAAATGAAACATATCCTAATGCAGAGTATTTGGCAAGAAAAGGTTTTTATATACCTAGTGGATTGGCATTGACACGAGAACAGATGGGAAAAGTAGTCATAGCTGTCAGGAAAGTTATAGATTGTCTTGGAAAATGAAATGTGGCAAAGGGGAAGCGTAGATGGAAGCAATTCAGCAAAATAAACAGCGAAAGGGAATTCTTTATTGGATAACTGGATTATCTGGAGCTGGAAAAACTACTATAGGCAACAGGCTCTATTATGAATTAAGAAAACATCAAAATAATGTCATATTGCTTGATGGAGATATATTAAAAAATGTCATAGGAGATAATCTGGGGTACAGTGAGATAGACAGAAGGAACCGGGCAATGAAGTATGCGAGGATATGCAAAATGCTTACAGACCAGGGAATGATTGTTATATGCTGTACAATTGCAATGTATGATGAAGTCCGGGAGTGGAACAGAAAAAACAATAAGGGGTATGTAGAAGTTTTTCTTGATGTTCCAGAAGATATACTGCATCAGAGAGATCAGAAAGGAATGTATTCGCAATATAAAAAAGGAAAGTTAAAAAATCTTGCAGGAGCTGATGTAAAGGTTGAGTTTCCGAAACAGCCCGATTTGATATTGAAGAATAATGGGAATTTAACTATAAAAGAGTGTGTTGAGCAAATATTATGTGTCAAAGTAAAGTTTTCAAATGATTTTGATAGAGATGTAGAATACTGGAATAATTTCTATAAAATTGGTTCTGATATTGAACAGCCATCTTTATTTGCAAAAAGTATAATTGGAATGACTATAAAAAATAAGAATCTGCTTGAACTGGGATGTGGAAATGGGCGTGACAGTTTTTTCTTTGCAGAAAATGGATTAAATGTACTGGCTATTGACGCATCTGATGCGGTGATAGAAAAGCTGCACAAGAAGAACATATATGATAATGCCTGTTTTGTATGTGATGATTTTGTGTGTTCTCCAACTATTTTTACGGGTCAATTTGACTACTGTTACAGTAGGTTTTCGCTTCATGCTATTAATGCAGAACAGGAAAGCGAGCTGATTAGAAATGTTTATGGTTCTTTGAAGAAACAGGGAAAATTTTTTATAGAAGTAAGGAGTATAAATGATGATATTTATGGGCTAGGTGAAAAAATCTCGGAAAATACATATAAATATGAAGGACATTTCAGACGGTTTATTATAAAAAAAGAGTTAGAGGATAAGTTGAAACAGGTTGGTTTTTATATTGAATATTCTGAGGAAAAAAGAGGATTTGCTCCATTTGGAGAAAGTGATCCACCGATTATAAGAATAATTGCTTACAAAAGTCACAGATATGATGGGGAAGATAATTATGAAAAATAATAGTATGGATATTGATAAGGCACTTAATAAACTTATATTTGAATATAAAATAGACCGATACAATCCAGCATATCGTAATTTTGTCAAGGCACAGGAACTGATAGAAAAAGTATATAGCAGGTTGAAGAAAAATTATAAGGAGGTCGTTGTTGTATCTGATAAATGGGCAGATATTGGATATTTTTGTGATTTTGCAGGAAAAAAATGCAGGTATTTGATTGTTGAAAATCAAGTGTTGCCTGATTTTGGAGAGCTTTCGAAATTTGACAACAATGAGTGTTTTCTTGTGGCCTCACTTGAGTATAGGGACGAGCTGACTGTCAGACTGTCTGAACAAGTTGAAACTGTATTGGATTTATATGATTTCTTTGAAGATGAAGGGCTCTATTTTGAACAAAACTATTATGAAATATATCCTTCTGGTTATCATAACTTTGAATTAAATACAGGTACAGAGGAATATACCGAATTTAAGATGGGGGTTGTTTTTCTAAATCATCGGAATCGCTTTAAAGAAGCCAATACGACATCACATAAGGAAAAGTATCTTGGCAAAATGATATTTGACTGTGTATATAACCGGGATTTTCTTATGTTGAAGGAATGTGTGGATATGTATGCGGGTTTGGGGTACGGTGATAGTGAGAGTTATATTACATTTTTGAAAGAAGTAGAGGCATTACTTTTGAAAATAAAGCGGTGTTTTTTGGAGCGCAATAATAAGGATGTTGTTATGTACTGGCTTGATGCACTGGAATATGGTGATGACAAAGATGTGATGCCTTTTCTTAAGAGTCTTGATGAGTCTGCCTTATGTATGGACAATATGTATACTGTAACACCATCTACGCATCCGACATTTCGTACATTATTTGCCAAAAGGCGGGTAATTGAGGAGCAATCCTATAACCTGAAAAGAATGACAAAGGAGGACAGCAGGCTTATAAAAGAACTGGAGAAACGCGGCTACAGTTTTGTGTGTTATGGTCATTGGGTAAAAAATGAAGAATACTTTAGGGCAAATCGCTATGTGTATAAAAATGCTGACTTTACCTATGTGTTTTGGACTTTTTTAAAAGATGTAATGATGGAACCTGAGAAAAAGTTTTTTGCAGTAGTGCATGAACTGTTTAATACACATTATCCATATTTTTCATTTGGATATACGGATAAATACTTTACACCAGCAAATTACATTCCAGGTATGCCGAGGGAAGATTACAAGCAGAAAATGAGCAGGCAGCATGATGAAGCGCTAGAATATGTTGATAAATATTTGAAATATTATGCGGATATTCTGCCAGAAAATGTTATTAAACTTTATATGAGCGATCATGGTCATACATATTATGGAAGATATCATGTTGTGATGAAGCTACAACATGACAATATCACACCGCAAAGGTATGATGATATGATAAGTTTATTTAATTTTGATAAATTTATATTGGGAATATTGGATAACAATGCAGTTGATGCTGATTTGCTTGGCAGTGAATATGTTATTATTCAGGATAGTGAATACAGGCATTACAAATATATATTAGATTCGATAAATAGTTTGAATATATCAGAGAGAGGATTGCTTGGATATCAGGGAATTATAACAAAGGATGATTTGTTGATCTGTCATCGGGAAGGAGTAACATTTTATCCAGAAAATTATTATAGAAGATTTATAAAAAATGGGAAAATAGTTACAGATGCCAGAATACATTACTTAAAAGAGCGAATGAGTCACAACTATGTTGATTTGGATTCCTCAGATGAATTTAAATATTCGAGGATGGCTGTGAATGGCTTGAAAAAACATTTTCTTAGAATAAAAGATGAGGAAGATAGAAAATGGCAGCTTATAAACAAAGCTATTGCGAATGCGGTAAATACAGGGATAACTGCGATTCGAGGCGGTGGTGCACATACAGAGAAGCTTCTGATGCTTTTGAGTGGTGATATCAGGGAAAAAATAGATTATGTAATAGACAGTAATAGGGAGTGTGCAGCAGCAAATCTTGGTGCAAAAATAATTTTACCAGAGGAAATCTCGGAATATAAAATAGATTGTGTTATTATTTCTTCGTTTGTCTATCATAATGAATGGAAACGGGAATTTGAGAACTTTAGTAAAATGCATATAGTGGATATTTATGAAATTTTGGAGAAGGAAGGAATATTATGCAAAAGGGAGTTCTATTTTGTAAATTATACGAGAGAGGATTTTGAGTAAAAGTAATCAGAGGAAACATGGATTTAATTTGCGTGGAAGATGTTTAAATGGGAAATACTCGAATAAGAAAGGGATATCATGGGGTGCATAGAAGAGGTTAAGAAAAAGGACAAATTATTGGCGATGATTATACGTAATGACTATGCTTGTAACGGAGTGGATTTTATCACACCTAACAAGTATTCCCAACAAGTCGCGTATATGCATCATCCCAAAGGAAAAGTGATAGATGCTCATGTACATAATCTGGTTCACAGAAATGTGGTAATGACGCAAGAGGTTCTCTTTATAAAAAAAGGAATTTTGCGTGTAGACTTTTATGACGAATATGAAGATTATCTGGAAAGCAGGAATTTGAAAGCAGGAGATATTATTTTACTGGTTTCTGGTGGGCATGGATTCCATGTATTAGAAGAGGTTGAAATGGTAGAAGTAAAACAGGGACCATATGCAGGGGAAAATGATAAAAAGAGATTTGCGAGTGTACAAGAAGACCAAATTATATATAAATAAGAGAGGAATATGGCATGGAAGTATTTCAGGATTATGCATATTACTATAATGCGTTTTATCAGGATAAAGATTATAGGATGGAAACCCAACAAGTTGATATACTTCTAAAAAGATATGGTAACAATATAAAGAAAATAATTAACTTTGGATGTGGAACAGGGAAGCATGATATTGAACTATCACGTATGGGATATCAGTGCACAGGAATTGATATGAGCAGTATGATGATAGAGATTGCGAAACAAAATGCAGAAAACCTAAAAGAGCATAATATTAATTTTTCGGTTGCCGATATTCGTACATACAAAGAAAGAAATCAATATGATGCTGTGATATCTTTATTTCATGTAATGAGCTATCAAACAGATAATAATGATATTTTATCTGCTTTTCAATCAGCAAGAAATGCTTTAAATATAGGTGGAATATTTATATTTGATGTATGGTATGGTCCAGGAGTGTTAAGTGATAAGCCTATTGTTCGTGTAAAAGAGGTCGAAGATAATAACTATCGCTTAATACGAATTGCAAAACCTGTTATGGATGATAAACGAAATGTTGTAGATGTTTGTTATGAAGTGCTGGCGATTGAAAAAAAAACAAATGAAACAAAAACAATAGAGGAAGTACATCATATGAGATATTTCTTCCGACCAGAGCTGGAATTTTATTTAAGAGAATCAGGCTTTGAACTGCTCGATAATTTGAACTGCTCGACGCTTGGGGAAACTGATTATAATTCATGGACAAGTTATTTTATTGCACAGGCAGTATAAAGAATGTATATTTGGAATCTTGGGGGAATTTATGAAGAAAGTTGTATTAATGTCTTTGGAAACAACGTTATTGGAATGGTCACCAGCGAAATATCAGCTTTTAGACGAACTAAGTAGCAAGGGATTCGAAACATATCTTTTTCTTCCTGGGAAGCTAAAAAATAGGAAAAAATATAATTCGATAAATTATGTAATAAATACAGAAGGAATGTTGAATAAAGATATTCGAAAAAAGATAATAGATATTGCACCCAATGCAGTTATTGCAACAATTTATATTGATACAACTGTTATTTATAAACTACCTTATATTATGAAAAATACATCATTTTATTATTATAATTTGGAAATTTGCACACCTTACTTAAATAAAGAAGTACAAAAAGAAAATTTTCGGCATTACATAAAGTATAAATTTAAGTATCCATTATACAAGTATAAAGAAATGTTATATACCAGACGGGTTAAAGCATTTAGCATTCAGGATAGACTTAGAATGAGATTGTCTGAAAAGTATCATATAAAGCATTCCAATGTTATATTAATTCCAAATTCATATGTCTTTGATGAAACAAAAATAATTTCTGAAAAACAGACTGGTGTGGTTTATACGGGGGGAATAAAACGGGATTTTTTTCTAAAGCAAATGAAAAATTTAGGTGATGTTAAAAGGACTCCACTAACATTTTCTGGTCGTATTGATTTATGGTGCAAAAAGGAAATGAAAAAAATAAAGAATACAAATCCTGATATAGAGCTTGTGGAACAAATTTTATCAATTGATGATTATACAAAATATTTGCAGCAATTTGCTGTAGGGCTTGTATGGTATAGTCCCTTGAAAGAGGATCAAGCAAATTATTACATAGGACTATCTTCAGGAAAAATGTTTAAGCACCTTAGTTTAGGACAACCTATTATAGCTACTAAATGCCCAGGAATTACAGAGACAGTAAATAAGTATAAACTGGGTATTGTGATAGATAATATTTCAGAATTGGATGATGCATATGAAGAGATTATGAGAAATTATATTTATTATAGAGAAAATGTTATAAGAATATATAGAAACAGGTTTGATTTTAAAAAAGTAATTACGCCATTTATTGAATGTATTGATTCTACTTCATAAACAGATGATAATGATGCAAAAATTTATATTATTGCAGCAGAATTGTAAATAGTTGGAGGAAATAAGTTGGATAGAAAAAATGTTTTATATATTTTTAACGATATTGGTTTTGGTGGGGCAGCACAATCATTATTGGATATGTTGGTTGGCATAAAGAACAGTGTAAATCCAATTGTTGTAGTTCGAGAAGACATTATAATTGAAGAAAAATTTATTGAAGCAGGTATAAAATATTATAAAGTTTGTTTTTCTGTTGATTATGTAAAAATTGGAACTGCGGATGAAAATAAGAAAACATACGATTTGGTGCAGAGTTACGAAGCGGCACTGCAGCTTCTTTCTATTATAAAAAGAGAAAAGATACAATTGATACATATAAACTCAAGTGTTACATATTTTGCTGCCATAGCAGCTTTGATAGCAGGGATTCCATATGTATGGCATATTCGTGAACTGCTGGAAGAACACTTTGAATGCGAGTTTTTGAATTGGGAGATAAAAGAAAAGCTTTACAAACAGGCAGATAAATTGATTGCAATATCCGATTATGTAGAGAAAACATATTATGAAAAATATAGTCTTAAAACAATAAGGATATATGACGGATTGAATATTAAGAGATACAAAAAACATATTGAAATAACAAAAAACTTTAATCGCACCTTTATTGTGCCGGGAGCAATAACACCTGAAAAAGGGCAGTTGGATATCGTAAAGGCTTCGGAGATTCTTGTAGCAAGAGGATTTTGTGATTTTAAAATCATAATTGTTGGCAATGGCTCTGACGATTATGTATGGGCACTTAAAAAATATATTAAAAGAAAGAAATTAGATAAAAATATTTGTATACTGCCTTATTGTGATGAACTATCCCATTTGCGCAATCAGGCGGCGTATGCAATAACAAGTTCGCAAAATGAAGCATTGGGAAGGGTAACAATAGAAGCCATGCTTTCAGGTAATTTTGTGATAGGAGCCAAAAGCGGAGGGACAACAGAAATTGTTGGTGCCAAAGAAGAAAGAGGCATGCTTTATGAATTGCATAACAGTGAAGCACTTGCGGATGCAATGATAAGGGTGATAAAGTGTCCGGCAGAAGATAAAAATTTGATTATAAAAGCAGCTCAGGAATATGCAGAAAAAGCGTTTGATTTAGGAAGGTATTGCGAAATACTGGATGAATTGTATGATGCCGTATTAATATCTTATAAGCCAAAGGAACAAGGGGATTTGCTGGATGTCATAAAAGAAAAATATGAAAAAAATAATAATATAACATTAGGCGAGTGCGGGGATGCGGTTATACGTTATAAGAAATCAGAGGCTGCTTTGGGACTGGCTTTAAAGTGGATAAAGATAAAACAGAAAGGGTATGACTTAGCAGAATATTTCATAAAGAACGATATTCAAAACATATCAATTTATGGCATGGCGGCTTTGGGAAAGAGATTGTATGACGAACTTGAAAACAGTGGGATTGAAGTTAGGTATTTGATGGATAAAAATCCAAAGCAGATGGATAAGCTCCTGGAGTTTATTTCACCAGATCAGGAGTGGTTAGAAGTTGATGCAATCATTGTTACGGTGGCGCTTTCGGAAAAGCAGATTATTGATGGGTTTATAGAACAAGGATATGAAAAGGTTATTGGATTGAGTGAAGTATTGGACAGTTTTAACGAAAAGATTATGTGAGAAGAGTATTGTAATTAATAAATACATATAGGAGTGGTATTAGTACAATGGGACTGAAGAACAGTAACACCAGAGTTTTCCTAATGGAATTATTAGAACAATTAATGCCATATGATGTAATATCCTTCGATATTTTCGACACAGCTATTTATAGAAAAGTAGACATGCCCAATGATGTATTTACAATTATGGCAATGGAAATAGGTCATGGTGATTTTGTCAACGTGCGGAAAACGGCAGAAAATGTAGCGCGGGAAAGAAAGGAAGCGTTAAAAGGGACAAGGGAAGTTACACTGGCAGAAATTTATGATGTATTGGAGGAAGATTATGGTATAAACAGGTCGATAATGGAGCAAGAAATTGATCTTGAGCTGATGCTTTCAACGATAAATCCGTATATATTTCAAGTATATAAAGAGTTATTAAAAGAAGGAAAAAGAATTCTTTTCACTAGTGATATGTACTTGCCACAACAAATAATAGAAGAAATTTTGCAAAAGAATGGTTATACCAAGTATGAGCGATTGTATTTATCAAATAGCTATGGGCTCCGTAAAGGTGATGGTACATTACAGAAAATAATTTTGAGAGATTATGCTGACAAAAAGATTGTACATATTGGGGATTCGCAAATTGGTGATGTGGCTCAGTCAATACATGTTGGAATGGATGCAATTTTTCATAAAGATGCAAGGGAGATTAAATCCGAAAAGTATACAGATAATCTTTCGGGCAGTATTTATAGAGCTGTAGTAAATAACAATATGTATAATGGGATATGGAATGAGAATATATACTATTCGCATGGCTTTAAAGTGGGTGGAATTCTTGCGGTGGGCTACTGTGAATACATTAACCAGGTTGCCAGGCTAAAAAATATAGATAAAATACTATTTTGTTCAAGAGATTGTGAGGTTATATGGAAAATTTATAATCAATATTTTGAAGAGTATGAAAATGAATATATAGAAATATCAAGGTATGCTGTTATGGGTATCACTTCTGAACGCTATCTATATGATTGGGCAGAACGGTTTATTTTCAGGTACGTGGGTAAGGATTGTTCTGACAGGACAATAGAGCAGCTATTACAAGAGGCGGGATTTTCCTATCTAGTAGAACATTTAAAAGAAATGGACATAGACAAGGAATTAACGATAAGAGAAATAAAACGCGGGCGGCTGAAAAGATTTATTTTTGCGCATGCAGAATTGATTAGCGAATATAACAGAGAAAATATTGCCGCGGCTAAACAGTACTTTGAAAGAGTTTTAGGAACTTCAAAAAATATATTGATAGTAGATATTGGATGGAGTGGGACTTGTGTTACAACATTAAAGTATTTTCTTGAAACACATTTTTCTGATATCGTTCATAATGTTTCAGGAACTTTAATGTGTACTACAGGGAACAAGACATTGACTGCATATATGGAAGCTGGAGTAATATCATCTTATATATATTCACCATTTCATAATATGGATTTATTTGAAACCATGATATCTGATGTTTGGTCATCGGAGGAACTTGATTATAGACATTTGGCTTTAGAATATCTTTTTACCTCTGCAAAAGGAACACTTATCAAATATAGGGATATAGGAAATGGAAATGTGGAATTTGAGCATTCTGAAATATTCCCACCAAATATAATGGAAATATTGAATATGCAGGAGGGAATGATTCAATTTGCCAAAAAGTATCAAGAATATAGAAACTCATGTGGTGGGAAATATTTAATTTCTCCATATGTGGCGTTTAAACCATTGCTGGCTGCAATTCATGATAAAAAATATATGTATAATATATATTGCAATTTTTTGCATGATTCGTCATGGATGCCCTATACAAAAGATATAAATAAAAAAACTTTTAGAGATTAATTTGAACATTATAAAAGGAGTCAAAATTGAACGAGGCGTATTGGAAAGAGACAAAGTATACAATACAAAATGGCAGGTTGGTTCCAACTGCAGACAGAAGATATTTGAATGGAAGTTCCTATTTGATTGCAGCGATTACAGCAGATTATTATAGTAGATATATTCCTAAGTATGTAAGAGGAGTGACAGCTGATCTGGGGTGTGGTTTTGCTCCAATGTATCAATATTATAAAAAATATGCTGATAAAGTGATTTGTATTGATTGGGAAAATAGTCAGCATAAAAATAAGATTTTGGATATCAAGTGTGATCTGTCAAAGCCACTTCCATTAGAGAATGGAAGCATAGATACTGTCATTCTTTCGGACGTGTTAGAACATATTATTACTCCGCAACTGTTGCTCGAGGAAATCTATAGAGTTTTAAGGGCAAACGGAACTGTATTACTCAATACACCCTTCGCATATCCACAACATGAGAAACCTTACGATTACTTTAGATATACAGAATTTTTTTATCGAAAAATGGCAAAAGAGCTGGGGTATGAACCAGTTGTGATTAAGAAAGTTGGTGGAGAGAAGGAAGTTATTGTAACATTAATTGGAAAGTATTTGAATATGCATTGGACTGGTGGTACTGGTTTTGCAGAATGGATAAACAGGTTTGCTTATAAGCGTTGGAAAGACGCACCACAAAGTAGTGAAAAAGATAATGTCTGCTTAGGGTATTTTGTAATATTGAAGAAACGGGATGTTTATAGTGGTGGCTGTATATGAGACTGGTTAAAGATTGTTATGGAATAAAATATTATTTAAAAAAAATATTTGGGATAGAAATAAAAGATTCTTTTTTTGAGGTTTTAATTGTTGGATATTATACGATATTTAAGAGAGGGCAGGTAGGAGTTAACAAAAGAAATAAAAGAAATAGGAAACTGATTGTATCCATGACTTCTATTCCAGATAGAATTAATAAAACATGGATTACCATAGAAAGTCTATTTAGGCAGACATATAAACCAGACAGAATTATCTTGTGGTTGTCAAAGGAAGAATTTAAAAATTTTCCATTGCCCTCTGCTCTGAAAACGCAGCAAAAAAGAGGATTGCAAATAAAGTATTGTGATAATCTTATGTCATATAAGAAAATTTATTACACAGCAAAGGAAAATCCTAACAGTTATATCGTGACAGTGGATGATGACATTATTTATGCAGAAAATATGCTGGAAGAATTGGTAAGAACATATAAACAGAATCAAGGCTGTATTATCTGTAATCGTTCTCACTATATGGAAAAACGTGGAGGTTCGCTATCCTCTTATGATAAATGGCTTAAGTATGAGGAAAGGAAGTGTATTGATGGAAAGCCGTCATTTCACAATTTTTTTACTGGTTGCGGAGGGACTTTGTTCCCAGTGTCTTTAATGGACAGAAAATTTTTGGATAAAGATGCATTTCTCGTACTTGCACCATATGCGGATGATGTATGGCTGAATTTCTGTGCATGGCTATCTAATATTAAAGTGGTAAATACAAAGGGATTTTTAGGACATGTGATAGAAATACAAAGCAGTTCAACCAAAGGACTTGTTAGAATTAATGTGTTATATAAAAAAAACGATGAGCAGATAGAAAAGGTATTGAGACATTTTGAAATTGACATTCAAAAATATCTGTAAAAGAGGAGAGGAATAAAACATTATAATGAGCAGCATAAAGGTACGAAAAATAAGCATTGTATATGTAACAGATGAGAAGTATGTCATACCCACTTGTGTTTCCATGTTGTCTGTCAAGGATAATTTGGCCAAGGGATGTATGGCCGAAGCGTATGTTATATGTGATAAAGTGAGAGAGTGTTTGTCAGATAGTTTTTTAAAGTTACAAGATGAGAATTTTAGGTTGCATATTATTAATGTAGAAAATAAAGCCTATTCGAATTTGGCAAAGTTATGTGGATCTTATGGTGTAAATTATGTAACAGCTTCTGCATTGTTTAAATTTAATATTTGCGAAATACTCCAGGAAGAAGATAAGGTGATATATCTTGATGGTGATACCATAGTTTTGGGAAATTTAGAAGAATTGTATAATATAGATTTAGAGGAGAACTATGTTGCAGCAGTTGATGATCAGCTAGATAAAATAATTGATGGTCAGTCTTACATGGCAGCAAAAGCAGATATTTGTTTGGAGCATTATTTTAATAGTGGGGTAATGCTTTTTAATTTAAGAAAGATGCGGGAAGATGCGATTTGTACAAAACTTATAGACTATAGAAAAAATAGAAAAAATTATTTTATGGATCAGGATACGTTTAATGCTGTTCTTAAAAACAATAGAAAAATACTGCCATATAAATATAATTTTATGACTACATGCATAGACCATTATGAAGCGTGTGAAATATCAGAACGTTTTTTTGATGGGCATCAGAGTGGCATTGACGAATGCATTCAATGTGCAGTTATAGTACATTTGACAGGAAAATATAAGCCTTGGGAATACAATATACCGTGGTTTTCGGCGCTCTTTTTGGAATATTATAACAAAAGTCCTTTTTCTAAAGAAGAGATTCAATTAAAATCCATAACAAAAGTTCTTCAAGATGCAATAGATGTTGGTTCAAAGTATATTTTTCCATACGAAAAAATTCAAAAAAATGAAAAAATTATTTTATATGGTGCAGGAAGAATCGGAAAGATGTACTATAGGCAGATTATGGCTACTGGGTATTGTGAAATAGTGGGATGGGTTGATTCTGATTATAAAAATAAGAATAGTTTGGTCCAATCACCGGATTTAATAAAAAGTACTAGATTTTCTAAAATATTGATTGGAATAGGAGCTCAACATATTGCTGAGGAGGTCGAGGAGTTTCTTGTAAATAAATATCAAATAGATACAAAAAGTATAATTATTGTATAAAGAAAAAAGAAGAATAGTTAATGGTATAGGAAAGGCAAAGCAAAGATGGAATGCTATAATGATAAAGATATTATGCAAGAGGTTATAAAAATTGAGTCAATGGTCAGAGACATATATGATGCAGTAGTAGAAAAAGAGGATAAACGTGTTTGTCCTATTTGCAACAATGTTTTGCGATTATATTTGCCTTTTGGTGCTACGCATCTTAGACGGCAGGCAATGTGTCCAGTATGTCATAGCGTAGAGAGACATAGAGAATTATGGTTGTATATACAAGATAATAAGGATTTGTTTTTTAAAAAGCCAAGAGAAAACAGATTATTGCATTTTGCTCCAGAATTAGGTTTGTGGAATAAGTTTAGTACAATGGAATGTGTTGACTACTATCCAGTAGATATTAATTCGAAACATTATGGAATATGTAAAACAGTGGATATTACAGATATAACATACGAAGACAATTATTTTGATGTTATTATTTGCAACCATGTACTTGAGCATATCACTGATGACAGAAAAGCGATAAAAGAGTTGTATAGAGTATTAAATAGCAGCGGTATAGCAATACTAAATGTACCAATAAAAAAATCGCTTAATATGACGATGGAAAAGGCTGAATATAATACTCCAGAACTTAGAGAAAAGTATTATGGACAGGCTGACCATGTAAGATTTTATGGAAATGATTATATCCAAAGACTGGAAGAATCGGGATTTTGTGTTAATGTAATACATCCAAACGAAGACAGAAATGATAAAGAGATAAGGAAATATGGATTGACAAGAAATGGAGAAATATATGTATGTGAGAAATCTACATGAATTGGATAAACATTATATCCTACTGGTTCGTGCTACAGAAAATGATAAAATGGTTTGATGTAATTTTATTTTAAGTGGAAAGATAAATTATATAGAAAAGATAAGAAAGATCATTTAAATGAATATTTTGTAAGTAACAATTACTTATAATGAAATTTGAAAGGAGAAAAAGAAAATGAAAAAGGGAATTGGCACAGTAATTTCAACATTAGCAGGGGCAGCAGCAGGGGCGGCGGCAGTTGGCGCATCGTCAAACAAAAAGTTAAAGAGAAAGGATGATGGACTCAAAAAAGTTCATGAGCTTTATATGGCTTTTGACCAATGGCTTAGAATTCGGCAGGAAGGCAAGACACTTGTAGAGTATTTTCATCAGCAAAATTTTAAGACCATCGCGATATATGGCATGAAAGAATTAGGAGAACATCTGTATGAGGAACTGAAGGATTCTGACATTACAGTAAAATATATCATTGATAAAAATGCAGATTCTATTTATGCGGATGTAGATGTTATAACACCAGATGATGAACTGGAACAGGTTGATGTAATCGTAGTAACAGCAATTTACTATTTTGATGAAATTGAGGAGATGTTAAGCCAGAAAGTGGATTATCCTATTGTTTCTCTGGAAGATATCTTATATGAAGTTTAATTTGTTTAAGGAACAAGATATTTATATTTTACTGTAAATATTGTGATAAAGCAAAATATTGCATTGAATCTGTAGCAGATCGAATTATCTAAATTGTTACAGATTCAAAAATAATACTAAGTTATAAACTATAATTTAGGTAATCAACATTGGTAGTAAGTAATAATTTTTATTTAGGACGATTCAGCGTGTATCGAAATATGGCTGATTGCATAAAAGAAATGCTGTTGTTGATATATAAATACCATACAAGAACAGAACTAGATTAAGGGGGCAGTTATGAAAGTATCTGTAATCGTACCAATCTATAATATGGAATCCTACATACAACAATGTCTAGATTCACTGATTGCACAGACATATCAAGACTTTGAACTGATTATTGTGAATGACGGCTCTACAGATCGGTCAGGAGAGATTTGTGAAAAATATCGATCAAAATTTAAAAATATAGAAATAATACATAAAAAAAATGGAGGTTTAATTTCTGCCAGAATAGAAGGGCTACATAGGGCTGGCGGCAAATATATTGCCTTTGTGGACGCAGATGACTGGGTGGATGCAGATTTTCTGGAGTTTCTTGTATCCAATATGGATTCAAATCAGGCTGACATTGTTGTTACAGGACACATAAAGGAGGAAAAAACCAGATATGAGAGAGTGATAAATCTCTGCAGTAGCGGCGTATATGAAAGAGAAGATTTGGTAAATAAGATTTTTCCCGAAATGTTGTATTTTAAAGGCTTTTTCGAGTTTGGAATTCTACCGCAGTTGTGGAATAAAATTTACAAAAAGGATATACTCCTTAAATGCTATAAAAATATCAATACAGACATATATGTTGGTGAAGATATAGCGGTTGTTTATCCATATCTGTTGCAGGCGGATAAACTGGTAATCCGTGATGCGGCAAAGTATCATTACCGCAGACATAACCGCTCAATGACTGCAGCGAAAAAAAAGGATTTTTATGTAAATGCAGCAAATCTGTACGTGTATCTTTATTATGAGTTTCAAAAAACGGAGTTTTACGAATGCATGTTGAAACAGTTAGATCAGTTTCTGAGAGTTATGGTATGGAATAGAAGTCCAGAATGCTTTATTGAAGCTGATAAAAATATATTTCCTTTTGGCAAGGTTCCCAAAGGAGCAAATATTATACTGTATGCTGCGGGAGATGTAGGGAAACGTTATTACAATCAGATTCAAAGGACAGGGTATTGTCATCTGACTGCTTGGGTAGATGCAAAATATGATTCAGAAAAACTTAAGGGACTTGGAGTAGAAAGTATAGATGTAATAACAAAGAGACAATATGATTATCTTGTTATTGCGATTGAGAGTGTGGATATTGCAAATCAGATTAGAGAGATGCTGGTAGAAATGGGAGTAGACGATTCCAAAATCATTCAAAATGAAGAAACAGCAAATGGAATGCATAGATAATCAAAAGTGCGATAAGGAGACATATGTATTATGGATACCAGTAGAAATCTTGGCAATGTTGATTTTTGCATAGAGGAGATTGTGCAGAATATTGCAAGAGAGGTCAGCAGCGAAAAAAATGATCCATTTTTAACCCCCTACTATTTTAATTTTATAGAACGATTAAAACAAGTTCGTGAGATTGTGATTGTTGGGGCAGGTTTTTATGGAAGAAATTTGTATAAGATTTTGGAGCAGAACCATATTCACACAGTAAAATGCTTTGCAGATAACGCATATGAACGATTTGAGAATGGGATATATGGAAATACAGTCTTGGCACTTCAGGATGCAGTAAGGCAGAATAGTGATGCATATTTTATTATAACACCAAGATATTATTATATGGAATTGATAAGGCAACTGCTTCAATTGGGTGTTAATGCAGAAAGAATCGATTGTTTTATTGTAAGTGATACAGGGTTAGAGATATAAAATAACATGAGGTTTCAAAAAAATGAAGGAAAAACTGGCATTGGTGGTACATCGGTATGGTTTGGAAATAAATGGTGGGGCGGAATATCATTGCAGAGTGATCGCCGAACATATGCTTGGCAGATATTGTGTGGATGTTTTGACATCAAAATCCAAAGGGATAAAACCGTGGGATAATGGATACAACAAAGACAGAGAAACAATTGAAGGGATTGAGGTGCTTCGATTTGCGGTTGAAGATGCATCAGATTTTCCAACAGATTCGATAGAGAGAATAGGTCCATATTGCCCAGAATTAATTGCGTATTTAAAAGAGCATTATAAGGAGTATAAAGCAATTATATTTTTTACATTGCATTATTATACGACATGCGTAGGGCTTAGATTAAATTTGAATAATGCTATCATTCTTCCTACCGCACATGATGATCATGGAATCTGGACAGAAAGGTATCGTGATATTTTTTCTTATGCAAGAGGCATATTATACAATACTTTGGAAGAAAAACAGTTAATTGAATCCATATTTAAAACAAGCCAAATTCCATCAAGAATCAATTGTTTTGGAATTGATACTGATACATATAAGAAGATAGAGGATAAATCATTAGAAAATAGTCAATATATCCTTTATGCTGGCAGAGTAAGCAATAGTAAAAATTTTAAAGAATTGAATAAATATTTTATAGAGTATAAGGAGCATCATCCGTCTGATTTAAAGTTAGTTGTAATTGGAAAAGTTGATAATGGGATGGAGATGATAGAACATAAAGATATATTGTTGAAAGGTTTTGTATCTGATAAAGAAAAAAATCAATACATAAAGAATGCTTTGATTACAGTATTGCCATCAAGATATGAAAGTTTATCTATAATTGTTCTTGAGAGTTTAATTTGCGGTGTTCCAGTGTTGGTCAATGGATGGTGTGCGGTATTAAAAGGGCAATGCATTAGAAGTAATGCTGGATTATATTATACAAATTATCGTGAATTTGAAAAGGAATTAACATTATTGTTGGAAAATAATGCATTGAGAAAGGCTATGGGGGAATGTGGCAGAAAATTTGTTCAGTCAATATATTCATGGGAAAATATTATACAGATAATAGAATCGCTAATAAATGAGGTATCAGGCAACCGTGTTGTTATGGATAATCAATGAATAAAAGAAATGAGCGGTATTTAAGATGGGATCATATTATATCAGGAGTATTATAGGAAGAATTGCAGAAGGAATCGAATATTTAATCAGGCAAGGAACGATCGAAAAAAGCAGAAAAGTAATTTTATATGGGCTTGACAGACATGCATTTGCAATGAGAACGATTCTTTCTAATTTAGGATATAGAAATATTGAGGGTTATATATCAGATGATGAAGCATTAGTGATGCAATATAACTCTGAAATAAAAAACTTTGCATGTAAATTTCTAAATAATGAATCAGATGCAATTCATACTTGGACAGTTCAAGAACGATTATCTGCATTTGATAATAACGTTATTATTCTCATTGCATCAAAGGAATATCAATCAAAAAAAGAAAATCTTGAAGCGTTGGGATATCAGGAAAATGTTCATTTTTACATAGTATATGATTTCAAGGAAGAAAAACTGGATAAATTTTTTGAAAAAAAGATAAGAATGACATTGGATGAAATGAAACAGGTAGAGAAGGAAATCCTTATTCACATAGATGAGGTTTGTAGAAAAAATAATCTCAGATATTGGGTAAGCGGCGGCACGCTTCTTGGAACAATTCGGCATAAAGGATTTATACCATGGGATGATGATATTGATATGTTTCTGCCTTGGAAGGATTACTTGAAATTAATCGAGATTTTTGAAAGAACGGAGCGGTTTGATATATTAGGATTTGGTACTTCTGAGGTAAATGATTTTCCAGATCCATTTATGAAAGTTGTAGATAAAAGAACAATTGTAGATGAGGATATAGGAACTTTGCGAAAAATTAATCCGTTGTTTATTGATATCTTTCCACTGACAGGATTGCCAGAAGATGCAGAAGAAAGGCACATGCTTTTTGTGAAATATCAGGAATTAAACCGTCAAATATGGCAAGATTTTTATGCTGCAAATGGAAATACAGATATTTTTCCAAAGTGGTATCATGCTCAAAAAGAACTGATATCAAAATATGATTTCGACAGTTCTGCCTATGTTGGAGTTTTGGGAACAGCATATGGGGAACGGGATTATACAACTAGAAAAGTGTATGAAGAAACTTTACGAATGCGTTTTGAAGATATTGAGGTGAATGTTCCTGTCGGATATAAGGAGTATCTTGATAATCTCTACGGAAAGGATTGGATGGAACTTCCTGATGAAAGCAAACGAAAGACACATCATAATATACAAGTATATTGGAATTGAGAAAATTTTATGAAACGTGAGGAAAAAGATATATGAAGATATTAATGTTTGGAGCAGGAGAGAATGCAAAAAGATTTTTGAGATTCAGCCCTGCATCAGATAAGCTGGATATTGTTGGTATTGTGGATAATGACAGTTCAAAATGGGGTAAGGTGTTCGAGGAAAAATACACAATCGATTCCCCGTCTGTAATTCAATCAAAAGACTGGGATAAAATAGCAGTTACCCCTGCTTCATTTTATCCGATTATGAAGCAGCTTATAACAGAGTATGGAATTGAAAGAGAGAAGATTATAAGAATCAGTGACTTTATTGTTCCAGGTTTGTCCAATTTAGGGAGTATTTGTTTGGACTGTGACTATAATGGTTGCTATGAAACAAGTGCGTTAATTCCTGATAAAGTAATTCCTAGTAATAAATTGGAACAATTTTATTTTAAGAATAAGCATCGCATTATGAATAAATGGTGGCATTATTTTGATGTTTATCAAACCTTTTTTGGCAAGTATGTTGGAAAAGAGGTAAAAATTCTTGAGATAGGTGTTTATAAGGGCGGTTCTGTACAAATGTGGAAAGAATATTTTGGCAAAAATGCAACAGTGGTTGGAGTAGATATTGATGAACGCTGTAAGGCATTTGAAGAAGAAAATGTGCATATTTGTATTGGTTCTCAGGCAGATAAGGATTTTCTTACGAATGTATCAGAACAATGGGGACCGTTTGACATCATACTTGATGATGGAAGCCATATAATGGAGCATCAAATTATAACATTTGAGACACTATTCCCTTTGCTGAAAGAGGGAGGCGTATTTATCTGTGAAGATTGTCATAGCTCTTACTCTCCAAGGTATGGTGGTGAGTATAAGAAAACAGATACTTTTATAGAATACAGTAAGAATTTTGTTGATTATGTGAATAGCCAGTTTATTAACTTTGAAGCAAAAGAAAAATTACCTTCTTGGGTAGACTATATAAATGCATGTCATTACTATGACTCTATGGTGGTAATAGAGAAAAAATATAGAGGTTATTCGTTTTTTACAGAGATTGCAAATGAGTAAAATTGTTTTAGACAACAAAGATTAAATAAATAGATAAAAGGATGATAGTGTGAAAAATCGTTCTAAGGCAGCAAAAGACACTGCCTAAGAACGATTAAGTTTCACACAGGAAAAACGCAAAGGACAGCGTTTTTCATTTCTATTTGAGCCGCCAAAAGGCGGCATGGGGATTAATATGAAATTTCTTTTATTTGGTACAGGTGATTATTATAACCGATACAAGAAATGGTTTGAACAGCAGGAAGTCATAGCTTTACTGGATAACGCGCTTCAAAAGCATCATACATATATTGATGGAATTGAAGTCTTATCACCAGAGGAAGGGATTAGACTACCCTATGATGCAATTGTTATTCTGAGTTTCTATGTGAAACAGATGCGACAACAACTTCTATCACTTGGAGTAGATAAGAATAAAATTTATCATTTTTATGATTTGCGTCAACTAATAGTAAAGAATAAACAGATACGACCACTGCATTATTATTTAGGTGCGAAAGAAATAATTGAACAAAAGGAAAATGCAGGACATAAAATACTGTTATTGTCAAATGATTTAGCATTGGGTGGACCCTCTATTGCGCTTTATCATTCCGCAATCATATTAAGAAAATATGGTTATAGAATTGTATATGCATCGATGTTGGAGGGACCATTAAGGGACAAGATTATTGAACAGAATATTCCTGTAGTTGTTGATGAAAATTTGCAGATAGCGACAATGAAGGAAACAGAGTGGGTCAATACGTTTTCCTTAATCATATGTAATACTTTGAATTTTTATGTATTTCTTTCAGAAAGAAATATGGAGATTCCTGTTGTTTGGTGGCTTCATGATGCCAGATTTTTCTATGATGGTGTTAATAAAGTAGTTATGGGGAAAATTTGTCTTCATAATCTAAAAGCGGTGTCTGTCGGACCAGTTCCAACAGAGGCGATAAAAGAATTTATACCAACAATAAAATGTGATGAATTGTTATATGGGGTAGTAGATCTAAAAAAAGAGGACAGAGTGCAAAAGACTGATAAAGTCACTAGATTTATTACGATAGGTTTTTTGGAAGAAAGAAAAGGACAAGATATTTTATTGAAGGCGATTCAAAAGTTACCAGATAATATTAAAAATCAAAGTGAATTTTATCTGGTTGGCCACAACAATACTTTGCTGGGAGAAAAAATTTGCAGAGAAGTAAAAGATAATAAAAGGATAATTATTACAGGAAGTGTTGACCGTGAAAAAATTCATGAATTGTTTAGATTGGCAGATGTATTAATTTGTCCTTCCAGACAAGACCCAATGCCTACTGTTGTAGCCGAGGCAATGATGCATGCTGTTCCATGTATTGTGTCAGATGTTACAGGAACAACAGCATATATTCATGATGGTCAAGATGGATTTGTTTTTCCGTGTGAAAATGAATGTAATCTTGCAGAAAAAATAAAATGGTGTGTGGATAATAGAGATAAATTGCAGGGTTTGGGAGAAAAGGCAAGAAAACTTTATGAAAAATATTTTTCTATGTCAGCTTTTGAAAAGCGACTTTTGGAGATTATACAAGAGGTAATCAAATAACATATAAGAGGTTAAGTAAGTGGGCATAAAGAATTTGTTTGCGGATTATAAATACACAAAAATTGCATTATATGGTTTGGGAACTGAGACAGAAAAGGTATTGAAGGAATTTGCAAAAGACTATGAAATAGTAGGTTTGTTAGACGGTTTTCAGGAAAAAGGCGAATTGTATGGGAAATCGATTATTTCGCTTGATGATGCAATTAAAAAAGAAGTAAAGCTTATCATTGTGGTAGCGCGTCCAAGTTCCTGCAGAGCGATTGCCAAGAGGATTGGAAATATTTGCAGAAAAAATGAAATTTCTGTAATGGATGTTCGCGGTAGGAATTTACTCTCAGCAGCAAAAGTAGTTTATGATTTTTCTAATACAGAGGGAATGACGAGGGTACAGCTTACAGATAGAATAAAGGAAGCGGATGTTGTTAGCTTTGATTTATTTGATACGCTTGTTATGCGCCAGACTTTACTTTCTGATGATGTTATCAAATTTGTAGATTGCAGGTTGCAAAAACAGGGAATTTATATACAAGATTTTTATAAAAGAAGACTGGCAAGTGAAAAAGAATTATCAAGATACACAGCCCCTACTCTTACAGAAATCTATAATCATATGTTTAAGAGATCGGAAGAAAGCAGCTCAAAATGGAAGATTACAGCAGAGCAGCTGGCAGATTTAGAATGGAATATTGATTTTGACTTGATAGTTGCGAGAAAAGAAGTATGCGATATTTTGAAAGAAACGGTTGCAGACAAAAAAAAGGTATATATTGTTTCGGATACATATTATAGCAGAAACCAGTTAAAAAAAATATTAAAACAATGTGGAATTGTAGAATATACGGATATTTTGGCTTCCAGTGATTATAGAACTGGAAAAACACAAAATTTGTTTAAAATCTTAAAGGGGAGAGAGAATGAGAAAAAAATTCTTCATATTGGTGATGATATTGTAGCAGATATAGAAAGTGCGCATAGGTTTGAGATAGAAACATACAGACTGTTCAGTGGATTTGGCTTATTGGAATTAGTGGGGAATTTAGGATTTGCAGATTATATGGATTCATTGTCAGAGCATTTAAAGATAGGATTATTTGTTGCTAAGATTTTTAACAGCCCATTCCAATTTGAAACAGAGGATAAGCGTATAACAATTTCAGACGCGTATGATATCGGCTATTTGCTTTGTGCGCCTATGATTAGTGATTTCGTCCTTTGGTTTTATAATCAGATAAAAGAACAAAAATATGAAAATATATGGTTTAGTGCAAGAGATGGATATTTAATTAAAAAAATGTATGCATATCTTATGAAACAATATAAACAGGAAGATAAGTCAGTGTATTTTCTAGTATCAAGAACAGCAGCGGTACGCGCAGGAATGCAGAATGAAGATGATATAAGATATGTAGATGAAATGAAATTTAGCGGTACTTTGGAAGAAAACCTGAAGAAACGGTTTGGAATGAATGCAGAAGATATAATTTGTGAGCCGGTTTCTGATAATCAGACTGGACTTTTGAAGTATAAGACAGCAATTATAGAAAATGCCAGAAAAGTATTTGTAAATTATCAAAAATATATTAGAGGACTTAATGTTAATAAAGGAGATATTGCCTTTTTTGATTTCGTGGCAAAGGGAACCAGCCAGATGTACATACAAAGATTAGTGGAGAATCATTTAAGGGGATACTATTTTCTGCAACTTGAACCAGAATATATGAAAGACAAGAAATTAGATATTTGTTCATTTTATTCAGAGGAAGTGGATTGTGCTATTTTTGAAAATTATTATATACTTGAAACCTTGCTTACAGCTCCGCATCCTTCTGTGCAGACGGTTGATGAAGTAGGACGGCCTATATATACAGCGGAAACAAGATCTGACAAAGATATATGTTGCTTTCAAAGGGCACAAAAGGGAATTTTAGATTATTTTAAAATATATATAAGATTATGTTTTGAGGCAAATAAAGCAATAAACAAGTTATTGGATGAATCTTTTTTGAAACTGATACATGAAGTTAAGATCACAGATATGGATTTTCTAAACCTAGTGGTAGAAGACCCATTCTTTAATAGAATGACAAATGTAACAGATGTAATATAAATTTGTAGAAAAGTAAACTACAGGAAAGGATACAAATGACTCTAGAACTGACGGCATCAATGATGTGTGCAAATTATGGAAACCTGGAAAAAGAGGTCAAAGAACTGGATAAGGGAGGTATTGACTCTTTTCATATAGATATTATGGATGGGCGTTTTGTGCCTAACTATGCGATGTCGCTGAATGATTTGAAATACATAGCCGGCGCGACAAAAAAACCGCTTGATGTGCATTTGATGATTGAGCATCCAAACAATAATGTACAGCTCTTTTTAAAAAATCTGCGTCCGAATGATACCGTCTATATTCATCCAGAGGCAGAGTATCACCCATCTACAACGCTGCAAAAGATTATAGATGCAGGTATGGTGCCTGGGATTGCAATTAATCCAGGAACAAGTGTGGAGACTGTCTATGAGATGCTGCGTATTGTCAAAAAAGTGTTGGTTATGACGGTCAATCCTGGAAATGCAGGACAAATGTATATGCCTTATGTCGGGAAGAAAATAACAAGACTGCTGCTTTTAAAGGAGGAGATGGGCTTCAAGACATACTGGGACGGCGCATGTAGTGCAGATAAAATCCTTAAGTTTGCACCAAGAGGAATGAATGGATTTGTACTTGGCACAACGATACTGTTTGGGAAGAACAGACCCTACAAAGAAACACTTCAGGAAATTCGTGATTACAGCAGCGCATGGTAATAGGTCTAGTCTTATTGCTTAGTTGATATGGAAAATAAAAATAGGGAATCCTGATATAAGTAGATAGTTCGTTACTTATATCAGGGTTTTCGTTTTTATTGGTTTTCCTGCGATTTTTGTAGAAATTATGTGAAGTTTATGATACACTATAAAACGATACATTTTATAAACGAGAATATATAAGGAACATGAGGAGGATTGGCGTTGAACAAAAATACTTTAAAGGAAAACATTATTGAGTTAAGGCATATCAGCCGTACTTTTGATGACGGTTTCCGCGTTGTTGAAGATTTTAATTTAACGGTTCAAAGGGGAGAATTTGTCACGTTTTTGGGTCCTTCTGGATGCGGCAAAACCACAACGCTTCGTATGATAGCAGGTTTTGATAAACCTACAGAAGGTGAGCTATTATTAAATGGTGAGGATATTAGGGATTTACCGCCTAATAAGCGGCCTATTAATACAGTTTTTCAACGATATGCGCTGTTTCCTCACCTAAATGTATTTGATAATGTTGCATTTGGATTGAAGCTGAAAAAACTTCCTAGAGCTGAAATTGTGAAAAAGGTTGGAAAAGCTTTGGAAATGGTTGACCTTGAAGATTTTGAGGATCGCAAGATACAGACACTTTCTGGCGGGCAGCAGCAGCGGATCGCGATAGCGAGAGCTTTGGTGAATGAGCCGGAAATACTGCTGCTTGACGAGCCATTAGGCGCTTTGGATCTCAAGATGAGAAAAGAAATGCAGCTTGAGTTGAAAAATATGCATCATCAGCTCGGAATCACATTTATCTATGTGACACACGATCAGGAAGAAGCACTAACAATGTCTGATAAGATTGTTGTTATGTCAGAAGGAAAAATTCAACAGATTGGCACACCAGAGGATATCTATAATGAACCGAAAAATGCGTTTGTTGCGGATTTTATTGGCGACAGCAATATTTTTAGCGGTATTATGACAGGAAAATGCAAAGTCCGTTTTTGCGGAGCAGAGTTTGAATGCGTGGATGACGTAGAACATGGTACAATGATTGACGCAGTGGTAAGGCCGGAGGATGTGACAATTACCACTCCGGAACAAGGTACGATTAAGGGCGTTGTGACGTCTGTTATTTTTAAAGGCGTGCATTATGAAATTGCGGTACAGTCAGGGAAAAATGAAATTGTGATACAATCTACTAGAAAAGCTGTGCTCAATGCCAATGTAGGGTTGTGTATCGAGCCAGAAGGAATTCATATTATGCTGGCAGAAGATACAATAAACCGTATTGAATCTGGGGTGGACAAGGAGTATAAATTGAATTTTCTGGGCGGACTGCTTGATTGCGACATTACATCCGTGATACCAGGAACTTCTTTCAATACAGGTGGTGTGCTTGTAGATGCGCACGGTGATGAGATAGAGCCAGCTAAAATCAAGGTGATTGTGTCCGTGAAACCAGAAGATATCACAATGAGCGACGACAAAGAGGAGGGTATTGTGAGAGGGCATATTATCAATCTGATTTATAAAGGGGATCATTATAGTTATGTGGTGCGGACCGAGGAGGATGAAGACTTTATTGTAGATGACGAGTATCTGTGGAATATGGATGATTATGTAAGTCTTGTGATTCCTAAGGATAAATTTCATTATGCACTCAAAAAATAATGATTTGTATGGAGTGAAACGTTCAGAAATAGAAATTATATTACGATAGGCTCTTGGAGTTTCTTTGTGCCTGATGCTGCAAGGAAATTCTGGAAGCCTGTCATAGATAAATGGAGGAGAATGGATGGGTAAAATTCGTTTTCAACGGTCCCAGCTCTGCATACCATATGGGGTCTTTTTGGTATGTTTTGTATTGGCGCCGTTACTTGTGATTATATACTATGCATTTACCAATGGTGAGGGGCATTTCACATTTGAAAATCTGATTGGTTTTTTCTCTAGCCCAAATACAATTGGTACGCTTTTGTACAGCTTTGGCATAGCTGTGGTAACGACTTGCACATGCCTTATGCTGGCTTATCCGATTGCATATATATTGGCAAGAAGTCATTTTAAACATAAATCTGTGATACTGATGATTTTTGTGATGCCAATGTGGATCAATTTTACACTCAGAATTACGGCGCTTAAGGAAATTCTTACAATTATAGAAGGAAATCTTTCCTATCATCCTTTTTTGAATACGATAATAGGCATGACATATGATTTTCTGCCATTTATGATTTTGCCGATATATACAACACTTTTAAAGCTTGACAATACACTTCTGGAGGCGGCATCTGATCTTGGTGCGGATACAGTGCGAACGTTCATTAAAGTGACGCTGCCATTATCGGTTCCAGGAATTATAAGTGGAATTGTAATGGTATTTCTGCCATCTATGACAAACTATGTCGTATTGGACATGCTTTATAATAGCACGTATATAATGGGCAGTCTGATAGGTGCGTATTTTAGTGCATATGACTGGCATAATGGCTCAATGATCGCATTGATTTTATTGATGATTATCTTTGTATTTACATTGTTTACAAACCGTTATGCAGATGAAGACGCAGGCAGCAGCAGGGGAGGTATGATTCGACAATGAAAAAAACAATCAGTACAATCTTCATTGGAATAATGGCGGTAATATTATACCTTCCAATTTTTATGCTGGCAGTGTATAGTTTTACGGATTCTGCGAACATTGGTGCAATCCATGGCTTTTCTATGCAAAATTATGTGACATTGTTTACAAAACCGGAATTGCGGGAAATGATAGCAGGAACGCTGGTTCTGGCGTTTGGATCGGCATTTTTATCAACGATATTGGGTACATTAGGAGCAGTAGGCGTATTTTATTCAGGCAGGTTTGGGAATATGATTGTTGGGCCGCTCAATCAGGTGCCTGTAGTAAATGCAGAAGTGGTAACTGCGTTTTCGCTGTGCATTCTTTTGATAGGGGTTTGCGGCGTGGATAAAAGCAGTTTTGTCTCGCTGCTGATAGGTCATACTATATTAGAATCACCTTTTATCTATTTGTCCGTAGTACCAAAACTCAAACAGATGGATAACAGTCTCTATGAAGCTGCGCTTGATTTGGGAGCTTCTCCGGCTGTAGCGCTCCGGCGCGTAGTTCTTCCGCAGATTTTTCCTGGTGTTGTTTCTGGATTTGCGCTGGCTGTTACGCTGTCACTAGATGATTATTTTATCACAAGTTATACAAAACCCGCCACATTTGATACGATCAGCACATATGTAGTTAACGCGACAAGAGGTTCCCAGACGGAGATAAAAACAGCGCTGTGGGCGCTTTCTACACTTATCTTCGTAATTGTTGTGCTACTGGTGGTGATAATGAATGTAACAGAAAACAAGAATGAAAAGAAAGCAGGTGCAGACAATGAAAAAAATAGATAAGATTATATTTGGATTTGCTGCAGTAGCTGTATCTTGGGGATTTTTTGGTCAATCAGTTTGTGCAGATGAGGCATCTGTGACATTAAGAGTGTGCAATTGGGAGGAATATATTGATCTTGGAGAATGGGACGAGGAGGAGGCCATTGAGCTTGAAAATGGCAAGGTAATTCTTGGAGAGAGACCATTATATGAAGATTTTGAGGATTGGTACAAAGAAACGTATGGAAAAGAAGTACATGTGGAGTATTCTTGTTTTGGCACCAATGAGGATCTTTATAACCAGCTAAACATGGGGGATACATATGATTTGGTGTGTCCTTCTGAATATATGATCATGAAGCTGATAGCGGAGGACAGACTTTGGCCATATTCTGACAGTTTTTATGACAAGAGCAACGAAAACAATTTTTATATTCAGAATGTGTCGCCCTATATTTACAAAACCCTTGCAGAAAATGAGATAAACGGCGAGAGTTGGGGAAAATATGCCGCAGGATATATGTGGGGGGTTACAGGTGTTTTGTACAATCCGGCGCTTGTGACAGAGGAGGAGGCTTCCACATGGAAAATATTTGGCAATTCTAAATTTCGCAGGCAAGTGACACTCAAGGACAATGTGCGTGATTCGTATTTCGCGGCACTTGGGATTTTGAAGGCAGATACCCTGTTGGATGAAAACTTTGTCAATGCGCCCGATTACGCCCAAAAGCTTGAAGATATGATGAATGATGTAGACCCGGAGACAATTGACGCTGCAAAAAATCTTTTGGATGACTTGATGGACAATGTGTATTCTCTTGAAACAGACAGCGGAAAAGCAGATATGATCACAGGAAAGATTGTGGCAAATTATCAATGGTCAGGAGACGCAGTATATGCTATGGATCAGGCGGATGAGGATGATTTTGAGCTGAGATTTGCAGTTCCTAAAGAGAGCACAAATCTTTGGTTTGATGGCTGGGTAATGTTAAAAAGCGGAATTGATGGTGATGCGGACAGACAACATGCAGCAGAAGCTTTTGTGAATTATATGTCAATGACAGAAAACGCAGTCAGAAATATGTACTATATTGGCTATACGTCATCTATTTCTGGAACATCTCAAGATGATACCATCTATGAATATGCAAAATGGTGCTATGCTTCTGATGAGGAAGAGGAGGAGCTTACAAGCTATCCGCTTGGCTACTTTTTCAGTGGGGATGCAGCAGACGAAAACTATGTCCTGAAGACAGCGGGCAATCAGACAGGCAGACAGCTTTTTGCACAATATCCGCCGCAGGAGGTTATGGAAAGAACAGCGATAATGCGCTATTTTGATAAAGATACCAATAAGGCAATCAACAGAATGTGGATCGATGTGCGTTGTTTTGATATCAATGATGTACCTATTGCGGTATGGATGATAGTATTAGCAGTGCTGCTTGTGCTGGTGGGAGTTGTTTATTACAAAAGCAAAAAAGCCTAAATTCATGGACAATTGCCACAGGATTGTGTTATAATCGTGTAACAATTTTACCTTTTTGGAGGAAAGCAATGTCAAATATAGATCAGAGTAAAATCAGAAATTTCTGCATTGTGGCACATATCGACCATGGCAAGTCCACACTTGCAGACAGAATTATTGAAAAGACAGGACTTCTGACGAGCCGTGAGATGCAGGACCAGATTCTTGACAATATGGATTTGGAAAGGGAGCGCGGTATTACGATTAAGGCGCAGACGGTTCGTACAGTATACAGGGCAAAAGACGGGCAAGAGTATATTTTAAATCTGATTGATACACCAGGGCATGTCGATTTTAATTATGAAGTAAGCCGTGCACTTGCCGCCTGTGATGGGGCAATACTTGTTGTAGATGCAGCGCAGGGAATCGAGGCACAGACACTTGCGAATGTGCATATGGCACTCGATCATGACCTGGATGTGTTTCCAGTAATTAACAAAATTGATTTGCCCAGTGCGCGTCCGGACTGGGTGAAAAATGAGATAGAAGATGTTATTGGTATTGAGGCTCAAGATGCACCGCTCATCTCTGCCAAAAATGGTACGGGAATTGAAGATGTTCTTGAGGCAGTTGTAAATAAAATACCAGCACCAACAGGAAGCATTGAGCATCCGTTGCAGGCACTGATATTTGATTCTGTTTATGATTCTTACAAGGGTGTCATCGTATTCTGCCGCATCATGGAAGGCAGAGTTGCGAAAGGGACAAAAATTAAGATGATGGCTACAGGAGCAACTGCGGATGTCGTGGAAGTAGGATATTTTGGCGCAGGTCAGTTTATCCCGTGTGAGGAATTGTCGGCTGGTATGGTTGGATATCTGACAGCATCTATAAAAAATGTAAAAGATACTGCGGTTGGCGATACCGTAACAGATGCAGAAAATCCATGTGCAGAACCGCTTCCAGGATACAAAACAGTACAGTCTATGGTGTATTGTGGTCTGTATCCGGCTGACAGCGCAAAATATATTGATTTGCGTGACGCGTTGGAAAAGCTCAAATTAAATGATGCGTCGCTTTTTTATGAACCGGAGACTTCTGTCGCACTGGGGTTTGGTTTTCGGTGTGGTTTTTTGGGGCTGCTTCATTTGGAAATCATACAGGAGCGTCTTGAGCGGGAATACAATCTGGATCTTGTCACAACTGCACCAGGTGTTATCTATAAAGTGTACAAGACAAACGGGGAAATGATTGCGCTGACCAATCCTTCTAATCTGCCCGATCCATCAGAGATTGACTATATGGAAGAACCTATTGTCAATGCAGAAATTATGGTGACGACAGAGTTTATTGGTTCAATTATGGAGCTTTGCCAGGAAAGACGGGGAAGATATCTTGACATGGAGTATGTGGAAGAAACCAGAGCATTGTTAAAATATGAACTTCCTTTGAATGAAATTATTTATGATTTCTTTGATGCGCTCAAGTCGCGTTCCAGAGGATATGCTTCTTTTGATTATGATATAAAGGGTTATGAGCAGTCAGAACTTGTCAAATTAGATATACTTATCAATAAAGAAGAAGTAGATGCCTTATCTTTTATTGTACACAAAGAATCGGCTTATGAGCGTGGCCGCAGGATGTGCGAAAAGCTCAAGGACGAGATACCGCGTCATCTTTTTGAGATACCAATACAGGCAGCGATAGGCGGCAAGGTGATTGCGAGAGAAACCGTAAAAGCAATGAGAAAAGATGTGCTTGCCAAATGTTATGGCGGTGATATTACGCGAAAAAAGAAGCTTTTGGAAAAGCAAAAAGAAGGCAAAAAGCGTATGCGTCAGGTTGGAAATGTGGAGATTCCGCAGAAAGCGTTTATGTCTGTGTTGAAACTGGATGATAAATAATAACACGTTGTGAAAAGTTTAAGAGCCGTCGCGCAGCGACTATAATAGGAGGGATGTGTCATGCAATCAATGGGTGTGTATCTTCACATCCCTTTTTGTGTGAAGAAATGTGATTACTGTGATTTCTTATCTGGGCCAGCCTCAAAGCAACAGCAAAAAGAATATGTGGAAGCGCTGAAAAGAGAGATACAATACGAGGCGCCAGCATATCAATCATTTCAAATCAAAACTATTTTTTTTGGCGGCGGTACGCCATCTATTTTAGAAGCGGAGAGCATTTGTGAGATTCTTCAATGTATACGGGAACAGTATGCGATTGATTCTGATGCAGAAATTACGATAGAACTGAATCCAGGGACTGCAGCGCGCCAAAAACTGATACAATTGAATGCAGCAGGCATCAACAGGCTCAGTATCGGGCTTCAGTCTGCTGATAATAAAGAACTTCAAATGTTGGGACGCATTCATACTTATGAGGAGTTTCTCCAGACATATGAATGGGCAAGAGAAGCAGGCTTTCGCAATATCAATGTTGATTTGATGTCCGCCTTGCCAGGACAGTGTTTGGAAAGCTGGCTTGGTACACTCAAGAGCGTACTGGCACTAGAACCAGAACATTTGTCAGCATACAGTTTGATTGTAGAAGAAGGAACACCATTGTGCGAGAACTTAGATAAATATGCACCTGTGCCTGATGAAGAGGAGGATAGGCGCATGTATCAACAAACAAAACAGATATTGGAATCACATGGTTATCAGCGGTATGAAATTTCAAATTTTGCAAAAACAGGATATGAGTGCAGACACAACAAAATCTACTGGCAGCGCGGAATAGAACATTTGACGAATTATCTCGGTTTGGGGCTTGGAGCGGCTTCAACTATCGATAGAAGGCGTTGGAAAAATACTTCAAATATGGATCAATATCTTCAGGCATTTTTAATACATGGCAACCAAAACAAACAAGAACAATTTATTCCCGAAAAAGATATCAAAGAAGAGATGCAAATGCTCTCAGAGAAAGACTGCATGGAAGAATTTATGTTTCTGGGACTCCGCATGATGTGCGGCATATCAATTACGGAGTTTCAGAATAGTTTTGGCAAAAGTATAGATGCAGTATATGGCAAAGTGCTTCAAAAATGGACTGCACAAGGTATGCTTGCACGAGAGAATGATATTGTGAAGCTTACAGATGCAGGTATTGATATCAGCAATATAATACTGGCTGATTTTTTACTATAAATCTATAGTGCTAGAATATCAGTTCAACAGATAAATCATAAAGTTTAAGTACCCTGCAAATGTTACCCACAAAAAATACGGGATTTGCAGATAGGCCGCCGTTGTATCAAGCCTGCTGAATCGGAATATCATTTTTATAATAAAGCACCAAAGGACAACGAGCCATATAAAGGCGAACAGAAAAGTATGCATATTAAAAAAGAGAATAGGCCAGAAAAAATTGAGTATCAATTGCAGTGCATAGTTTAGCAATGTATCCATAACCTCAAAGGAATGTGCAGATTTTTGCAGATAAATGCGTGCACTGCTGATTCCCATCAGGATATACAATATTGTCCAGACAATGGGATACAGTGCTTTTGGAGGGGCGAAAACAGGTTTGTTTAAAATATGATAAAGAAATAAATTGTTTCTTATAAAAAATGTGGAAAGTCCGCCTATACCAAGGGCAATCAAAATAGAGATAAGATAGGTTTTATGCTTAGACCACATAGGAAACCTCACTTTGTGGGATATTACTATAGTTTATTCAAGAAAATAGATACTATGAAGAAAAAACGTTATGTATTTTTCAGTTTACTTGTATCTGATAAATCACGAAGCGAAGAATGGAGGAGAATGATGAGCGAGGAACGGGAAAAACAAGAACATGAGCGGATGCATGCGTTGGGAATCGCTCATACCCATACACATACAGAAACAAAAGCGGTCTTGAATCGTATGTCCAAGATTATTGGGCATATGGAATCAATAAAAACAATGGTAGAAAACGGCAGAGACTGTAGTGAAGTACTAATACAGCTTGCTGCAGTGAAATCAGCAATCGGCGGGGTGAGCCGGGTTATTTTGAAAGATCACATAGACCATTGTATTGTAGATGCTGCGAAAGAAAATGATGTCCATGCCATCGAAGAGTTAAAAAAAGCGATAGATAAGTTTATATAATGGCGTTTGGTTATTCTGTATATTGCTTTTTTCTTTCTGTTTTATGCTCAGACAGGAACAATCTGTAGTTTTTAATTTTTTTGGATATGTCACGAACAAAACCCAAAGTCCCATCAGAGGATAAAGATATTTTGATTGTGGCAGATGATATAGAACTATCAAACGGTTTATGCATCAACGATAAACTGAGCTGCTTTGCATATTGCCTCATTTGCAATTTTCATATTGCACATTTGAAATACGTGCCACATCCCTTCATAAATATCAATCTTTACGGGAACGTGCTGTTTTGATAGTTTCTCATACAAATTGGTTGAATCATCTAACAATATTTCGTTGGAGCCGACCTGAATATAAACGGGCGAAAACGCTTTATAATCTCCGAATAGTGGAGAAACGTAGGGGTTTTTATAAACCGTTTCTTCGAAAATACCGTTTGGCTCATAGGCTTCGCGGGCGGACATTAAGTATTTCATCGTAAGAATTGGATCAGGTTTTGCATTTTGGGTTTTAGAGGAGCTTGTGAGGGTCAAGTCTGTCCACGGAGAAAAAAGAACAAAACTACGGGGAAGCGGCTGCTCCTCTTCTTTTAATTTTAAGCCTAATGCAAGGGCGAGATTTCCTCCAGCGGAGTCCCCACAAACAGTAATATTTTTTGCATTATATCCTAAATGCATTAAATGATTCCATACTTTAAGTGTATCTTCAAGGGCAGCCGGTGCAGGATGTTCTGGTGCAAGTCGGTAATTAAAACTTAACACATCCATAGGGGCGGACAAGGCAAGCTTCGTTGTTACTATGCGAGCATATTTCAGGCTGCCAGTGTAGAAGCCGCCGCCATGACAGTATAAAATCATGTCAGACGTTTTGTGTGGTTTGACAGGGCGCACCCATTCGCACGAAATCGTATCGACTGCAAATTCCGTGTATGTGGCTTTGCTGCTTTTTGTGCCTAAGAGTTTCCCGATGTTTTCCTGAGAACACCGCTGTTTCTGCAAATCTTCGTGAACAGTAAGGTTATGCAATGCTTTCACGATCTTCATTAGGTTCTGATTTTTCTTTTTTCTTTTATCCTGATTTTCCACGGAAACACCTCTAAATGAATTTTGTTGTACCAAACATTTATACAAAGTAATATAGCATGTTTCGACCGATATATACAATAAGTTTTTGTGGATATGTCTTAGGAACTGTCCAAAAATAACTTTTCATATTGTTTGTCTTTTTCTCCGATAGCACCACTCAAAAATCAGTTACATAGCCCGCTATGCGCCTGATTTTTGAGCGGCACTCTCGAAGAAAAATCCTGCGCACTATTAAAAAGTTATTCCTTAACAGTTCCTTATCTTAAGAAACTTTTAATTTTCAGTTTGCAGAACTATTTTTGCACTTATTCTATATGGAATGAAAGCGGAAGTTCCAAAGAATTTGATTCTAAAAGTTTTTTGTCATGAAGGAGTTCGCAAGCATTACCATCTGCTACAATCTCGCCATGAGAAAGCAGCAGCACACGGGTGCAGGTATCTGCTATGAAGTCTAAATCATGAGATGCAATCAGTTTTGTCTGTGGCAGTTCATTTAAAATATGTATGAGATTTCGGCGGTTTTTGGGATCGAGAGCGGCTGAAGGCTCATCCATTAAAATAATATCAGGGTCCATAGATAGTATGGTTGCAATTGCCGCAAGCTTTTTTTCCCCGCCAGAGAGTTTATAAGTCTGTTTGTCCTTTAATTCTAAAATATGTACTTGACGAAGCGCATCATGTACACGTTTGTCAACCTCTGCTGATGACAAACCATAGTTTCGCGGTGCAAATGCGACATCATCAAACACAATTGTCATAAAAAGCTGGCTGTTGGAATCTTGAAAGACATAGCCCATTTTCTGCCTGATAATAGGCAGATTTTTTTTGCACAATGCTATGTTATCTATAACTATTGTTCCTTGGTAGGATAGTTCTAAACCGACAAGAAGTTTTAGAAGTGTTGATTTTCCAGCGCCGTTTGCACCAACAAGCCCAATTGTCTCACCACGATTTGCATGAAAGCTTATATTTTTTAGAACAGGAATATTTTTTTCATATGCAAAAGAAAGTGTCTGTATTTTTATCATACAAAAAGACCTCCAATTAGTTCAAAAATAGGAAATATACGAAAGACCAGTATAATGATAATCCAGATAATCCAATATAGAATATCAGAAATTGCTATTTTTTTCTGGCTGCTGTAATAAAATTCACTGTGGTATCCGCGAAGACACATGCTTTCATATAGTTCATTGGCTCGATCCATACTTCGCAGCAAAAGCAATCCTGCAAGCGAACCCCACACTTTGAAATGAACCCCTTTTTGGCGGGGAGCACGAAGGGAATATGCCTGAGTCATACGGTGGGCTTCCGACAAAAGGACAGAAAGATACCGATATATCAACAGGATTTGTGTGACAAGCAGTTTGGGAATGTGAAGAAGTCTGAGCGCATAGCAGATATCTTCAATAGTGGTAGTAGCGATGAGCAAATAGGAGGACAGAACTGTTAAAACTCCCTTTAACATCAATGTAGACATAGAAATCATACCACTTGTGAGAGTTATGCCCCAAAAAGAGGCGATAGGTATATTGTCAAAAATGGGGTTCAATAATCCAACAAAGCATACAAAAGGAAGGATAAAACGAAGTTTGTATACTGCATGTATTAGTGATAACTGCGCAAGTTCAAATACAATAAGAGGATAGACAATCATACCCAAAAGACCAAAAAAATGATATCGGTCAAAAGAAACGACCATAATCATATAAAAGAGCGTAAGAGACAGTTTAATCAGTGGGTGAAGCGCGTTTACCCACTGATGCCGTCGGGCAATACTGTCAATTGTTTGTATTTCATGCAGTGCATTTCCTATTTTATTCATTGATACATATCTTTTTTCTAACAAAACGAATCAGTTGACAGCATCCAATGCATACAGCTACCACCACAAGCGCGCCGATAATCCCCGAAAAAGATGTGCCGGTGATAGTTTCTGAATTCTTAAAAGCATAATCTGGAAGCAGTGCTGTTGTTTCCTGAATTTTTGCAGCAGTGTCATATGCCAATCCAGCAGCTTCAAGTTCTGTAGAGCCTGTGATGCGTTCTAAGGACCATTCTAGTCCATCAGGGAATGCAGAAGCAAACAGAGAGAGGATTCCGCCTGTAATCATTGTGATAAGCGCGAGTATGCCAATTGTTTTGGATTGGGTAAATCTTGCTTTTGCATGAGGATAAGCAGCAGTGTCAATACCCCATAAAAGCTCTGGTCTGGCTTCATAGAGAAAGCACAATACGGCTGCTGTGATAAGTCCTTCGACAAGTCCAATTGCAAGGTGTATGGGCTGCATAACCGCGGCAAACACTGCAAATGGAAGTGCAGTAATTCCAGAAGCAAGGGTTTCCAATGTAACAGAAAATGCACCAAACTGAAGTGTGATCACACAGCCAAGGATAGAAGCAAGGATTATTTTCTTTTTGGAAGCTCCTTTTCTCATAAGTGTTTTCCAAATCAGCAGCGAGCCAATAAAGCAGCCATAAAATGCCATATTCCAGACATTACAGCCAAGTGCCAGTAACCCGCCATCCGCAAACAGCAGACATTGGATTAAGAGAATGCCTATCATTGTGAGAAATCCCGCATAGGGTCCAAGAACTGCGGAAAGAAGCATTCCGCCGCACAAATGGCCCGAAGAGCCTGTACCAGGAATTGTAAAATTAATCATTTGGGCAGCAAATACAAAAGCGCCCATCACACCCATTACAGGGATTGTTTTATCATTGTCTTCCAATCGTATTTTTTTAATGGAATATGCTCCGGCAACTCCGGTGCATAGATACATTGTGGCGGCAACAGCAGGTGTTACCATAGCGTCTGCCATATGCATAATAAAGTCCTCCTATTATAAGTACCGCAGCACTCTAAACAATGCGTGAAGTGTACTGGTCTGTGGAAATTGTAACAAAATTGAGCACCATTCACAAGCCCCCTAGGGGGTTCGAAAAGTATTTACTGCTTGACAAAATGATTTATAAATGATATCATAATGATATCAAAGAGATGAAAGGAGCTTGAGTTATATGGAAGAAAAAGTATTAACAGGGAAGAAACATGGGATGTTAGCCCTATTTGGTATTATGGTACTTTATCTATTGGCAGTTGTTGGCTTTGTTTATGGATTGTACATGAATGATGAGAACCCAGTTCTTATTTTCAGCGTTATTACATTGATTGTTTTTGCATCGGTGCTTTTGTCTGGACTAAAAGTTTTAAAACCACAAGAAGCGTTGGTTTTGACGCTGTTTGGACGATATGTGGGTACTTTGAAAGGAGATGGTTTTTATTTTGTCAATCCGTTCTGCATCAGTGTGAATCCTGCTGCAAAGACAAGATTAGGACAAAGTGGGGATGTGAATGATTCTGCTGCACTTTTGGCAATTGCCAACAAAACAGTCAATACAAGCGCGGAGATGTCCAGCAAGAAAATATCATTAAAGATTATGACTCTGAATAATAGCCGGCAAAAAATCAATGATTGTCTGGGGAATCCAATCGAAATCGGAATAGCTGTTACATGGAAGATTGTGGATACGGCAAAAGCAGTATTTAATGTTGATAACTACAAAGAGTTTTTGTCGTTGCAATGTGACAGTGCATTGAGAGATATTGTACGCATTTACCCGTATGATATTGCACCCAATGTTGATACAACCGGTGATGGTGTGGCAGATGAAGGAAGTCTTCGCGGGTCTAGTGAGATTGTCGCAGAAAGAATTCGCAAAGAGATTCAGAAAAGAGTGGAAGAGGCAGGGATTGAAGTGATTGAAGCCAGAATTACATATCTTGCCTATGCGACGGAGATCGCAGCAGTAATGCTGCAAAGACAGCAGGCGTCAGCAATTATTGATGCGAGAAAAATGATTGTAGATGGTGCGGTTGGCATGGTAGAAATGGCATTGGAGCGTTTGAGCGAGAATCATACTGTAGAGCTTGACGAAGAGAGAAAGGCGGCAATGGTATCAAATCTGCTAGTGGTTCTTTGTGGTAATCGTGATGCCCAGCCAATTGTAAATTCCGGCAGTTTGTATTAATATTTGGCTAACAGGAAGCGGCTGACAAAGGCTTGACTGTTGTGTGAAGTACAGGATTAAAGGAATGGTAATATGGGTGATTCGGGTAAAAAGCAGGTGCCTCTGAGGCTTTCTGCCAAACTATATGATGCGGTTGCAGCCTGGGCAGAGGATGATTTTCGTTCTGTTAATGGGCAGATCGAATATCTTTTGACCGAATGTGTGCGGCAGCGCAAGAAAAATGGCAAATATGTTTCGGAGGAACTAGATGTTCCGCCAAAGTTTGATATTTAGAATGAGGAAAAGTTTGAAAGTAAACTTTCAAATTATTGATTGGTATGCGTGCTTTGCACGCAAAAGGGTATAATGTATGAAATACTGGAAAAAAATGATAGCACCAATTATAATTGCTTCTATTGCAATTTTATATTATGTTGCAATTATAGTACTTTTTGCAATAATGCCTGGTATTCCAGATATTGTCAGAGTTTTGATGGTAGTGATACCGTTGATTTTGGCAGGGTTAATGCTCGGTGTTTTAATAAGTAGAATAAAAGAAATTCAAGGAGGAGAAGAAGATGATCTTAGTCAATACTGATTATATCAGTGGAAAAGAATTTGACATGATTGGGATTGTAAAAGGAAGCACAATTCAGTCAAAAAATGTTGGAAAGGATATTGCGCAGGGATTCAAAACGTTAGTAGGCGGTGAACTGAAAGCTTATACAGAAATGATGAACGAGGCAAGAGCACTTGCAACAAAGCGGATGACACAAGAAGCTGAAAAATTAGGAGCAGATGCAGTAGTTAATATTCGCTATGCTTCGGCGGCGGTATTGCAGGGAGCAGCAGAGGTGATGGCTTATGGTACTGCTGTAAAATTTAAAAATTAGAAAAGGAGTACATCGGATCATTGCGGTTCGATGTACTTTTTTTACTTTATAGGAAATTGCGAACGCTGAACCCAGATTGAGCGCGTGGGCGCTCAATTTTTTTTATGGAATAGGAAAGCGCGATAGTACAAATCATTGAAACAAAAAGCGCAGCTTTTTGCAGATTGAGCGCGCGGGCGCTCAATTTTTTTATTGAAAAAACATGAAAATTTTAATATACTGAAGTATAAATATACGCAAATCAGAAAGGAGTTTTATAATGGGACTTATTAAAGCAGGACTAGGAGCTGCAGGAGGTACGCTTGCCGATCAGTGGAAAGAGTTTTTTTATTGCGATGCGCTGGATAAAGAAGTACTGGTAGTAAAAGGGAAAAAGCGTACAGATGCACGCTCTTCCAACACCAAAGGAAGTGATAATATTATCTCCAATGGTTCAGGCATTGCCGTTGCAGATGGACAATGTATGATGATTGTGGAGCAGGGAAAGATTGTTGAAGTTTGTGCAGAACCAGGGCAGTTTACCTATGATTCTTCGACAGAACCAAGTATTTTTTCCGGAAGTCTTGGCAAAGGGATTAAAGATACATTTCGTACCATAGGAAAACGATTTACATATGGCGGTGATACGGGAAAAGATCAACGCGTGTATTATTTCAATATCAAGGAGATTATGGACAATAAATTCGGAACACCGAATCCGATTCCGTTTCGTGTGGTAGATTCCAAGCTCGGACTAGATGTAGATGTTTCTATTCGCTGTTCTGGCGTGTATTCATATATGATATCAGATCCGCTTTTGTTCTATTCTAAGGTCTGTGGCAATGTGGAGCGGGAATATACGAGAGAGGAAATTGAAAGTCAGCTAAAAACAGAATTTATCAGCGCACTGCAGCCCGCCTTTGGTAAGCTGTCCGATCTAGAGCTTCGTCCGAACCAGATTATCTCTCATAATACGGAACTGGAAGAGGCTATGAATGCTGCTCTTTCTACAAAATGGGGACAACTGCGCGGACTAAAGGTTGTCAGTATTGCACTTGGTTCTGTTACACTGCCGCCAGAAGACGCAGAGATGATCAAACAGCTTCAGCGCACTGCTGTATTGCAGAATCCCAATATGGCTGGAGCGACACTGGTAGGCGCACAGGCAGATGCCATGAAAGCGGCTGCTTCCAACTCTGCGGGCGCTATGACTGGTTTTATGGGTATGGGAATGGCAATGAATTCAGGTTCCATGAATGTACAGAATTTGTTTGCCATGGGACAGCAGCAGGCACAACAGCCAGCAGCCACCCCTCAGCCAGCTCCAGCAGCAGGTAGCTGGACCTGTACTTGCGGCGCGGTTTCAACCGGTAAATTCTGTCCGGAGTGTGGTTTGCCAAAACCTGCGGACAATGGCTGGACTTGTACTTGCGGTACTGTAAATAAGGGAAAATTCTGTCAAAACTGCGGCGCAAAGAAGCCAGAAGGAACACCGCTGTACCGCTGTGATAAGTGCGGTTGGGAACCGGAAGATCCTGCACATCCTCCTAAATTCTGTCCAGAATGTGGAGACATATTTGATGACAATGACAGAAAATAAGATATTTTTCATGTGTTGGAAATATGATTTAAGAATAATGGGTAAAAGACTTGCTGGGAGTACAATGATAGCAATAGATATTTCGCCGGATAAAGGCAAGTTTTGTGGAAGGAGTAGTCAACTTGGCTGAATTACAGGAGTATAAATGTCCGTGCTGTGGTGGTGCGATTGCGTTTAACAGCACGATACAAAAAATGAAATGTCCGTATTGCGATACGGAATTTGAAATGGAGACACTGGCAGACTATGACAATGAACTGAAAAATCAGCAGGCAGATCGTATGGAATGGGATATTTCTGCCAATTCTCAATGGCGGGACGGTGAGACCGACAAATTAAGAACTTATGTTTGCAAATCATGCGGCGGTGAGATTGTGGGGGATGAAAATACTGCGGCAACCGCCTGCCCTTACTGCGATAATCCTGTGGTAATGATGGGACAATTTTCTGGAGCGCTCAAGCCAGATTATGTGATTCCTTTTAAGTTGGATAAAAGAGCGGCAAAGGAGGCATTACAAAAACATTACAGGGGCAAACGGTTTCTGCCAAAAGTATTTCGGGATCAGAATCATATTGATGAGGTGAAAGGCATATATGTACCATTTTGGCTTTTTGATGCAGACGCAGAGGCGAATATCCGCTATAAAGCAACACAAGTACGAACTTGGAGTGACAGTCGATATATTTATACACAGACAAATTACTATGCGGTGACAAGGGGCGGAAGTATCAGCTTTGAGCGTGTTCCTGTGGACGGATCATCCAAAATGGCAGATGATTTGATGGAATCGATAGAACCATTTGACTTTTCACAGGCGGTAGATTTTCGGACTGCTTATCTAGCTGGATATTTGGCGGATAAATATGATGTGGATGCCAAAGATAGCATCGAACGTGCAAATGAGCGGGTAAAGAAAAGCACACAGGACAACTTTGCTGCAACCATCCAAGGTTATACCTCGGTTATCCCAGAATTTACAAGTGTCCGATTACAGAATGGTAAGGCAAAATATGCACTGTTCCCCGTTTGGATTTTAAATACCACATGGAAAGGTCAAAAATACACCTTTGCCATGAATGGACAGACGGGAAAGTTCGTGGGTGATTTGCCATTAGACAAAGGCGCATATACAAGATGGCTGATTGGCTTGTGGGGCATTGCGAGTGCTGCTGCATTTGGCATTAGTTATTTGTTTTGGCTGTTTTAGGGGGGGTACGATATGAAAAAACGAATGACTGCTTTTTTATGGATAGTTGTTTTATGTCTTTCCTTTGGGATAGCGGCTTTTGCCAAAGAAGAACCTGCAAGACTTGTGGATATGGCGAATATTCTGAGTAAATCAGAAGAATCCAGAGTGCTGGCTGCGTTGGATGAAATCAGCAGAAGGCAGCAGCTTGATATCGTTGTTGTTACAGCCGATACGCTTGATGGAAAGACACCTATGGAGTATGCAGATGATTTTTATGACGAAAACGCCTATGGATTTGGCACAGAAAGAGATGGCGTGCTTTTATTGGTAAGCATGGAAGACAGGGATTGGTGGATTTCTACGACAGGTTATGGCATTACTGTGTTTACTGACGCTGGGATTGATTATATTTCCGAACAGTTTTTGTCTGACTTAAGTGACGGCAATTATGCGCAGGCTTTCATTTGCTTTGCAGACCTTTGCGATAAATTTATTACGCAGGCTAAAACAGACAGGCCATATGATATAGGAAATTTTCCCAAAAAACCTTTTTCGTTGGCAATGAATGCATGTATTGCGCTGGTAGTTGGTTTTATTTTTGCGATAGTGGTTGTATCTGTTATGGCAGGCAATATGAAATCGGTACGGTTTCAGCGGGGTGCGTCGGATTATGTGAAAAAGGGAAGCATGAACATTACGCAGTCTAGGGAGATGTTTTTGTATATGCACATGAACCGTCAGGAAAAGCCAAAGAGCAGCAGTTCTGGGGGAGGATCGACAACACACACTTCTTCCTCTGGTACTACGCATGGCGGCCGTGGCGGCAAGTTTTAGAGGAATGATTTTTGCGGAGCGTTGCCATTAGGCAGCGCTTTTTGGTTGATTGCTTGTTCAAAATTTGGTATGATAAGTTCATAAAATCAGAAAGGTTAGGGACCATTATGGATATTGATAATTTTAAGCATGAGGATAATTGGCAGGATATCAAGGATTCGACAATGAACACAATTGGCAAGACAACAGGGAAATATCCGGATACAGAATGGAAGAGAAAACTTATCCTGTCAGAGCATTCACCGATCAGGCGCATGAAATTTTATTGGCGCTGGGTAGGATTAAAATCATGGGTCAGCGTTCATATCGTAAGACATAAAATTGGAATAGAGCACTGGGTATCAACACAACGAAGTGACAGGACAGGAATAAATCGTGATGAACTTCCACAGGGAGCATTGGTGAATCATGCATGTGAGGCAGACGCTCAGGCATTGATTAATATCAGTCGCAAACGACTTTGCAGTTGTGCAAGTCCTGAGACAAGGGCAGCATGGCAGCTTGTCAAAGAAGAAGTGGCAAAGACAGAACCAGAACTGGCTGATTGTATGGTAAAAGAATGCATTTATAGAGGGTTTTGTCCGGAAATGTTTTCCTGTGGATACCACAAAACAGAAGCATATCAAAAGGAACTTGCACAGTATCGGCATGGAATAAATCAATAAAATAAGATTCAATACGAAAATCACTGTATTCACACAAAACCCATTGTATTGTTTGAAATGATGCGGTACGATGTTTCTAACAGATTACAATTTGCATAAGATAAAGCAAAGTAATACTGAATGATCTTACAAAATCAGGCACAAAGAAGTATGGCAGTACATCTGAAAGAAAGGAGGTTGTACCATGAACACAATGGTTTGGCTGGCAGTTATGATTATACTAATCATAATCGAAATTGTTACAGTAGGGCTTACGACTATCTGGTTTGCAATCGGTGCGCTAGTGGCAATCATCGTTTCGATGCTCGGCGGTGAGTTAATACCACAATTAACCGCATTTCTGTTTGTGTCACTTGGCATGCTGGTATTCACAAGACCTTTTGCGGTGAGATACATAAACTCAAACCGCACAAGAACAAATTATGAAGGAATTATCGGCAAAGTCGTGCGCATTACACAAGATGTTGACAATATGGCTGGAACAGGGTGCGCCATCGTAAATGGGCAGGAATGGACAGTCAGAACATCTGATGAGGGAAGCCGCATACCAGCAGGGAACCTTGCGAAAGTAATTGACATTAAAGGTGTGAAATTGATTGTTGAAAAGTATGAGGAGGAGGCGACAATATGATTATTTTATTAGCGATTTTATTTGTTTTTATAGTGATTCTTGCAATGAATGTACGCATTGTACCACAGGCATCTGCTTATGTCATTGAGCGGCTTGGCGGATATGACAATACATGGGGTGTAGGGCTTCACTTCAAGATTCCGATTCTTGACAGAGTTGCAAAGAGAGTGAACTTAAAAGAGCAGGTAGTGGATTTCCCGCCGCAGCCAGTTATTACAAAAGATAATGTTACAATGCAGATTGATACAGTAGTATTTTTTCAGATTACAGATCCAAAAATGTATGCATATGGTGTAGACAATCCAATCATGGCAATTGAGAAGCTGACGGCTACCACGCTTAGAAACATTATCGGAGAGATGGAGCTTGACCAGACACTGACTTCAAGAGAGGTTATCAATACCAACATGCGATCAGCGCTTGATGTCGCTACAGATCCATGGGGAATTAAAGTGAACCGTGTCGAATTGAAGAATATTATACCGCCAGAAGCGATTCGGAATGCGATGGAAAAACAGATGAAGGCAGAACGTGAGAGACGTGAAGCAATTCTCCGTGCAGAAGGTGAGAAGAAATCAACAATCTTGGTCGCTGAGGGACAAAAAGAATCTGCAATTCTTGAGGCAGAGGCAGAAAAACAAGCTGCAATCCTTCGTGCAGAGGCAGAAAAAGAACGTAAAATCCGTGAAGCAGAAGGTCAGGCGGAGGCGATTCGCGTGGTGCAGATGGCAAATGCAGAAGGAATCAGATTCTTAAAGGAAGCAGGCGCTGACAACGCAGTACTTACAATCAAAAAGCTGGAAGCTTTTGAAAAAGCAGCCAATGGCAATGCTACAAAAATTATTATTCCTTCGGAAATTCAAGGGGTTGCAGGACTTGCGAAATCTGTTGGTGAGATTTTGAAATAGGAAAGGTATGAAAAGGTGAGACAGACATGACAAGGATATTGATACTAGAGGACAGTAAGGACAGTTTGAAAGCGATTACTGCCATGGTGGAAAAGGTATCGGATCGTGTGTGTGCTGTGCCTGTAGAAAGCCTGGAAGAGGCAAGAGCTGCGCTTAGGCAGGCGCAGCAGCCCTTTCAGGCTTTTTTGCTGGATATTAATTTGGATAAGGAGAATCGTGATGATATCTCAGGGATAACATTTGCCAAAGAAATACGCACGAAAAGAGAGTATGCCTTTACGCCTGTTGTGATGATAACTTCGCTTGCGAATATGGAGCTTGCTGCTTATCGGGAGATTCATTGTTATCAATATCTGGTAAAGCCATACAATGAGCAGGATGTTGCAAAGCTTATCGGGAAACTTTTGTTTATATCACAGCAAGGCGAGACAAGAGACGCATTTGTTGTGGTTAAAAAAGAAGGAATAAATTATAAATTGTTTTGCAAGGATATTATGTATATCAAGGCAATACCAAGAGGCGTAAATTTTGTTCTTGCAAAAGAAGAACTTAAGGTGCTGTATCTTTCAATCCGGCAATTACTCCCAAAGCTTCCGGACGAAAAGTTTTTGCAGATACATCGTATGTGCGTGGTGAATCAGGACTATATAGATTATATGGATATTGTAAATGGACTTATCAGTATGAAAAATGGCAGTCGGCTGGAAATTGGTGTTACTTATAAAAATGAGATTAAGAAAAAACTTAACATGATATAAAAAAGAATTGTGAAAGGGGCGTAAATATAAAAATGGTTGAACTTGGCAGAAAATTTCTGTATCGAATATTTTGTATTGCTGCGCTCATTTTGACATTATATTTGCTTGTAGACTTGTATTTGAGCCGTACACTGAATATCAAAGTAATCGTGCTGTTTTGTATTATTTTTTCTGTGATTACTTTTGGACTGCTCGACTGGTGGCAAAATTATGTTGTGTTTAGACGGCAGGAGCAGGAATTAAAGATATATCGTTTGTATATCAAGCCAATGGAAGATTTGACAAAAGATATCAGAGCACAGCAGCATGAATTTGACAATCATATGAATGCAATTTTGAACATGCATGTAACCATAGATAATTATGAAGAACTTGTTAAGGCACAGTCGGCCTATTGCCAGGAGATATATGAAGACAAATCCCGTTGTAATCCTGCGCTTCTGCGTATTTCAGACAAGATACTAGCTGGATTTTTATATAGTAAAATTATTAGTGCGCCTGGGTTTATTGATATTGATATCCAGGTATTAAGTCAGGAAATTGTGACGCCTGTATCGGAACATGCACTGGTAGAGATTATAGGAACACTTACAGATAATGCATTTGAGGCGGCGACACCGCTGCTCAATAAAGTAGAAATGGTATTGGACGCACGCAATGACAAATTACTTTTTATGATAAAAAATCAGACACATGGACTTACAATGGGGGAAATAGCACGTTTTTTTGAGAAGGGCTATACGACAAAGAAAAATCGTGAGGGTAGAGGATTAGGACTTTATCAGGCAACGCATATAGCAAAACGCCATAATGGACAGATCACAGTGGAATTATTGGAGGAAGAAAAGAAACAGGAGATTTGTTTTAGGGTAGAAATTTAGGCAAAATTTAATTTTTTCCAATATTAAAAAATAAATTTGGAAAAAAGGGTGCTTTTTTGGAAAATATTGGTTATACTTATCATAGCTGTCAGCAGAGGAGGTTGAACTACATGTTAGAGCTAAAAAACGTTTCCTATCATGTGGATGATGGAAATGGAAAAGATATTTTAAACCATATTTCTTTAAAAATAGATGACAGATTCACAGCAATCACAGGTCCAAATGGTGGCGGAAAATCCACACTTGCCAAGATGATCGCAGGGATTATAAAGCCCACAGAAGGTCAAATACTGTTTGAAGGACATGATATTACACAAATGTCCATTACAGACCGTGCAAATCTTGGCATTAGTTTTGCTTTTCAGCAGCCGGTCCGTTTCAAAGGAATCACGGTGCTTGACCTGATTCGTCTTGCGGCAGGTGAGAAACTCAGTATTGACGGTGCCTGCAAGTATCTTTCTGAAGTGGGCCTTTGTGCTAGGGATTATATCAATCGGGAAGTGAATGCGAGTCTTTCCGGCGGAGAGCTCAAAAGAATAGAAATTGCCACGGTGATTGCCAGAGGAATGAAACTGTCGGTATTTGATGAACCAGAGGCAGGCATTGACTTGTGGAGTTTCCAGAATCTTATCAAAGTATTTGAAAAAATGCATGAGGAAACACAAGGAGATATTGTTATTATCTCGCATCAGGAGCGTATTTTGAATATTGCAGATAAGATTGTAGTGATAGCAAATGGCGAGATACAAAATGAAGGAACAAAAGAGGAAATACTGCCCAAGCTATTAAGCGGCAATTTTGAGTGCAAACATAATGCAGGAGGATGTATCCATGGATGAGATTCAAAAAACATTACTGATGCAGGTGGCTGATTTGCATGAAGTGCCGACAGGAGCTTACAATATTCGTGCAAATGGTGAGGCCGCAGGAAGGCATTCTACAGAACATATTGAAATTGTCCCCAAAGAGGATAAACCGGGGATTGATATTTTTATCAAACCTGGAACAAAAAAGGAAAGTGTGCATATTCCTGTATTAATGACACAGACTGGTTTGAAAGAACTGGTGTACAATGATTTTCATATTGGTGAGGACTGTGATGTTACGATTGTGGCAGGGTGCGGTATTCATAACAGTGGAGATAAGTTAAGCGAACACAGTGGTATTCATTCCTTTTTTGTAGGCAGAAATGCCAAAATAAAATATGTAGAAAAACACTATGGTTCTGGTGAAGGAACCGGAGAACGCGTAATGAACCCCGAAACCGTTGTGACAATGGATGAAGGCAGCTATATGGAGATGGACACAGTACAGATTAGAGGTGTTGATTCTACAAACAGAGTGACAAAGGCAAAACTTGGAAAAGGCGCTCAGCTTGTCATCAAAGAAAAACTGATGACACATGGAAAACAAAAAGCAACGACAAATTTTTATGTAGATTTGGACGGAGAGGATTCCAGTACAAATGTTATTTCGCGTTCGGTAGCAAAAGACGAATCAGAACAAACATTCTATTCTCATATTCATGGAAATAACAAATGTGCAGGTCATTCTGAGTGTGACGCAATTATTATGGACAATGCAGTGGTGCGTGCGATACCTGAGATTACTGCAAACAGTATTGATGCGAGTCTGATACATGAAGCAGCTATTGGGAAAATCGCTGGGGAACAGCTTATCAAGCTGATGACATTAGGACTGACAGAAGCACAGGCCGAGGAACAAATTGTAAATGGATTTTTGAAATAGGAATAAAATTCAATTTATAAGAAAGAGAGGTATTTTTATGGAAACAATGCAGTGCATCGAGACAAGAAGAAGTATCAGAAAGTTTAAGGCAGAACAGGTGCCTCATGAAACAATGCAGGAAATCGTGTCAGCCGCCGCGTTTGCACCGTCTTGGAAGAACACACAGGTGACAAGATATGTGGTTGTTGAGGATGCAGAGCTTAAGGCAAAGATTGCAGATGAGGCCACACTTGGATTTGCACATAACAATGGAATTATCAAAAATGCCCCAGCGCTTGTGGTAGTGACAATGGTTCATGGCAGAAGTGGATTTGAGAGAGATGGTTCATATTCGACATCAAAAGAGGATCGTTGGGAAGTGTATGACGCTGGGATTGCGACACAGACATTTTGCCTTGCGGCCCACGATAAGGGTGTAGGTTCTGTTATTCTTGGAATTTTTGACGAAGCGAAAGTAGCAGAAGCAATCAATCTCGATGAAAAACAGAAAGTCGCAGCGCTTGTGGCAGTAGGCTATGCAGACGAGCAGCCAGATGCGCCAAAGAGAAAGACTGTCGAAGAGCTTGTGAAATTTGTCTAAAAAAGAAAGAAAAAAATTTTTTGTTGACAAATTTTGATAGATGGAGTATCATTATAGAAAATTTGAATATTGCCAAGAAACTAATGACCAAGAGGAGTACATATTTTGGGAGATTTACAGAGAGCTGTAGGCGGTGTGATTACAGTAGTCAAAGAAATATGGAATGGACTTGGGAAGGTGGGAGCAAAGAGTCAGAATTTCACGCACCAAAATGCATTCTTTATTGTTTGTGTGCATGTTGACTTTAGTAATGCCCAACGGGATTTCCGCCCGTTATCAAGGGAAAGCGCATGATGGTGCGTGTGTAGAGAGGGTATATTTTATTATGCCAAATTAGGTGGTACCGCAGAAGTTTAAGAGCTTTTGTCCTATAGAACATAGGACAAAAGCTCTTTTTGATGTGAGGAGGAAGAGGTATGATTTAGCGTTTGTGGAAACTCTTAAAACCACAGATCTGACACCATAATAAAATAATTTCATCAAAGGGTAAAACTGAAAATTTGAAAGTTTAACTTGCAAGTTCTGTGTTGCGCAAAACTTGAGATATTGGCAGATCTTAAAAGAACAGTCACAGCAGGGAGGTTTAAAATGATTATAGAAGCAACAAAAAAAATAGTGGAAAATATGGATTTGACAGCAAATGAGGCGGAGCAGGTAATGGATGAGATTATGAACGGAGAGGCGGAACAGATTCATATGGCATCCTTCCTTACCGCACTTCGTATGAAAGGGGAGACAATTGAGGAGATTACGGCTTTTGCAAAAGGCATGAGAAAGCATGGTATAAAGGTTCCGGTGAGTGGAGATGTCCTGGAAATTGTTGGAACAGGTGGAGATGAAGCGAATTCCATCAATATCAGTACAACAGCGGCAATTGTTGTCGCCGCATCAGGGTATAAGGTAGCAAAACATGGAAATAGAAGTGTTTCAAGCAAAAGCGGCGCAGCAGATTGCTTGGAAGCACTCGGAGTGAAGCTGGATCTGGATCCAGAGAGAAATGCAGAAATTTTGGAAAAAGGAAATATTTGCTTTATGTTTGCACAAAAATACCATGCAGCAATGCGTTTTGTAGGTCCTGTGAGAAAAGGAATTGGCCTTAGAACGGTATTTAATATTCTTGGACCCCTTGCAAATCCGGCGGAAGCAAATACGGAACTGATGGGTGTATACAGTGAAACATTGGTAGAACCTTTAGCGCAGGTGCTTTGTAATCTTGGTATAAAGAGAGGGATGGTAGTGTACGGGCAGGACAGATTAGATGAGATTTCTTTAAGCGCACCTACAACATGCGTTGAGATCAATAATGGTGAGCTGAATAAATATCAGATAACGCCAGAACAGTTTGGGTTTCGGCGGTGCAAAAAAGAAGATTTGGCAGGCGGTGATGGAATTGAGAATGCCAGAATTACGGAAAGTATTCTCAAAGGAGAATGTACCGATGCAAAGGCAGATTCCGTAATTTTAAATGCAGGAGCAGGCATTTATCTGATGGGCGGCGCTTCATCTATTGCGAAAGGAGTTGAGATGGCACGCAGCACAATTCAAAGCAAAAAAGCATATGAGACGCTGCAAAGGTTTGTGAAGCTCACCAATATGTAGCATACAAAGAACAAGGTTTATAGGGAATATGGAAATGAAATTAAAACAGCGTACAGACGAACAGGCATATAGAGGAAATATGGCCTGAAGTCAGGCTGAATTTCCTCTGCCGAAAGGTATGTATGGGGTATGGAAGCAGACTTATAACAGGGGGAGAACAGGAAATGATACTTGACGATTTAACAGCCGCTACGAGGGTAAGGATAGAACAAAAGAAAAAAATACGGTCATTGAAAGACGTAAAAGAAAATGCGCAGAAAATTGCGGAAAAAGAACAGAAGTTTTCTTTTCCGTTTGAAAAGGCGATTGGAAAAGAGGGTCTCTGCTTTATTTGTGAGGTAAAAAAAGCATCTCCATCAAAAGGAATGATTACTGAAAATTTTCCATATCTTGAAATTGCACAAGAGTATGAGAAAGCAGGAGCCGACTGTATTTCTGTACTGACAGAAACGGAATATTTTAAAGGTGAGGATAGATTTTTGGCTGAAATTAGCAGAGAGGTCTCAATTCCGGTGCTCAGGAAAGATTTTATCATTGATCCTTATATGATTTATGAAGCGAAACTTTTGGGAGCATCCTGTGTGCTTTTGATAGCGGCTCTGCTGGACACCAATACAATCAAATATTATCAGGCTGTATGCGATGAACTGGGGCTTTCAGCTTTATTGGAGGTGCATAATGAGCTTGAAGTACAGAGAGCGCTTGATGCAGGTGTAAGGATGATAGGTGTGAATAACAGGGATTTAAAAACATTTACAGTAGATATCCATAACAGTATCAGGCTCAGATCACTGATTCCTTCGAACATATTATTTGTGGCGGAGAGCGGTATCAGAACAGCGGCAGATATACAGGCGCTCAAAGATGCAGGTGTGAATGGGGTGCTGATTGGTGAAACCTTGATGAGAAGCAGCGATAAGACACAGACCCTCAAACAGCTAAAAGGTGTGAATTAAATGACAAAAATAAAAATATGTGGGTTAAAAACATTGGAAGATGCACAAAAAGTTAATTTGTATTTGCCGGAATATATCGGTTTTGTGTTTGCCAATACCAAAAGATTTGTTACAGACGAGCAGGCGCTGATGATAAAGCAGGCGCTTGACAAACGGATACAGGCAGTCGGCGTGTTTGTTGATGATTCGATGGATCACATTATCAGTTTGTGCAGCAAAAACATTATTGATATAGTACAGCTTCACGGGAATGAGTCTGAAGAATATGTCAAAAAATTAAAAAATCAAACCAATACGGCTGTGATAAAAGTAATAAAAGTACAAAGTGTTAAGCAGGTGCTGCATATGATGTCAGAAGAAGCAGATTTTCTGTTATTTGACACCTACAAAAAAGGCATGTATGGCGGTACTGGAGAACGATTTCCGCTGGAAGTATTAAAAGACAGCCTTTCTGCTTTATTGGAAAGAAACAGAAGAATAAAGCCTTATTTTCTTGCAGGAGGTTTTAATAGCGATAATGTGGAAGAGACAATTAGACAGATTGGATGTTATGCAGTTGACGTCAGTACAGGCGTCGAAACAAACGGAGTGAAGGATGGCGTTAAAATAAAGCGGTTTATAGAAAAAGTGAGAACGATATACAGTGTTTAAACAGTTTTGAAAGGAGATTTTTGAAAATGGAAGAAAAGAAAGGCAGATATGGTATTTATGGTGGGCAATATATACCAGAAACACTTATGCCTGCTGTACAGGAGCTTGAAAGAGCATATGAAACCTATAAAAAGGACCCTGAGTTTCAAAGGGAATTGAAGGATTTAATGGAACAATATGCAGGAAGACCCTCGCTGCTGTATTATGCAGAGAAAATGACAAAAGATTTGGGTGGCGCCAAAATTTATTTGAAGAGAGAGGACCTAAACCATACTGGTTCGCACAAGATTAACAATGTTCTTGGGCAAGCGCTTTTAGCAAAAAAGATGGGAAAAAAGCGTATTATTGCGGAGACCGGAGCTGGTCAGCATGGTGTGGCGGCTGCCACTGCTGCTGCGCTTATGGGGATGGAATGTGAGATATTTATGGGAAAGGAAGATACAGACAGGCAAGTATTAAACTGCTATAGAATGGAACTTTTGGGAGCAAAAGTACATCCTGTAACTTCTGGGACAATGACATTAAAAGATGCTGTCAACGAAACGATGAGAGAATGGGCATCAAGAATGGATGATACATTGTATGTTCTGGGTTCTGTTATGGGACCGCATCCGTTTCCAATGATTGTCCGGGACTTCCAGAAAGTGATTGGAGAGGAAATCAAAGAACAGCTTATGGAGATGGAAGGAAAGCTTCCTGATGCAGTGATTGCCTGTGTTGGCGGCGGAAGTAATGCAATGGGTTCCTTTTTTGAATTTATTCCTGATACAAGCGTGAAATTGATAGGCTGTGAGGCTGCAGGTCTTGGCGTTGACAATCCTAAAAATGCTGCGACAGTTGCCAATGGGAGTATTGGGATTTTTCATGGCATGAAATCATTGTTCTGCCAAGATGAATATGGACAGATAGCCCCTGTCTATTCAATCTCAGCGGGACTTGATTATCCTGGTATCGGTCCTGAACATGCCAATCTGGAAGCGTTAGGACGGGCGCAGTATGTGCCTATAACAGATGAAGAGGCTGTGAGGGCATTTGAATATTTATCAAGGACAGAAGGAATTATTCCAGCTATCGAAAGCGCACATGCAGTTGCATATGCAAAGAAACTAGCGCCAACTTTGAAAAACGATCAGATTATTGTTGTTACCATTTCCGGACGTGGAGATAAGGATGTAGCAGCAATTGCACGATATAGAGGCGTAGAAATATTTGATTAATTAAGAATTATTTGAGGAGGCAAGGGGATTTATATGAGCAGAATCAGTAAAGCATTTGAAAATAAAAAGGCATTTATCGCATTTATAACAGGAGGCGATCCGGATTTGGAAACAACGGAAGCGCTTATTCCCAGGATGGCGGAAGCAGGTGCAGATATCATAGAAATCGGCATACCGTTTTCTGATCCGATTGCGGAGGGAACCGCTATACAGGCAGCAGACGAGAGAGCGCTGAATGCAGGAACAACAACAGACAAACTTTTTGAGATGATAAAACGCGTGCGCGCGAAAGTCGATATTCCATTGGTGTTTATGACATATATCAATCCAATTTATGCATATGGAACAGAAAAGTTTGCCAAAAAATGTGCAGAATGTGGAATTGACGGAATGATTGTTCCAGATGTTCCTTTTGAAGAAAAAGAAGAGGTTGACAGTATTTGTGAAATGGCTGGAATTGAGCTGGTTTCTATGATTGCGCCGACATCAAAAGAGCGCATTGGCATGATAGCCAGTCAGGCAAAGGGCTTTTTGTACTGTGTGTCTTCGCTGGGGGTTACAGGTATCAGAAGCAGGATTACGACAAATATAAAAGAAATGATTGAACAGGTTAGAACCGTGTCTGATATTCCATGCGCAGTTGGATTTGGCATTGCAACACCCAGACAGGCGCATGAGATGGCAGAAGTATCAGACGGTGCAATTGTAGGAAGCGCAATTGTAAAAATGATAGAGAAATATGGCAAGAATTGTATAGAACCAGTCTGCGAATATGTAAAAGAAATGAAAGCTGGGATTTAAAATAAACGCCTTGTATTGCCGTAATTTCAAAACCGAGTAGGGAACGACCTTTTCCACTACTCGCCGCGCGGGGCACGTGCAGCAAAGCTGCTGATTTCCTTACGTGCCCCTGTGCATTAAAAAGCAGATGACGGGAATCGAACCCGCCTCCTCAGCTTGGGAAGCTGATGTTCTACCAATGAACTACATCTGCATAAAAGTATCATAGCATCATTTTTTGAGAAATGCAAGAAAAATTTTTATTCTGTAACAGTTCAGCCATGCAAAATTGAATGTACAACCTGACAACTTATGAATGGGCATGGCTGAACTGTTACGGTGATGGGATTTTACTTGTTATTGGAATGGAGTGCTCAGTAATGATACATAATTTTTCTCGTTTTGGGAAAGATAAGACAGCAGTGATACAAATATTTTTTCAAAAGGAGATATTTATGGAACAGAGATTTTTTAGTTGTGAAAAATGTGGAAGTATATTGACTGGAAGAGGAGAACATGAGGGTAAAGTGGAGTGCTGCAGCGGTGAGATGAAAGAAATAATTCCAGGAACTACAGAAGCAGCACAAGAGAAACATATCCCAGTTTACCATGTTGACAAGAACATTGTGACAGTAACAGTTGGTTCTACAGAACATCCTATGACATTAGAACATTATATAGAGTGGGTTGTATTGCAGACAAAACAGGGCGATCAGAGAAAATATCTAAAGCCTGAGAATAAACCCGAAGTAAAATTTGCACTTTGCGATGGAGATGAAGTGGAAGCGGTCTATGCATACTGCAATCAGCATAGCTTATGGAAAACAAACTAAACGCACTGTCATTACCACAAATAAAAGTGGGGGTAGATATGTAAATTTGCAGATTGAGCGCGCAGGCGCTCAATTTTTTATGGAATAGGAAAGTGCGATAGTACAAATCATTGAAACAAAAAACGAAGTTTTTTGCAGATTGAGCGCGCAGGCGCTCAATTTTTTGATGTTGGAAAGGCACTTAAACGCTAAGTGGCTCATAGAATAAGATAAATGAGTCCCGGGGGCGTTTCTTGAAAACCTTTGAGCAACCTTTATCTGCCAAGGAAGAGACTGAATATCTGGCAATAATGAACGGTGAGGATATGGAAGCTGCCTATTTGGCAAGGCAGATCCTGATAGAAAGAAATCTGCGCCTTGTGGCGCATGTGTCTAAAAAATACATAGGTTGTGGGGAGGATATGGAGGACTTAATATCAATAGGAACCATAGGGCTTATCAAGGCAGTCAATACATTTAAAGCGGAAAAAGGGAGCAGGCTTGCTACCTATGCGGCCAAATGTATTGACAATGAGCTTTTAATGATGTTTCGGGCAAGAAAAAAAGTGACACGAGAAGTATCTCTATATGAACCTATCGGAACAGACAAGGAAGGAAATGAGATAAACCTGATTGATGTATGTGAGCAGGAGCAAAGAGACGTCATAGATGATATGGATATGCTGGCGAAACTCAAATGCTTGTCACATCTCATTGACGAAAAACTAGACGACAGAGAACGTGAGATAATAAAAATGCGATATGGAGTGCACGGAAAAAGCTTTACAGGTGAGGAAATGACGCAGAGAGATATAGGAAACCTGCTTGGTATCTCAAGAAGCTATGTATCGCGAATTGAAAAGAGAGCTTTGGCAAAACTTAAGAAAGGGTTAGAAGAGGAAAAATTATTCTAACCTGTATTATTTTTTACATTTCAAGGTCTGTTTTTTACATTTGCGTTGAAATCGTCTGCTGCCTATGTTATATAGTAAACAACTTATGCAGACAAAGGAGCAATAATGAATGTATAGCAGGGTAGTAACAGGTGCTGTAGCAGGGATTGAAAGCATACTTGCCACAGTCGAAGTAGATGCATCAAAAGGGATGCCGGGTTTTGAAATGGTAGGACAATTAAATAATGAGGTGCGGGAGGCAAGGGAGCGTGTCAGAGTGGCGCTCAAAAATGCTTCCATCGACATACCGCCCATGCGGATCACCGTAAGCATATCTCCGGCAGAGATAAAAAAAGAAGGTGCGTCCTATGATTTACCAATCGCTATAGGGGTGCTTGTCTCGCTGGGCATGATACCAGAAGAAGGAATTCGAAATACACTGATTATAGGGGAGCTTGGCCTAAATGGTGAGGTCAGAACCGTAAAAGGTGTGCTGCCGATTGTGAGAAAAGCAAAACTTGAAAAAATAAGCAGATGCATCGTGCCGTTGGCAAACGTAAGAGAAGGCGCAATCATAGACGGAATTGAAATAATTGGAGTAGCGAATTTGTCGGAGACAATAGAATATTTGAGAGAGGTTGAAGAACGCAAAACACAAAGGATAACACCTGCTATTCAAACTGGTATGAATGACTGCGAAGAACTGGATATAGATGTGGATTTTGCAGATATCAATGGTCAGGCAGCCGTGAAGCGTGCGGTGGAGGTTGCGGCATCGGGCTTTCATCATATCCTGATGATTGGGCCGCCGGGAGCTGGAAAAACAATGATTGCTAAGCGTATCCCAACAATTCTGCCCGACCTGTCTATGGAAGAAAGTCTTGAAGTATCTACAATTTACAGTGTAGCTGGTCAGCTTGATGACAAAAGGGCACTGATTACAAAACGACCGTTTTTAGATCCGCACCATACGATATCGATGCAGGCACTCGCAGGCGGAGGACGCATACCAAGACCAGGGATAATATCATTGGCACACAGAGGTGTGCTGTTTTTGGACGAGCTTCCAGAATTTAGGCGAAGCACCTTGGAAATTCTCAGACAACCGCTGGAGGACAAGCGTATCCATATTGCCAGAACATATGGAAGCTTTGTATATCCGGCAGATTTTATGCTGATAGCTGCTATGAATCCATGTCCGTGTGGGTATTATCCCGATAGAAACAAGTGCACTTGTTCCGAGTCTGAAGTGAAAAAGTATCTTTCGAGGATATCAGGACCTATTATGGACAGAATAGACGTTATGACAGAGGCGCCAAAAGTAGATATCCGACAGTTATCTGTGAAAATGCACAATGAGAGCAGCAGTGAGATTCGCGGACGTGTGCTGGAGGCACGGGAACGCCAGAAATACCGATATAGCAACACACGGTATCAGTTCAATGCAGAACTTGGGGCAGGTGATATTATGAAGTATTGCCCGCTTGGAACAAAGGAGCAAAAAATGATGGAGGAGGCTTTTGACAAAATGAATTTGTCTGCACGTTCTTATCACAAAATAATAAAGGTTGCAAGAACAATTGCAGATCTTGATAACGCAGAAAATATCAATACCAGTCACTTAAGCGAGGCAATTTGCTATAGAATGAATGACAGTGTATATCATCGATAAAGGCAACTGTAGAACACAAAAATACATTTAAAAGCGAATCTTAGGTACAAAAATGACAAAAAGTATGAATAATTTGGAAACCAACAAAGTAGAATTGGAACAGAAAATCTATGCCTGCTGGCTGGATACGATCTATTGGCTTGCAAGTGGAAGCAAATATAAACTTCTTGAAGCAGCAGGGAGCGCAAAAAGTATCTATGATATGTCAGAGAAGGAAGTGGAGGCTATTGCAGGAATAAAGTGCAGAGAACGGTTTCTACAGCACAAAAAACTGCATCATCCCCAAAAAGTATGGAATGGTATCACAAAACTTGGGATAAGCTATACTTACTGTCAGGCATCAGATTTTCCACAAAAGCTTATAAAAATACCAGACCCTCCCTTTGGAATATTTTATAAAGGTAAACTGCCCGATAAGAAGACACCGGCTGTTGCAATGATTGGCGCTAGAAAGTGCAGCGAATATGGCAGGTGTATGGCGGAGCGCTTTGCACAGGAATTCACATCATATGGGATTGATATTATCAGTGGTATGGCGTCGGGAATTGATGGTATCAGCCAAGAAGCCGCTGTCAATGCAGGAGGCGCCTCTTATGGCGTGCTTGGATGTGGTGTAAATGTCGTATATCCAAAAACAAATGAATCGTTGTATAGGAAACTTCTCGAAAAAGGAGGAATTTTGTCTGAATATCCGCCAGGAATGGAGCCAAGACCTATGCTTTTTCCGCCAAGGAATCGTATTATCAGTGCACTGTCAGATGTTGTTTTGGTCATAGAAGCAAGGCAAAAAAGCGGAACATTGATTACTGTGGATATGGCATTAGAACAGGGTAAAGAAGTTTATGCAGTACCGGGCAGGTGTACAGATGGACTCAGCATGGGGTGCAATGCACTTTTGCGCCAAGGAGCAGTGGTAGCGACAGCACCAGAGGATATTATTGAAGATATGCATTGGAAGGTTATGACGAATTTTAAGAAGAACAGGGATGCGCAAAAAGGGATGACAAAACAAATAAAGAGCGGACTCTCTCAAACAGCGCAAAATATCTATCGTGTTTTGGATATTCAGTCCGTTCCAAAGGATACAATCATCATAAAACTTGCGCAGCAGGGCTGTAAAGATACAATGCCCCAGATTTATCAGGGACTTGCAGAATTAGAATTAAAAGGACTTGCAGTTTGTCAGGGCGGATGTTACAGGCTGCCGTAAATACATGCGTTAGTACAGTACAATTCTTAAAAAATATAAAATATTACTTGCCATGATAAAAAAATTAGGTTATAGTGATTAACATTGGTAACAGTGTGGCAAGAGCAGACTGTTACCAGAGCGTGTTTCAAACACGCTCATGCTGAATGCCCATTTTAGTAGGTAAAAGCAGGAGTATCAATGGTTTAGGATAAGAGGTAACAGTATGGCAAAGTATTTGGTAATAGTAGAGTCGCCTGCGAAAGTTAAGACAATCAAAAAGTTTCTGGGTGCGAATTATGAGGTATTGGCAAGCAACGGTCATGTACGTGATATGCCAAAAAGCCAACTGGGATTTGACGCAGCGAATGATTATGAACCGAAATATATTACAATCCGGGGCAAGGGAGACATTCTCGCAAACCTTAGAAAGGAAGTAAAAAAGGCTGAGAAAATATATCTTGCAACCGACCCGGACCGCGAAGGAGAAGCAATATCCTGGCATTTGTATATTGCATTAAAATTAGAAGATAAAAAAGTCTATCGCATTACATTTAATGAAATTACAAAAAATGCGGTGAAGGATTCACTCAAAAATCCAAGAGAGATTGACATGAAATTGGTAGACGCACAGCAGGCAAGACGGATGCTCGACAGAATGGTGGGATACCGTATATCACCGCTTTTGTGGGCAAAGATAAAAAGAGGGTTAAGCGCTGGCCGTGTGCAGTCTGTTGCGCTTCGAATCATATGCGACAGAGAAGATGAAATCAATGCGTTTATTCCAGAGGAGTATTGGACGCTTGAAGCTGCCCTCAATATCAAAGGGGAAAAAAAGCCTTTGATGGCAAAATATCATGGAATTGGTGAAAAAAAAGCAGAAATTTCCTCTAAAGAAGAGATGGATCAGATTCTAAAGGAACTGCAAAATGCAAAATTTGAGGTTGTAGATATCAAAAAAGGCGAGCGGATCAAAAAGGCGCCTATGCCATTTACAACTTCAACGCTTCAGCAGGAAGCGAGTAAGGTTTTGAACTTTTCGACGCAGAAAACAATGCGTCTTGCACAGCAGCTCTATGAAGGTGTTGAGATCAAGGGACAGGGAACAGTCGGTATTATCACATACTTGAGAACGGATTCTACCAGAGTGTCTGATGAAGCGGCAGCATCTTCAAGAGACTATATTATTCAAAATTACGGAGCAGAGTATGCAGCAGAAACGATAACAGAAAAGAAAAAAGAACAAAAGATACAAGACGCGCATGAAGCAATCCGCCCTACGGATATCAAAAATATTCCTGCAAATATAAAGGATTCTTTGTCGCGTGACCAATTTAGACTGTATCAGCTTATATGGAAGCGGTTCACAGCAAGCCGCATGGCTCCTGCCAAATATGCGACGACTTCTGTGAAGATAGACGCAGATAAGCACCGCTTCACAGTAGCGGCTTCAAAGCTTAGTTTTGATGGGTTTATGAGTGTATACAAAGAAGATGATGAGGACAAAACAGAATCCAATACGCTTGTAAAGGATATCACAAAAGAAACTGATTTGACATTGAAATCGTTTGAGCCAAAGCAGCATTTTACACAGCCTCCGGCACACTATACAGAAGCGTCGCTTGTAAGAGCACTAGAAGAGTTAGGGATTGGACGGCCGAGCACATATTCACCGACAATTACAACAATTTTAGCAAGACGCTATGTTGTCAAGGAGGACAAAAACCTCTATGTGTCTGAGCTTGGAGAAGTGGTGAACAGCATGATGCGGGACGCATTTTCATCCATTGTGGACGTGAATTTCACAGCCAATCTTGAAGCGCTTTTGGATAAAGTGGAAACGGGCACAATCGGATGGAAAACGGTGGTTTCTAATTTTTATCCCGACCTCGATGAAGCAGTGAAAAAGGCGGAGAAAGAACTTGATGAAGTAGAGATAGCAGATGAAGTATCTGACGTTGTGTGCGATGTCTGCGGCAGAAATATGGTGATAAAATACGGACCGCATGGAAAGTTTCTCGCATGTCCGGGATTCCCTGACTGCAAAAATACAAAACCGTATTTTGAAAAAATTGGGGTTGCCTGCCCTAAGTGTGGCAAAGAAATTGTAATCCGAAAGACAAAAAAAGGTAGAAAATATTATGGATGTGAAGCAATACCAGAGTGTGATTTCATGGTATGGCAGAAACCATCAAAAGAGCCCTGTGAACAGTGCGGCGGCATTATGCTGATAAAAGGAAATAAACTTGTCTGTGCAGATGAACAGTGCGGATTTGTAAAGAAAATAGAGAATCATCAATAGAAAAAAACGAGTGCAAATGGAGTGTATTTGTGCTCGGCTTTTTTCTTTTAGGAAATTGCAGTAGAGTATATCATTGAAATAAAATGCGTAACTTTTTGCAGATTGAGCACACTGGCGCTCAATTTTTTATATAAATAATAAAAAATAGATACATTTATAAAATATCTGTGAAATTGGACCCATTTTTTGAATAATTTACCACTTCTATTGAATAATTTATTCTTTTGTGCTAAAATTAAATAATATAAATAAGGTTTTGTACTAATGTTCAAAAGTTTGTTGAAATCGAAATAGAAGACATGGAGGTTTACTATGGGTAGTGTACAATTGCTAGACAAAACTAGAAAAATCGGAAAACTTTTACACAATAATAATTCAAGCAAAGTGGTTTTTAATGATATCTGCAAAGTAATTCGTGATATTGTAAATTCAAATGTGCTCGTTATTAGCAAAAAAGGTAAAGTTTTAGGTATAGGCAACTGCGAAGGAGTAGATGTATTAAGGGAGTTGGTTGAGGATACTGTGGGCGGTTTCATTGATCCGATGCTGAATGAAAGACTTCTTGGAATCTTATCTACAAAAGAAAATGTAAATCTTGCAACACTTGGTTTTGAAAGTGCGGATATCCGAAAGTTTCAAGCAATTATCACACCAATTGAGATAGCAGGGGAACGTTTAGGAACTTTATTTATTTATAAGTGCAATGAACAGTACGATATTGATGATATTATATTATGTGAGTATGGTGTAACCGTGGTTGGACTTGAGATGCTTCGGGCAGTGAGTGAAGAGAGCGCGGAAGAAAGCCGCAAGGTGGCCGTTGTCAAGTCTGCGATCTCAACATTGTCATTCTCTGAGATGGAAGCAATCACGCATATTTTTGATGAACTGAATGGTACAGAGGGTATTCTTGTAGCCAGCAAGATTGCTGACCGTGTTGGTATTACTAGGAGCGTTATTGTCAATGCGCTCCGCAAGTTTGAAAGTGCCGGCGTGATTGAGTCACGTTCTTCTGGTATGAAAGGGACATATATCAAAGTGCTTAATGATGTTGTGTTTGAAGAGGTAGAAGCGCTGAAACGTCAACTCAACAAATAACTTTCAAGAGAATTGTGCAAGTGCGACAGTTGTTAGAAAAATTTGAAAAAAATAAATAATTACAAAAAAGGCTTATTTCCAGGAAAGATAAGTCTTTTTTTCTGCTCAAAACAGGAAAATAAGGGATTTACATAACAAAAATAATAAAATTTACATAATGTTGCAGAAATAATAAAAAAAATACTTGAAATATTCTGAAAATAATCTATAATAGAGTAAGAACAGAAACATATTATGTAAATTTGTTTGAAAGATAATTGATTTACATATCTTGAAACAAAATGATATAAGGAGGAGTGAATATGTTAGGCGGCACAGGTGTATTTGATTACATTAACCTTTTGGGGACTTCACTGGACGCAGCAGCTACAAGAAATGATATCATTAATAATAATCTTGCAAATGTGAATACCCCAGAATATAAGAGAAAAGATATCCGCTTTGAAACAGAACTAAAGAGTGCATTTGCAAAGTCGGGGCTTGATACTGTAGATGCAAGAGTGAAGAATCTTGACTTGAACGAACTCAAACCGGAAATTTATACAGACTATGCAGAACTTTCTTACCGTTATGATGGAAACAATGTTGACGTGAACAATGAAAATGCTATTCTTGCAAAAAACCAGATAAAATACAATGGTATGATGACATTGCTGAATAAAAATTTCTCGCAGTTGATGTCAGTAATGAAGTAGGAGGGCTGATAAATGGGAATATTTGATTCATTTGATATCAGTGCATCTGGAATGTCAGCCGAAAGATACCGCATGGATATTATTTCACAGAATATGGCGAACGCACATACAACAAGAACGGAAGATGGCACGCCATATGTCAGAAAAGTGGTTACTTTCCAGGAAAAGACTGATACAAAAAACAGAAAATTTTCGCATGTGTTAGATTCCGCATTTAGCAATCTGAGCGGTAGACCATTAGGAGGAACCAATTCTGCGGAACTGACAAGTCCGGGAACTGGCGTCAAGGTTGGCGGTTTGTACGAAGATACCTGGACAGAAGAGGTTATGACGTATGATCCGGAGCATCCGGACGCAGATGAGAACGGATATGTTCATTATCCAAATGTCAATATTATTACAGAAATGACAAATATGATTGATGCAAGCCGTGGATATGAAGCAAATCAGGCTGCTTTTGAAGCAACTAAGTCAATGGCAAGCAAAGGTTTGGAAATGAATTTCTAAAATGCATTCAAAATATTGGGGATACATTTTGGCGCAGGTATGGAATTTGCAGTAAATGCGTATTTCTAATTATAAAATTTAGGACGATTATAGTAAATTGTTTTGATGTATGCAGGCGCGTAAGGAAACTGGCAGCTTTGCTGCCAGGCGTTCTGTACATGATGATAAAGGAATTGTTAAGGGAGTATGGGAGGAATAAACAATGACAATAACAGCAGCAAATGACATCAATAACTTGTATAATATCAATTCAGATGCAGTAAAGAGTTCTTTTTATGGCACTGGGACAGAAAACGATGGAAAAAAGGCAAATCTTTTTGGTTCGATTCTGAATGCAGCAGTAAGCAATATAACAGATACCAATACAGCATTGTCAAACCAGGAAAATGAAGTTGTCAAATGGGCAATGGGAATTTCGGACAATACACATGATTTGACAATGGCAGTTGGAAAAGCACAGACAGCGCTTGAATATACAATAGGACTGAGAGATAAGCTTTTGGAAGCCTACAAAGAAATCATGCAGATACAGATTTAATAAGTACAAAACAGATACGATGTAACGGATTACAGGGGAATTAAGAGGGATAAGGAGAGACGCTTGATATGGTTGACAAGGTATTGAATTTTGGAAAAAAAATATTGGACAGGATAAAAGAGTGGTGGAATAAATTCCAGCCGAAGCAGAAAACGTTAATTATTGGAATCGGCGTTGTGATTCTGCTTGCTATAGCAATATTAGTCGCAGTGCTTACAAGAAAACAATACATAAAAGATTTGGTGGTTTGTGAGTCTACGAAAGAAGCAGCCGCAGTCAAGCAATTGCTTGATGACCAAGGTCTTACATATGAAATTTCATCAGACGGGCTGCGTTTTGATATCCTCAAAGAGCAGGAATCAGATGCGAACCTTTTACTTGGAGCAAACAATATTCCAACATCAGCATACACAATTGATGATGTGCTTGATGGAAGCTTTTCTACAACAGAAGCAGATAAGCAGAAACGTTATAAACTTTACCTGGAAAACCAAGTTGAGGAAGATGTTGAAAGTATGAAAGCAGTAAAAACAGCTTCTTGCCAGCTCACAATTCCAGAAGACAATGGCACGCTTATCGCACAGAATCTTGAAACCTATGCAAGTGTTCTTCTTGAACTGGATGACACAGTACCTTTTACAGAAGAAAATGCAGCAGCAATTGCAAAGATGGTAGCAACAGGACTTGGAAATGACAGTACAGACAATATAACAATCACAGACTTTGATGGAAAAATTTGGTTCCCTGTAGAGAAAACATACGCTACCATAGAGAAAGCAGACACAATGATGATGCTCAAACAAGAAGCAGAAAGCCTTATCAAAAATGAGGTAAGACAGGTACTTCTTGGAACAAATGAGTTCAACCAGATAGAGGTAGCAACCAATGTTACCATGGACTTCTCACAGAAAGAAATCACACAGCACAATTATTCAACACCAGATGATGCGCATGACCAGGGATTGTATTCTCACAGAGAAGTTTATCAGTCCAATGCAACAGACGGAATCGGTGGTGTACCTGGCACAGACTCAAATTCTGAAACAGATTATATGATTGATGAGTCAACAGGAACCAACAACAGCACTTATGAGGAGCGTGTGGATTATCTTCCAAATGAGGAGATTATTAAGACAACCGCAGCTACAGGAACCATTGAATACAACAACAGTTCTGTATCTGTAGCAGCAGTGAAATATCGTGTGCAAAGAGAAGAAGACGTGAGACTTCAGGGACTTTTGGCTGGTATCACATGGGAAGAATATAAGCTTGCCAACAATGAAAAGGTTAAGCTGGAAATAGATGAAGATTTAGTTAATATGGTAGCCAATGCTACAGGCATACCTGCAAAAAATGTAACATTTGTAGCATATGAGGAAGTTCAATTTATAGATGCTGTAAAATCTACGGTTGAAATCAAAGATATCGTTCAGATTGCTTTGATAGTCATTATTCTGACACTTCTGGCATTTGTAGTACTGATGAGCCTGAGAACCAAGAGAGAAGTTGAGGAAGAGGAAGAGCTTGCAGTTGAAGATTTGCTGCAGTCAAATCAGGAAGAACTTGAATTAATAGAGACAGAACAGAAGTCCGAGGCAAGAAAGCTTATCGAGAGCTTCGTAGAGGAAAATCCAGAGGCAGTAGCTACACTTTTGAGAAACTGGCTCGGTGAGGATTGGGGGTAACTTGTAATGGCGGAAAAGGAAGAATTAAAGGGGATACAAAAAGCGGCTATCTTATTGATAGCCCTTGGACCTGAGAAATCCTCCCTTATTTTCAAACATTTAAAGGAAGATGAAATAGAAGACCTGACGCTTGAAATTGCAAATACCAAAAGCGTTACACCACAGGTAAAAGAAAAGGTAATCAATGAGTTTTATGAAGTCTGTCTGGCTCAGCAGTATATTGCCGAAGGTGGTATTGGATATGCCAAGGAACTTTTGGAGAAAGCACTTGGAGCAGACAAGGCGCTGGATGTCATTGGAAAACTGACAGCATCATTACAGGTAAAACCTTTCGAGTTTGTCAAAAAGACAGACGCTTCACAGTTGTTGAACTTTATACAGGATGAGCATCCTCAGACAATTGCTCTGATTTTATCCTATCTGTCAGCAGGGCAGGCAGCAACGATATTGAGCGCCCTGATACCAGAAAAACAGGCGGAAGTAGCAAGGCGTATTGCAACAATGGACAGAACCAGTCCAGATGTCATCAAAGAAGTGGAACGTGTGTTGGAATCAAAGCTTTCTTCTCTTGTAAATCAGGATTACACCATTATCGGTGGCGTAGATGCGGTAGTAGATATCTTGAATACCGTAGACAGAGGAACAGAAAAGCACATTATGGAAACGCTCGAAGTGGAAGAACCAGAACTTGCAGACGAGATCAGAAAGAAGATGTTTGTATTCGAGGATATCCTGCTTCTCGACGACCGTGCAATTCAGCGTGTGCTTAGAGATGTTGACAACAACGATCTGGCCATTGCATGTAAAGGCTCAACAGAAGAAGTACAGAATGCGATTTTCAGCAATATGTCAAAACGTCTTGCAGAAATGATAAAAGAAGATATGGAGTTTATGGGACCTGTCAGAATGAAGGACGTGGAAGAGGCTCAACAGAAGATTGTAAACATTATCAGAAAACTTGAAGATTCTGCGGAGATCGTTATTTCACGAGGCGGAGGTGACGAGATCGTTGTCTAATAATGGTGGCGTATTAAAATCAGGCTGGGTGGTAGTGAACCCGGCCAATACCAGAATTATAGATTCCAATGCACGTGCTGAGGCAAAGCTCAGAGAGCTTGCAGTGGAACTTGCAAAACAATGTGGGGAAGAACCAGATTTTGCAGATGGTTTTACACAGGGTATCGACGCCGTTGAAGTATCCAAACTGATACAAGGTGAGGAAGGAAATATTATCGGGGGCGGTCAGAATGCAAAGGAAGATGTCCAGGGAACAGAGGCTTCTGTGCCAGAACAGCCATCAAAACCATCACAGGAGGAGTTGATAGCCCAGGCTCAGGCACAAATAGAGGCGATGCGGCAGGAAGCGCTTGAACAGATTGAGCAGGCGCGGGTGCAGGCAATTGAAGAAGGCCGAAACCAAGGATATCAAGAAGGCTTCGAGCAGGGACAAAATGATGGATTCGCACAGGGACATCAGGATGGACTTAATAGTGTAGCAGAAGAACGAGAGCGCGTATATGCAGAGGCAAATGAACAGATTGCTGCAATTGAGCAAGAATATACACAGAAGATAAATGAATTAGAACCGCGTTTTATTGATACCCTGATTGGAATTTATGAGCATATTTTCCATGTAAGCCTCAAAAATTCCAGAGAACTCATTGTCTATTTGATACAAAATACGATGAGAAATATAGAGGGTGGAGGCACTTATTTGGTGCACGTATCCAAGGAAGATTTTCCGTTTGCAAGTATGCAAAAGAGGGAACTTGTCAAGGGAACCAATATTGCGCTTGAAAATGTGGAACTTCTTGAGGATGCGACACTAGAAAAGAATGAGTGCATGATAGAGACAGGAAATGGTGTGTTTGACTGTAGTCTCGGAACACAGCTTGAAGCTTTGAATGAAGAACTGAGGCTTCTGTCATACGAGGCATAAAATAGAGGATACCAGACTTTGGGAAAACATACTAGGGAGTGTGGAAAAGATGGATATAACAATTTCCTTTGAAAAATATCAGACCGTATTGAATAAAAGTTTTTTCAAAAAGCTGGGCAAAGTGGAAAACGTAGTAGGTCTAACAATCGAATCTTCAGGGCCAGATGCTAAAATGGGGGATATGTGCAGAATTTTTACCGATTCCGAAAAAAAGCATGGAATACTTGCTGAGGTGGTTGGATTCAAAGACAAAAAAACACTGCTGATGCCATATGAAGATACAGAAGGTATTGGCCTGGGATGTATTGTTGAGAATATGAACTATCCGCTTAGTGTGTCCGTGGGAGACAGCCTACTGGGAAAAACACTTGATGGACTTGGCAGATGTATTGATGGTTATGTTCCAGATCCTGCTACTGTCAAGAGATATGCATTGGAGGCGCCGCCTCCAGACCCAATGAGCCGGACGATTATCAGCGAAGTGCTTCCGCTGGGTGTGAAGGCAGTAGACGGACTGATCACAGTAGGAAAAGGTCAGCGTATTGGTATTTTTGCGGGTTCTGGTGTTGGAAAATCAACACTTATGGGAATGTTTGCAAGAAATACCAAAGCAGATATCAATGTGATAGCACTGATTGGAGAGCGTGGACGTGAGGTTCGCGAGTTTATAGAGCGTGACCTTGGTGAAGAAGGAATGCGCCGTTCGATTGTTGTGGTAGCGACATCGGATCGGCCGGCGCTGGAACGAAATAAAGCGGCAAAAACCGCAACAGCGATTGCAGAGTATTTCAGAGATCAGGGCAAGGACGTACTTCTAATGATGGACTCTCTCACGCGTTTTTCTATGGCGCAAAGAGAGATTGGATTGGCAACAGGAGAGCCGCCAGTAACAAGAGGTTATCCGCCAAGTGTATACTCAGAAATGCCAAAGCTTCTTGAACGCGCAGGTTGTTCTGAGAAGGGTTCCATCACAGGACTGTATACAGTTCTGGTAGAAGGTGAAGATTTCAATGAACCGATTACAGATACTGCAAGAAGTATTCTTGACGGGCATATCATGCTCACTAGAAAACTTGCCAACAGGAATCATTATCCGGCAATTGACGTACTGCAGAGTATATCAAGATGTATGTCAATGGTGGCGTCAAGAGAACATAAATCAGCGGCGGGCAAGCTCAAAAATATTATGGCGACATATAATGAGGCGGAGGATTTAATTAATATCGGTGCCTACAAAAAGGGAAGCAATCCCAATATTGACAGAGCAATCAGCAAAATTGAAGAAGTCAATGAGTATTTACTGCAAGAGACAGAGGATAAGTTCACTTTTGAGGAAACCGTAGAACAACTTGAGGCAATGTTTGCAAATTAGGTTTGTGCATGCAAAGTCTCTTTATGCCTGACGTATAAGAGTACATTCAAACAAAAAGGGGTAATGAAATGGCAGTATTCCGTTACAAGATGCAGGGGATTCTTGACATCAAGGAAAAACTTGAAAACAAAGCAAAACAGGATTTTGCTGAAGCCAATATGAGACTTGATGCCGAGAAAAAAAAGTTAGAAGAGCTTCATGCAAGGCGGTTGTTTTATATGCAGGAGGGTGTGAAGCTTCGTTCAGAGCTGATTGATGTGCGAAAAATCCGTGAGAATAAAAGAGCAGTGATGAAGATGGATGAATATATCGCGGATCAAATGAAAGAGGTTGCTCGTGCAGCCAAGGTTGTAGAGCGGGCAAGAGCGGCGCTACAAGAACTTATGCAGGAGCGGAAAGCACACGAAAAGCTCAAAGAGAATGCATTTGAGGAGTTTATGAAAGAAGAGCAAGCAGTGGAAATGAAGGAAATCGATCAACTTACTTCCTACACATATGGACAAAAATTGATGGAAAGCAACAGTTCCGGAATCTGAATGATGAAGAAGGAAAAGTGTTATGTGGTCAGTACACTAGTTTGCAGAATCTATGGAAAGGCATGGTTATATCAATATGGCACGCAAGGACGAAAATTTAAGCCCTGATGCACCGGAGATGCAGTTAAAGCAGCTCAGGGAAAATCAAAAGGCATTAAAAAAGGAGCAGAAGAACCAGAAAAAAGAAGCCAGGAAACGCGCAAAAGAGCTGGAAAATCAGGAACGGGAACTGGATGAACAGATAGACGGCACGAACGCGTCGGTTATCGTTGTTACAATATTTATTATTGTCATATGGCTTGGTATCTTGTGCCTGCTTGTGAAAATGGATGTAGGAGGCTTTGGCTCTAATGTATTGGCACCCATGTTGAAGGATGTGCCTGTGATTAACAAGATACTTCCAAATGAAACAGATATAGAGAAAACAAAGGAAAAGTCTTATGGAGGCTACAGCAGTATCAAAGATGCAGTAGACCAGTTAAACCAGCTTGAAAAGCAGCTTGAGCAAGCTCAAAATTCTAATACTGCATATGCTGAGCAGATAGAAGCTTTAAAAGCGGAAGTACAGCGTCTGCAGACGTTTGAAAAAAATCAGGTAGAATTTCAACGCATAAAAGAACAATTCTATGAAGAAGTCGTTTATGCGGAGAATGGCCCTGGAGCACAAGAGTACCGCGCTTACTATGAAGGAATGGACCCAACAACAGCAGAAGCGCTGTACAAACAAGTGGTACAGGAAGAAGCAGTCAATGCCAAAATGAGAGATTATGTGGCAACATACAGCAATATGGACGCCAAAAGTGCAGCAAAAATTCTTGGCGCTATGACAGATAATCTTGATTTGGCAGCAGAAATATTGTCCAATCTTCCAGCAGCTTCAAGAGGTTCTATTATGGGAGAGATGGACCCGGCGGTAGCGGCAAGAATTACAAAAATTATGAATCCAAATAATTAAGGAATTGAAAATAATTACCGATATAAATTATGTGACCTGATACGTCATAAACCTGGGATATCAAATGTACTGCTCCCAAGGATAAATCTGTGCAGTATATTTGATATCCCAGGCCGGACAGCATAACTTATGGCGTGGAATATACAAAAAAGTACCTTGAAAATTAAAGAGAGGAGGAATGACAATGACAGGAACAGCCCTAAATAGTTCAGCTCTGGACAGAAATTTTACGGTGAATGCATTAGCAAGCAGTAAAAAGGTAGCTGATAATTCGCAGAATTTTGGAGACGTTTTTCAAATGACAGCGCAGAAAACCGGGCAGACCCAGGAAGTGAACAACAAGACGACTTATGAGAACAAAAATGATGGCACGCAGAAGAAAATCAAAGACACAAAACCAGCTAGTGAGTCAGATAAACTTTCAGGGGACGACAAGGTGGAGTTGGATAAGACAACAGCCGAAGAGAAGGTGTCAGAAGTCGGCAAAGATCCTGCAGGAACAGAAGTTTTAGGTGAAGAGCCTGTGGACGAGATGACAGCGGAGGAGATTGCAGACGCACTGAGTCAGATTATGGAACAGATAAAAGAAATCTTAGGTATTACTGACGAGGAACTGATGGCAGGTATGGAGAGTGCGGGACTTCAGACGTTTGATTTGCTTGACCCAGCGAATATGACACAGCTTGTAACGGCGATAGCAGGAGAGGATTCTGCAATCAATCTGATTGCCAATGAAGAGCTTTACACAGCATTGCAGGATATTGTGGAATTGGTTGATGCACAGGTAGGTACATTGCTTGAAGACGCAGGTTTGACAAGTGAGGAACTTGATATCATTCTGCAAAAGCTTCAGGAGCTTGAAAATCAAAATACAGAACCAGAAGTTTTGATGACAGAAGAGCCAGATATTCAACTGATTTCTTCTGAAAATGCAGATCAGCCAGCGATGGAGAATCTTGGCAAAGAATCAGCAGAAAAAAATCCTGTGATTATCAATGAAGATGATACACAGACGCAAAAAACACAGGAGCTTCCAGAAAACCAGCAGGAAAATTCGACGGAAAGCACTACCAAAGTTCAGCCAGAAAAACCGGAGCAGGATGCGGGCAAAGAAAGTGACAATGAGCCAAAGAATTTCGGACAAAACCAGAATTTCATCCAGAATCAAAACAGTGAAACTGTAAATGCGGCAAATGAAACTACAGAGAGCTATACTTCTGAGAGCACAGAAAATATTATGCGGCAGATTGCAGACATGATAAAGATTGTGAAGGGTGAAAAGCTCACGGAGATGGAACTGCAGCTTCATCCAGCAAGTCTTGGAACAGTGAACGTATCATTAACAACAAAAGGCGGAATGGTAACAGCAGAGTTTACAACACAGAGCGAAACCGTAAAGGCAGCAATTGAGGCACAGGCATCACAGTTAAAGGCAAACCTGGAGGAACAGGGCGTTAAGATCGAAGCGATTGAAGTATCAGTGGCAAGCCATCAGATGGAAAAAAATCTGGATGGAAACCATCAGGGACAGCAGCAAAGTGAACAGGAACAGAAGACAAACCGTATTCAGGGAATACGCAGAAACAGCATCAACCTCAATGCATTTGAAGACGAAGAAGAGATGACAGAAGAAATGCAGGGTGCAGATGATGCGACTAGAATTGCCATGGAAATGATGGCAGCGAACGGAAACACAATGGATTTATTTGTGTAGGAATCAAAATATTCTAAAAAGGAGGAACAGCTATGGGAAGTTTGGTTGCGCCAGTTGGCGAAGACGGCAAATTGCAGACACAAACGACATCGGGAGATTCATTAACAAAGAAAAGCAAAAGTAAAAACAGCTCGATAGACAGTGATATGTTCCTGACGCTTTTGGTTGCTGAGATGCAGAATCAAGACCCATTAGAGCCTACGAGCAATACCGAGTGGGTTTCGCAGTATGCGACTTTCACACAGGTTGAAAAGATGGGTGAGATGGCAGAGTCTATTGATATGCTCAGAGCAAACGAAATGATTGGCAAAGAAGTTATCATGAGAACGACCAATGAAAAGACAGGAGAAATAAACTATACGCAAGGAACGGTTGACTACGTTCTGATGGAGAATGGCAAGCCGATTCTTGTAATTGATGACCAGAAGTTTTCTGTCAGTGATGTGGATAGTGTTATCAGTGATGAATATTCTGCTGCATACAAGAAATACAGCACCTTCAAAGCAATGATTAAGGGTCTCCCAGATATCACTTTTGCGGATAAGTCATATCAGAACGTTATACAGGGTGCATTGGATTACTACAATACGATGAATGAGTATGAGCAGAACTTTATGGCAACCTATGGTTCAGAAGAACTTGAAAAGTTCACACTATGGAAACAAAAACTGGAAGGACTTGGTATTGAATTCGAAGATACCTCAAAGGATACAAGCACTTCTCTGGATGATATCTTGGAAAGCTTCAATACCAAAATGAACGCGATTCTTGATAAACTCAATCTTTTGACAGGAGAGAAACCAGACGAAACAAAGCCTGACGACGAAAAGGAACCTGATGATACACAGGAGTCAGAAGACGATAATAAGACAGAAACCGCATAAGAGGAATCAGAGCGTACAAATCTAAAAGCGATATGGCAGGGAGGAATACAGAATGAATATCAGAAACAGTCAGTTCCTTTCCATTGAACAGCTTCAGGATCAATATTTAAAACAACAAAAGGCCAGTGCCAGTCAGAAACTGCCACAGGGTATGAGCTTTGAAGAAATTCTTCAAAAGCAGCAGGTGCAGAGTACACAGACGACAGAGCCTGTGAAATTTTCTAAACATGCGGCAAACAGACTGAGTGACAGAAAGATAGAACTGACCGAAGAACAACTGGAAAGGTTGAATGATGGTACGAAAAAGGCGGGCGAAAAAGGTATCCGGGATTCCCTGGTGCTGGTGGATCAGCTTGCGTTTATCGTCAATACAAAGAACAACACTGTTATCACAGCAATGGATCAGACAGAAGCAGACGAAAATATTTATACCAATATTGATGGAGCCGTAATTATTTAAAATGTATGAAAAGCCGGACCTTTTAAGGGGGCTGATATCCATTGAATGACAGATTGGATAGATACAGATACGGCAATAAAAATTAGGAGGTCACTTAATTATGATGAGATCACTTTTCTCTGGTGTTTCCGGTTTGAGATCACACCAGACAAGAATGGACGTTATCGGTAATAACATCGCAAACGTTAATACAACAGGTTACAAGGCAAAGTCACTGAACTTTTCCGATATGCTTTATCAGACAACACAGGCGGCAACGGGCCCGACCGTATCAACTGGCGGTACCAACCCTAGACAGATTGGACTTGGTGTGAAAACGGCTGCGATCAATACCAGCATTACACAGGAAGGTTCCAGTCAGTCAACCGGAAATCCATTTGATATTAAGATTTCTGGTGAGGCATTCTTTGTAGTGAGTGATGGAACCAACACATATTATACAAGAGACGGATCGTTCAACGTAGACGAAGCAGGAAACCTGTGTATGTCAAGCAACGGCTTTATCGTGCAGGGCTGGGGCGTTGATGCCAATGGAGATATCGTACAGAGTTCTGTAGGAAACATCAATGTAATGGCAAAAAATAGCTACGAGGCAGCAGCTACCACACAGACAATCATTAAAGGTATTGTGGATAAAAATGACAGCGAGTTTCAGAGTGCAAACGGCAAACAGGTGAATGTTCCGGTATATGATTCACAGGGATACCAGTATAATATGAAGTTTGGTATTTTGCCAAAGACAACACCGACAAGTTCTACAAGATCAATTTTAAATACAGCAAATGCTTATGATCTTCCAGCGAATTTGTATCAGGTTGATGCTTCCAAACTCAGTTTTTCTTATAAGGTTGGTGGAGAAGATAGAACTTTGACAGAAACAACAAGTCCTGAACTGATAGAAGCCTTGAATAAAGCAGTCTGGGACTATGTTAAAGATCAAAATAACAACGTAAATAGTTCGATTACAGGTACACATGAATTAGGTAAAGAAGATAAAATAACGATAAATTTGAAAACCTTTGTTGATGCGAATACTGATTTAAAAAATGCTTTGCTAGATAAGGGTATATTATATAATATTACGAATCTTGAAGTAGCTTTTTCAGGAGAAATAGGTTATTCAAAGGAGCCACCAACATATCCACTATCTGAAGATTTTTCAGTCAGCATGATTGACAAAGATGCAGTTGGTTTGTTCTATGATACAACAAAAGCATCAACAACCACTACTTTTCCAGCATATGCACTCAAAGCTACCACAATGGGTACGATTACAGCAATTCAGCAGGTTTATAAGAATGACAATGATGAATCGGTGACAGATTATGTCTTTAAGGATAATAGTGCTACAGGTCCTAATGGCGATGGAGAGGAAATTAAATTAAATGGGGGGGAGATCCCACGTAATCTTTATAATGACATTTTGAAAGTTCTTGGACTGAAAACGAATCCAGATACTAAATATCCAACAGAAACCTATACCACAACAGAGACAAAAACCGGTGAGGCAATTGATGAGGGAAATTATACGATATCATTGCTTGGCATGTCTGACAAAAATGGTGCGGATGTGGATATCCGTACAATTCTCAATGGAACATCTTCTTGGGATCTATCCTATGACAAAGGTGATGGTAAATTCAGTTATGTTGGTGCTGCAGGAAGCGAGTCCTTTACCGTGAATTTATCGGCACTGGGCCCTAATTTCAGCAATGTTACTGTGAATATGTCTGATACAAGCAGCGGCGACAATGGCAAGAAGTGCTCCCTTGAGGGCGATAAGCTTGACGGACGGAAAATGGGTACAATGACAGGCGTTACCATTGGTACCGATGGCCTGATTACCGCGCTTTACAGTAATGGTATGTTTGCAAATCTTGGACAGATTTGTGTGGGAACCTTTGCCAATGCAATGGGTCTTGAGAATGCGGGCGACAACCTGTATCAGGCGACAGCAAACTCTGGCGATGTTTCTATCGTGGATATCAAGGCAAGCGGTACTGGTACTTTGACAACTGGCGTGCTGGAAATGTCCAATGTAGACCTGTCACAGCAGTTTACCGACATGATCACAACCCAGAGAGGCTTCCAGGCAAACAGCCGTATTATCACAACCTCCGACTCTTTACTTGAAGAACTTGTAAATCTGAAGAGATAATTGAATTAATAGACAAAAAATTGAGCGTTCATGCGCTCAATTTTTTTACGCATATTTTGCTAGGCTGAACTGTTGTTACAATTCACACTTACGCCAGATTTCTCATATACTTACAACGATTTCGGTGTGAATTGCAACAATTGATGCACACAAAATGCTAAAAAGCACGCATTTTGGCGCTTGCTCCGACGCCATGCAGCAAGTGCATGGCGCGGGTGTGAAAAGTAATGAACTGTTACATGTGATGGGCGAATATCCCTGGATTTGGTTGAATTTACAGTGGATAAATGGTATGATAAAGACAGAAAACAAAGGGGAATCAGGCATGATGTACCAATCATGAAAATACAGTCATATTCACTAAACGATATCTTTAAAAAACGACTTTTGCTGCTGATACCATTTTATATTTTCTCACATGAGAAAAGTTTTCCAGAGTATAATAGTAAGGAGCTGTTCAGAAATTACTCATGACAATTAATTGTATAAATGTCCATCTGCGGCATCAGAAAATCTTGACATAGCCCGCTATGCCTGCGATTTTCTTCTTTGCAGCTGAACATTTATACGGCGTAATTGTCAAAAGTAATTTTTGAGCAGTTCCTAATCATCAGAAGTTAGAAGAGTTAAGGACACAATACCAAGAAATTTTGGAAAGACTTGATGAATTGGAAGAGAAGGAAGAGATAGGAGCATTTGATAAGCGAACAATTATTGATTTATCAGGTGATGTGATTCAGGAAATTGCACGCAAATATGAAAAAGTGCAGAAAGGCATAGGTGGTATGATGAGAGGAGCATTAATTGAAACAAGTGCTAGAACTATTTTAAATCAGGGAATAAGCCAGGGAATAAGTCAAGGAATAAGTCAGGGAATAAGTCAAGGAATAAGCCAGGGAAGGAGAGAAGGTATTCGGGAAAACAAAAGAGAAACAGCGCTAAAAATGCTGAAAAGAGGGAAGCTTACAGTGGAAGAGATAGCAGAAGATACAGGTTTAAGCGTTGCCGAAGTGGAGGAACTTGCACTGCTTCAGACAGTGTAAAACATAGATTAAGTATAGAAAAATGGTATGATAAAGACAGAAAACAAAGGGGAATCAGGCATGGCAAATATATATGATGGAGTATTTCGAACGATTCTAAATGACTGTCGCAGGTTGATTATACCAATCATCAATGAGATTTTTGGGGAAAACTATACAGGAGAGGAAGAAATACAATTTTTCCCTAACGAACATTTTTTAGACCAACAGGACAGCTCAGACAAGGAACGTATAACGGATACTAATTTTACAGTTTATGGAAAGATACAGAAAAAATATCATATTGAGTGTGAAAGCAGTTTGCCAGATGGTAAAATTGCAATTCGCCTTTTTGAATATGATGCACAAATAGCGCTTGATGAGGGAGAGGTAACAGAGGAAACCCTAACAATGACATTTCCTAATACAGCGGTCTTATACCTTCGAACATATAAAAAGACGCCAGATAAGATGAAATACATTATTATCACACCAGGCGGAACAGTGGAATATGATGTACCAATCATGAAAATACAGTCATATTCACTAAACGATATCTTTAAAAAACGACTTTTGCTGCTGATACCATTTTATATTTTCTCACATGAGAAAAGTTTTCCAGAGTATAATAGTAAGGAGCTGTTCAGAAATTACTCATGACAATTAATTGTATAAATGTCCATCTGCGGCATCAGAAAATCTTGACATAGCCCGCTATGCCTGCGATTTTCTTCTTTGCAGCTGAACATTTATACGGCGTAATTGTCAAAAGTAATTTTTGAGCAGTTCCTAATCATCAGAAGTTAGAAGAGTTAAGGACACAATACCAAGAAATTTTGGAAAGACTTGATGAATTGGAAGAGAAGGAAGAGATAGGAGCATTTGATAAGCGAACAATTATTGATTTATCAGGTGATGTGATTCAGGAAATTGCACGCAAATATGAAAAAGTGCAGAAAGGCATAGGTGGTATGATGAGAGGAGCATTAATTGAAACAAGTGCAAGAACTATTTTAAATCAGGGAATAAGTCAAGGAATAAGCCAAGGAAGGAGAGAAGGTATTCGGGAAACCAAAAAAGAAACCGCGCTAAAAATGCTGAAAAGAGGGAAGCTTACAGTGGAAGAGATAGCAGAAGATACAGGTTTAAGCGTTGCCGAAGTAGAGGAACTTGCATTGCTTCAGACAGTGTAAAACATAGATTAAGTATAGTTCAATTGATAATATGGATGAAAAGCGGTACGCATTGCGCAGGTATCGCTTTTTGATTGTAATGAGGATAATTTTTTACCACGCTACCATATTTTATGTCACCGCGTCAGAATGTTCGGGTTTCTTTTGTGCGGTATTTGTGTTATGATGTTATCATATTAGCGAATTTTTGTGCAGGCACATAGTACTTGCCTATTAATGCACAGACCCGCGCAGAGGAAATATGCCGCAAAAGCGGGCAGATGGGAGTTAATGTTAAAATAGAAAAGGGGCAGTCATGGCGAAGTTACCAGTAAGTGTATGTATCATAACGAAAAATGAAGAAAAGCACATTGAACAATGCTTGCGAAATATTGTCAAGTATGGAATGGAAATTGTGGTGGTTGATACTGGATCCACAGACAATACCAGGCAAAAAGCGGGAAAATATACTGATAAAATCTATGATTTTGAGTGGATAGATGATTTCAGTGCCGCAAGAAATTTTGCAGTATCCAAGGCGTCGAATAATTGGATACTAATTTTGGATTGTGATGAATATGTTCAGAATATTGATACCGCAAAGCTGCGTATGTGTATGCAAAAATATCCAAAAGGTGTTGGAGTCATAGAAATCAGAAATGTGTATACCACAGAAGGGGTGGAAAATATTCAGATAGAAGAGGTTCCAAGGTTTTTTAACCGAAATTATTATGAGTACAAATTTCGGATTCATGAACAAATTACACCCAAAAATGCAGAAAAATATGATGAAATTGTGCTTGAGACAGTTCATATTCCAGTGATAGTGAAACATTATGGTTATGATATTCCCAAAGAAGAAATGATGAAAAAACAGCAGAGAAATTTGGAATTGCTGCAAAATTCGATAGGTGAAAATGAAGGAATGGATGACTACATATATTTCCAAATGGGATTATCTTATGGAGTGCTAGAAGACTATGAGAAGGCTGTGGAAGCGTTTGACACCTGCCTTGTGCGGAACCGCAATCCAGAGAAAAAATTTCTTGTCATCTGTTTAGAGTCGTATGCTGACTGTCTGTTCAAATTAGGAAACGCCGAGGATGCATACAGACTGTTAGAGATGAATAGATTGTATTTGAAGACAACGCGGCTTCGGTATATGTTTGGAAAAGCAGCATATCTGTGTAAAGATTTTGATACATCTGTCAGATTTCTGACAGGTATCACAGACGCGCCAGATTTTGAAAAACTTGGAGAGGATGTTTTTGATACATATACGAGGATTTTTGCAATTTACAGAGCATCACAAGATATAGAAAAATTAGAACAGTACAAAGAAAAACTGACGGAATTTGGGAAATTACATGGGAAAAATATAATATTTGAATAATTAAGAAAATTAATGAATTTGGAAGGAAAGTGTATATCAATGATAGAGGTAACAAAAATAAACGGAGTGAAACTGCTTGTAAATACCAGCTTAATTGAAACTGTGGAAGAGACGCCGGATACGGTTATCACATTAACAGATGGGAAAAAAATCATCATAAAAGAGAGTAGGCATGAAGTGCAGCATTTGGTAAAATCTGCAAGACAACAATATTTTCAGCAGAGAATATAAATCAAAAAGTGTATGTAGAATCAAAATTTGATAAAATTTTCAGAAAATTGTTGCAATTTATGTAACCTTACAGTATTATATATATAGAGAGAAAATGAGCACAGAAAGCCATTTTGTGTTCAAAAATAAAAGGGGTGTGTAAAAGTGGATTTAGCGTCTATTGTTGGGTTTATTGCCTGTCTGGTTTTGGTAATCTTCGGTATCGTAGGTGGAGATGACGGATTTGCCGCGATTGGTTTTTTTATGTCAGGACCTTCCGCGCTGATTACGTTCGGAGGGGCGCTTATGGCTACGATGATGTCTGTATCTATATCGGACTTCGTTGCCGGCTTGAAGAGCTTTACTCTGATATTTAAGCCGGTTAAAGTTAATGTTCCGGAAATGATAACAAAGATTATCGAATTATCCAATGTAGCGAGAAAAGAAGGACTTCTTTCACTGGAAGAAGCGGCTGGAAATCTTGAAGATGATTTTATGAAAAAGGGAATTATGCTGATAGTCGATGGTACAGATCCAGAGCTTGTTAGAGGGATTTTGGAGACAGAACTAAATAGCATTGAGGACAGACATAAAGGAAAAATAGGCTTCTGGGAGACTTGTGCTTCCATGGGTCCTGCATGGGGTATGATCGGTACATTGGTTGGGTTGATTATCATGCTTCAGCATATGTCAGACCCGTCAACATTAGGACCAGCTATGGCTGTTGCTTTGATTACAACATTCTATGGTTCTATGCTTGCAAACTGGGTATGTACACCGACAGCAAACAAGCTTAAGACAAACAATGCGATAGAGGTACAAGCAAAAGAAATTATGATAGAGGGGCTTTTGTCAATTCAGGCAGGTGAGAATCCCCGTGTTATTGAGGAGAAGCTCAAATCCTTCTTGGCTCCAAAGGACAGAGTATCAGGTAATGATGCAAATGGCGGAGGTGAAGCTTAATGGCAAGAAAAAAAGAGGAGGATGTAAAAAAGGGCCTGGACGAATGGATGGGTACCTTTTCTGACATGATGACTCTGCTGATGTGCTTTTTTGTTATGTTATTTGCGATGTCGGATGTCAATGCGGCTAAGTTTGAAGAGCTGGCAATGTCTTTTCAGTCAAGTTTCAGTATTTTTAAAGGCGGAGCACAGGCAGTAGGGGATGGTATTCTTGTCAGCAATGGTGTTAGTCAATTAAACCAGTTGGACGAATATATTAATTCTACTGGTAAAGTGGCAGACTCAGATTCTGATATTCAGGATTTTCAGGAAAATGCATCAGGTGCTACACAGGAAACAGCAGAAAAAATGGCAGAGCTTGCAGAACAGATCGGTGCAACCAAAGAAGAAATAGAGTCTCTACAGGAAGCTATTACAGAACTTGAGACAGAAAAAATGAAACTTTCCGAAGACCTTGCAGAGAAAATAGAAGAAGCGCTCTCAGAAAGCGTGATGTCTGATAAGGTAGATGTTGAGTTTAATTCAGACTATGTGTTACTTACTTTAAATGGAGCATTTTTGTTTGATTCAGGAAAAGCGGATATCAAGCAGGATGCAATACCAGTACTTAATAAAATTGGCGTTCTTCTTACTAAGTATGCGGATTCAGATATTGAAATTGAAGGTCATACAGACTCAGTTCCCCTAAATGGCGGAAGATATGAAAATAATGATGTGCTCAGCAGCTATAGAGCGCTTGCGGTATTTAATTACCTGAAGGAGAATGCTGCACTTGACCCAGGAACGTTGAAGCATTCTGGAAGAGGCGAGTACATTCCAATAGCAGACAACTCAACCCCGGAAGGAAGAGCAAAAAACAGACGGGTTGAGATCAAGATATACAATTCATTAAGCGCTTATTAATTGAAGGGGGAAATTAAAAAATGAAGCGAAATTTGTTATCAATTATTATTTTGGCATTGCTTGTTGTCAATATTGTATTGTCAGCAATTATGATGGTGAGTGTATCAAGTGCTTCAAAGAAAACAGCGAAAATGGTGTCTGACATTTCGACGATTGTAGGATTAGAAATCAATGGGGTTCCAAAGTCAGACTCCGCTATGAATTCAGTTTCTATGGCCGATACAGCAGTTCATAATATTGCAGATGAGATGACAATACCATTAAAGAAGGGTGAAGATGGCAAGGATCATTTTGCTGTAGGAAATGCATCTTTATCTATGAATACGAAGCACAAAGATTACGCTACATATTCAGAAACAATGGCAGACCTGGAAGGAATTATAAAGGATATTATCTATTCTGTTATGGGTAACTATACAGTTGATGAAGCAAGAAGCAATTCAGAGAAGATTAAAGAAGAAGTTATCACCAAGATTCAGGAGCGTTTTGATTCAGATTTTATATACAGTGTATCTTTTAACTTCTTATACTCATAAGTTTTGCATAAGTTATTAGAATAACACTGCAATGATAGGATTAAGGGGAATGGATAAATAGGATTTTATATAGGGGGTGATGAACTACATGGGAGAGGTATTATCTCAAAGTGAAATAGACAGTCTGCTGGCAGCCTTAAGCTCCGGCGAGCTGGATGTAGAGGATATGCAGGAGAAGGATGAACGCCAAGTCAAGAACTATGACTTTAGCAGACCTGCGAAATTCTCGAAAGAACATCTGAGAACTTTAAACATGATTTTTGATCATTATGGAAGATTGTTGTCAACCAATTTACCCGTATATCTGAGAAAAAATGTACAAGTAAGTGTAGCAAGTTCAGAAACAGTAACCTTTGCTGAGTTTTCGAATGCGTTGTCGAACCCAGTGCTGCTTACCGTTGTTAATTTCTCACCAATGCCTGGCTCAATTATTATGGAGCTGACAAGCGGATTAGGGTATGCGATCATAGATAGAATGCTGGGTGGCAGAGGAGAGACGCTTGAGAGAGTAAGAGATTTTTCTGAAATCGAAATGAGTATCATAGAAAGAATTATGGTAATCTGTATGCAGCTTCTCAGGGAACCATGGAAAAACGTGGCTGAAGTAAATCCGTATTTGGAGCGGATTGAAACGAACCCGCAGTTTGCTCAGATTATTTCGCCAAGTGATATGGTGGCACTTGTAACCATGAATGTTAAAATTGGTGAAGTTGAAGGTTTGATGAATGTGTGCCTTCCATTCTTTACGCTTGAATCTGTTATGGACAGATTAAATACCAAGTTCTGGTATTCAAGCTTACAAAAGATGGATGATGAGGACTACGAACAATTTATCGAGACAATGGTAAGGAGAGTGGACGTGCCTGTTACAGCGGTGCTTGGCAAAAGTGTCATAACTGTTCATGATTTTGTAAATATACAGGTAGGTGATATCATACGACTTGACTCGAAGGTTGATGAGGAACTGGATGTATATGTGGGAAATATTAAAAAATTCAGTGCTGTGCCGGGTGCAAGCAAAGAGGCATATGCAGTAAGGGTAACATCAGTAGTCAGGGAGGAGGAATAAGACGATGGATGGAATGTTATCTCAAGATGAAATAAATGCCTTGTTGAATGGAGTGGACTTGTCAGCAGATTCTGGTGCAGCAAGCACTGCTACAGCAACGGCAGGTGCTCCGGCAGGAGAGGAACTCAGTGATATTGAAAAAGATGCGATAGGAGAGGTAGCCAATATCAGTATGGGCACTTCGGCTACAACGCTCTACTCACTTGTTAATAGAAAGGTAAATATTACAACGCCTGTTGTATCAATGTGTACCTGGCAGGAGGTTCTTGACGATTATGAAAAGCCTTGTGTGTTTATTCAGATCAAGTACACAGTTGGATTGAATGGCACTAATATATTGGTACTCAAAGAGCATGATGTGAAGGTTATCACCGACTTGATGATGGGCGGTGACGGCACCAATGTAGAGGGAGAGCTGACAGAATTGCATTTAAGTGCAATTTCGGAAGCGATGAACCAGATGATGGGTTCATCGTCTACATCACTTTCTTCGATGCTTGGAAAAACAATTGACATCAGCCCACCAGAAGCCAGTCTTGTAGATTTGCAGTCGAAAGAGCCTAGGGAGCTCTCGCCATTTCTTGAAGATAATTTTGTAAAGATTGCATTTCGTATGCAGGTTGATGATTTAGTTGATTCTACATTAATGCAGTTGTATCCTCTCGAATTTGCCAAATCAGTGTATGAAACCTTTATGGCACAACAGATGGGTGGAGCAGTACCAGAACCAACACCTGCACCGGCAGCGCCCGCGCCCGCGCCAACTCCTGCACCTGCACCAGCAGCACCTGCAATGGATATGGGAATGGGAATGCAGCCGCAGATGAACATGGGAATGCAGCAAGGCGATATGGGAATGCAGCCGCAGATGAACATGGGAATGCCTATGGGATATGGAATGCAGCCACAAATGAACATGGGAATGCCTATGGGATATGGAATGCCAAATGTAAATATCCAGCCTGCACAATTCCAGAATTTTGCCCAAGGACAGGGTGAAATGGTAAGTGCTGAAAGTATCAGCCTGATCAGAGATGTTCCTTTGGAAGTAACGGTGGAGTTAGGCAGAACAAACAAATCTATTTCTGATATTTTGGAATTTGCTCCTGGTACAATTATTGAACTTGATAAGATTGCAGGCGAACCAATTGATGTGCTTGTAAATGGAAAATTTGTTGCGAAGGGCGAAGTAGTTGTTATTGAGGAAAGCTTTGGCGTGAGAATTATGGAAATAATTAAATAAGTTATTTCAAATATAGAAAGGAAAAAGTTAAGATATGGCAAAGAGAATTTTGATCGTTGACGATGCTGCTTTCATGAGAATGATGATTAAAGACATTCTGACAAAGAATGGATATGAGATTGCTGCTGAAGCTGAAAATGGCAAGATTGCAATTGATAAGTATAAGGAGACTGCGCCAGATTTGACATTGCTTGATATTACAATGCCGGAATTGGATGGAATTCAGGCGCTGAAAGGAATTAAAGCGCTTGACCCGGCTGCAAATGTTATTATGTGTTCTGCGATGGGACAGCAAGCGATGGTTATTGAAGCAATTCAGTCGGGAGCTAAGGATTTTATTGTTAAGCCCTTCCAGGCGGAAAGAGTTTTGGAGGCAGTTAAGAAGGTTGTAGGCTAGATATTATGCTTTTATCATCGACATCAAACAGGTTTGACTCCTTTGTACAATTGTTAACAGTATTACTGATATTTATATTTGTACTGGCACTTACATATTTTTTCACAAAGCTTACTGCAGGTCTTCAAAAAGGAAGACTTGCAGGGTCAAATGTGGAAGTGATGGAAACATTTAAAATTGCGCCGACAAAATATATACAAATTGTAAAAATTGGCAAAAAATATTTTTCCTATGTAGTCTGCAAGGACACAGTCACTTTGCTTGGAGAGCTGACTGATGACGACATTTCAAACCTTGACAAAGCGGAAACAAGCCCGGCAATCAATTTGAATTTCAAGGACATTTTTGATAAATTCAGGAAACAATAAAATGCTGTGTGTGACATAAGGATAATATTGATATGAGAAATAGGAGCAAAAAATACAATATAAAGCAGGAGCTTAGAAAGATTGTATATATGCTTTTTATGGTTTTTACCATAGTATTGGCTGATGTGATTGTGGCGAGCGCTACAAGTGATGATGAAGCAGCAGCAGAGCATATACTTGATAATCGGCAGGAGAATGAGAACAGAACCAATATTAATGAACCTGGTACTGCTCAAACGGGTGAAGAGCTTCAAGAATTGAATATTGCAAATAGTCTTAAAGTTACTTATGACAATGGGAATGGAGAACTGAGTGGTACATTGAGAATATTGCTGATATTAACAGCAATAGCAATTCTCCCGATTCTTCTTTTGACTGTTACTTCTTTTACCAGAATATTAATTGTACTGCATTTTACAAGACAGGCATTAAATACACAGTCAGCGCCGCCCAATCAGATATTGATAGCGATTTCGCTGTTTCTTACATTTTTTATTATGCAGCCTGTTTTTGCTGAGGTTTATACAGAGGCAATCGTACCATATGATGCAGGAGAATTAAATTTTGAAGAGGCATCACAAATTGCTGTTACCCCCATTCGCGAGTTTATGTTTGAACAAGCACAAATGGAAGATATTGATGTGTTTATGCAGCTTGCGAATATTGCATGGGACAACACAAGCAAGGAATTGGTTCCTACTTCTGTATTGATTCCAGCATTTATTATCAGTGAGCTTCGGACAGCATTTATTATAGGATTTATTATTTATATTCCATTTATTGTGATTGATATGGTCGTCGCATCAGTACTTATGAGTATGGGTATGATGATGCTTCCTCCAACAACGATTTCCATGCCATTTAAGATTTTGTTGTTTGTACTGGCGGATGGCTGGAATCTGGTAATCGTGAATTTGGTTCGAACATTTAATTGACAGAGTTCATTGTTTTGAAAGGGAAAGGTTGATAAGATGACAGTAGAAGTGGTTACAGATATGATGCAGGATGGGCTGTTTGTAATTCTTAAAACAGCAGCGCCCCCACTTATTGTATCTTTGGTAATTGGACTTGCTGTGAGTGTTTTTCAGACAGTAACCTCGATTCAGGAGCAAACGCTTACTTTTGTGCCAAAAGTTGTAGGAATGTTCGTCTGCCTTATGATTTTGGGACATTGGATGCTGAATAATATGACAACATTTATGACTGATTTGTGGCAGAATTTTTCCGTTTATATCAGATAACAGAAGGGAGCAGGAGTATATAGCATGGTAGACTTATCATTTTCCATGTCTGAGCTGGAGTATTTTCTGCTTGTTCTTGTTAGAATAGCAAGTTTTGTATTTATTGCACCATTTTTTAGTACGAAAGGTGTGCCAAATAATGTAAAAATTGGATTGAGTGTGTTCGTTGCTTATATTATATATTATTTTGGACCAGAACATACTTATCCAGAATATCATACATTACTTGGATTTTGTACGATTGTATTGAAGGAAGTGTCAGTGGGGCTATTGGTAGGGTTAGGGGCTCAACTGTGTACTTCCATTGTTTTATTTGCAGGAAGAATTATAGATATGGAGGTGGGATTATCTATGGCAAACGTCTTCGATCCCACTACAAACCAGCAGTCTTCTATCACAGGTGCTTTGTTGCAGTATGGCGTTATGTTGATACTGTACATGACAGGACTTCACAGATATCTGCTCAAAGCTTTGATGGAAACATATATTTTGATTCCAGTGAATGGAATAAATATGAATACAGATAAACTGCTGTCAGCGCTTTTAACATTTCTGAGTGATTATATTGTGATTGGCTTTCGAATCTGTCTGCCAGTATTTGCCAGTATTACACTTATGAATATAGTGCTTGGTTTGCTGGCAAAACTTGCGCCGCAGATGAACATGTTCTCTGTTGGTATTCAGCTTAAACTGCTGGCAGGACTGAGTGTGATTATGATAACAGTAATGCTGCTTCCCGATATTTGTAATTTTATATTTACCCAGATTCGTGTGCTGATTGTTTCTGTGGTGGAGGGTATGATGTGATTTTAGAATATAATTTACAATTTTTTGCCAAGGATGGTCCTGGTGGTGAGAAAACAGAAGAGCCAACTGCCAAAAAGAAGTCAGACACACGAAAAGATGGTAAAGTTCCAAAAAGTAAGGAAATGTCAAATGGTGTTCAGCTGATATCGCTTTTTTTGATATTAAAATTCTGGGTTGGACATATGGGCCAGAATTTTATGAAGCTTTTTGGCGAAATATATGAAAAGATACCTGCATACACAACATATTGGGAAGGGCGTATCGTCAAGAGAGATTATAGTATATTAATCAATAATGTACTTTTAAAGCTTCTGATTCAGCTTCTTCCTTTTTTTATCGTTGGTATCGTAATATCTGTCGGCATCAATATGATGCAGTTCAAGTTTAAGATTACGACAAAGCCGCTGAAACCTAAATTCAGTAAATTGAATCCTATCTCTGGGATGAAAAGGCTGTTTTCTATTAGTAAGATTATAGAACTTTTAAAGTCTGTTGCAAAAATTGTTCTGATTACATATGTAGTTTACATAACGATAAAAGATGAGTGGGTATATCTTATGAAATTTTATCAGATGCCGCTTAATCAGGCGATAGAATTGATAGGAAACATCGTCATTAATATGGGACTGAAAATCTCGCTTATTTTTATGATTATTGCAGTTATCGACTTGATTTATGAACGTCATAAATTTAAAGAAGATATCAAGATGACAAAGCAGGAGGTCAAAGACGAATATAAAAACGCAGAAGGCGATCCGCAGATTAAGGGAAAAATCAGGGCGAAGATGCGAGAGGTGTCGCAGCGGCGAATGATGCAGGATGTTCCGCAAGCAGATGTTGTTATCACAAACCCGACGCATTTTGCAGTGGCAATTAAGTACGATGCGGCTACTGGTTCTGCACCGATTGTTTTGGCAAAGGGTGCAGATTATGTAGCACAAAAGATTAAGGAGATTGCAAAGGAAAGCCATGTAGAAATTGTTGAGAACAAACCGCTTGCCCGAATGCTTTATGCTAATGTAGACGTGGGACAAGAAGTACCTCCGGAACTGTATCAGGCGGTGGCGGAAGTACTGGCAATGGTATACAAGATGCAGGGAAAAATATAGAATATATGACAAAAAACTCCAAAAATATACAAAATAACTATCAGATAATATAGTACTATAGCACAAAACAGGTATACATAATGTTTGAGAAATATGTCAAATAATATCATATGATGTAGACAAAAAGGACGCTGTAATGGGTAAAACCGCACAGAGTTCTTTTGCTTTATTTGTGTAAGTGTTATAAAAAATAAAAAAATTTTATATTTTCAGCAAATTATTATATACAAATTATGTTAATTGTGAGATAATTTAATACAAGGTAAGGGTTAAAAGGATTTTTAGGAGTTAAGGGGGAAAATAGGACATGAAGATGAAGAAAGCAGACTTGGGCGTAGCTTTATATTTGCTTGGCGCTATCATCATGCTGATTGTACCAATTACTAGTACCATCATGGATGTTTTGCTTGCGATAAATATTTCGCTTGCATTTACAATCCTTTTCACGACAATGTTTACCAAAGAAGTTTTGGATTTGTCATTTTATCCAACTGTTTTGCTGTTCACAACGGTTTTCAGAATTGCCTTGAACGTATCATCAACCCGTTTGATTTTGTCAACAGGTGATCCGGGAAATGTCGTAGCAACTTTTGGTAATTTCGTTGGCGGCGGCGACTTGGTTATTGGTGTTGTCGTATTTATTATCTTAATTATTGTACAGTTTGTAGTTATTAACAAAGGTTCTGAGCGAGTTGCCGAGGTAACGGCCAGATTTACACTGGATGCTATGCCCGGTAAACAGATGGCGATTGACGCAGACCTCAATACGGGCGCTATCACAGACGCAGAAGCAAAACAGCAGAGAGAAAAACTTCAGCAGGAAGCAAGCTTCTTTGGTTCCATGGATGGTGCTGTGAAATATGTAAAGGGAGATGCTTCCGCAGGTCTTCTTATTACAGGCGTCAATATTGTCGGCGGAATTATCATGGGTGTTGTAAGACAGAACATGGAGATCATGGACGCACTTGATAAGTATACGATTCTGACAATTGGTGATGGTCTGGTAAGCCAGATTCCTTCGCTTCTTATTTCATTATCAACAGGTATTCTTGTTACGAAGGGATCCAAAGAGGCGGATTTTGGTACAGTACTTGTAAACCAGTTATTTGGTATACCCAAAGTATTGTATATGGTAGGCGGCGTACTTGTATTCTTAGGATTGGTAACACCGCTGAATCCAGTGATTTTCGTTGTTTTGGGTGCGCTGTTTATTGTGTGCGGACGAATGATTGCTTCTACGATAGAGGTTGCGAATATTGAATCGGAGGCAGACGAAGAGGAAGACACAGCAGACGAGGTCAGAAAGCTGGAGAATGTTAATTCTCTATTGCAAGTTGACCCGATTGAGTTGGAGTTTGGTTATGGTATTATTCCGCTTGCAGATGTCAACCAAGGTGGCGATTTGCTTGACCGAGTTGTAATGATACGAAGGCAGGTTGCTCTGGAACTTGGTACGGTGGTGCCAATTATCCGATTGCGGGATAATATTCAGTTAAATCCAAATCAATATATTATAAAGATAAAAGGTATTCAGGTCAGTGAGGGCGAGATATTATTTGACCACTATATGGCGATGAACCCTGGTTTTGTAGAAGAAGAGATATCAGGTATTCCAACATTTGAACCATCATTTCATCTGCCGGCTATTTGGATTACCGAAAATCAAAGAGAACGAGCGGAGAGCGTTGGTTATACCGTAGTTGATCCGCCGTCAATTATAGCGACGCATTTGACAGAGATTATCAGACAGTATCTGTCAGATCTGCTTACAAGGCAGGATGTACAGAATCTTGTTGACAATGTTCGAGAAACCAATCCTTCTCTTGTGGAAGAGCTTATACCAAAGCTTTTGGGGCTTGGCGATATCCAGAAGGTGTTGCAGAATCTTCTCAAAGAAGGTATTTCTGTGAGGGATCTTGTTACGATTTTTGAAACACTTGCTGATCATGCTGCTGCTACAAGAGATACCGATATTTTGACGGAATATGTACGGCAGAGTTTGAAGCGTGCGATATCCAATAAATACTTCCCGATGAATGAAACGACCAGTGTGGTAACGCTTGATCCAAGTTTGGAACAAGAAATTATGGGAAGTGTGAAACAGACAGAACAAGGGGCTTATCTGACGCTCGATCCAGAGAAGACCAAGAGAATTATTACTTCTGTGGAATCTGAGGTAGGAAAGCTTGAGAAGCTTGGAAAGAATCCAATTGTGATAACTTCACCGATTGTCAGAATGTACTTTAAGCGGCTGACAGAAGAATATTACAGAGATTTGGTAGTAGTATCATATAATGAAATCGACTCGAATGTTGAATTGCAATCAGTAGGAATGGTGACAGCATGATAATAAAGAAATTTCAAGGAAAAACAAAAGAAGAGGCACTGGAAAGTGCGAAAAAGGAACTTGGAGAAAGTATTGTTGAGATGAATGTCAAGACAATCAAAGCGAAAGGGGTTCTTGGCATACTCAAGGGAACGAAGATCGAAGTAACAGTTGCGAAGGAAGAGGAGAATGAAAAGTATGGGTTATCCTCTTCCAAGGAAACACAAAAGGATGGCGTGGCAGTTAGTATCAGTCAAAGTACATCACAAGGAAAAATTATACCAATGAAACAGCCTGAGAAACTTGAGATTACGGCAAAAAATGGTGCGGCAAAAGATGCAAAGGCAGTAGGGCAGGCAGTGGCGGATGTACTTTCTTCTTTTCCGCCACAGAAAGCAGACTCTGTCAGAACAGGTGAAACAATCAATAGCTCCAAGCAGGAAGTGAGAGCAGACGAACCGACAAGGGATAACCTGAGAGGTAATGGATTAGAGGAAAAACTGGACAATCTTCAGACACTTTTAGAAAAGCAGCTTTCACAGAAGGAAAGCAAAATGCAAGTAGAGGATTTCAAAAGTGAGGAGCATGAAAAGCCAGAACAAAATAATGAAAGAACCAATTTCCTGAAACTGTTATATAATAAAATGATAGACAACGAAGTAAATGAAAAGTATGCAAATGACATCATTGTTGAGATTGACAAGAACTGTAAACCTGATGTGACAATGGATTTTATGCTGTCAGAGATTTACCAGCGAATGATATTAAAGCTGGGAAAACCATCCGTGATGGATGAAAACGAAGAAGGGCCTAAAGTAATATTCTTTTTGGGACCAACGGGTGTCGGAAAAACAACTACAATAGCAAAAATTGCATCTTCCTTCCGTGTGGAACACAAGAAAAAAGTTGCACTTCTTACAGCAGACACTTATCGAATCGCGGCGGCAGAACAATTGAGAACGTATGCAAATATTTTGGAAGTTCCCTTCCGAGTTGTGTATACAGCCAATGAGATTACATCAGCAGTAGAAGATTTCAGGGAATATGATTATATATTGGTGGATACAACAGGGCATTCACCCAACAATGAGGCTCAGTGTGAGAGCATGAACGATTTGATAAATTCCGTAGATACGGCGGCACAAAAAGAAGTGTTTTTGGTGCTGTCGGCTTCGACAAAATACAGAGATTTAATGAAGATTGCAGACACTTATAAAGGGATTGCAGATTATAAGTTAATCTTCACGAAACTTGATGAGACGTCCACATTAGGAAACATATACAACCTCAAATTATATACGGGCGCTACACTTTCCTATGTGACATGTGGACAGAATGTACCAGACGACATTGAGTATTTTAATCCACAGTCAACTGTCAAACAGTTGCTCGGAGGAAGGCGTTAATAGGAGGATAGTGTATGGATCAGGCAGAACAGTTAAGAAATGTTATAAAAATGAATCCGATTCCACGGCCGTTGGCGAGAGTGATAACAGTGACAAGTGGAAAAGGTGGTGTAGGAAAGTCCAATACATCTATCAACTTGGCTTGCCAGTTCAAAAAAATGGGCAAAAGAGTCATTATTTTGGATGCGGATTTCGGGCTTGCAAATATAGAAATTATGTTTGGTACTGTTCCGAAGCATAATCTATGTGATCTTATTTATCAAGGAAAACATATCACAGATATCATAACCTGGGGTCCTATGGACATAGGATTTATATCAGGGGGTTCAGGAATAGCGGGATTGTCAAATTTAAGCAGAGATTATTTGAATTATATTATTCGAAATCTTGCAAAGTTAGATGCAATTGCCGATATTATTATCATAGATACGGGCGCTGGTATTTCTGACGCTGTATTAGACTTTTTGGTTGCCAGCGGTGAAATATTGGTTGTGGCAACCCCAGAACCTACATCAATTACGGATTCTTACTCACTTTTAAAAGCACTGAACCGCCATCCACGATTCTCAAGAGAAGATTCCAAGATAAAAGTCATCGCAAATAAAGTTTCGGGTGAGGCAGAAGGAGAGATGATGTACAACAAACTCAATACGGTAGTCAACAGATATCTCAAACTTCCAGTATCTTATCTTGGAGCAATACCACAGGATTATCATTTAGAACATGCTGTTATGCAGCAGAAACCTGTGAGTATGCAGAGTCCTAACGCCAAATCAACAATTGCATATGAAAAAATGGCATATGTACTAATGGATAAAGAATATGATAGGTCGCTTGTGAAAAGGGGAATGGCAGCTTTTTTTTCTCATATTGTGGCAGGAAATAAAAAGATGGGCTAAGAGTGCTTTTATAAATAAATTATGCTGTCACAATTTATATAATTTGAAGGAAATTTACCAGGCGGACGTTGTTTGCTTGGTAAATTTGAATTGATGGCTAAATTCGCAGGTCGTTGACAACAAGGAAGTTTCAAGTGTGCTCAGGGGGAGGCTATGATTGAGAAGTTTATATCACCAGGCGATAAAGTTGAGATGAAATCGACTGTCAATGTCGTGCTTCCGGACGGAACCAAAGGAATTAAAACCTATAAGTCCTCTGTATATGATATTTTGGACGAGGGACGGCTTGAGATTGTAATGCCAAAGGATCAAACGAAGCTGGTATTGCTGCCAGTAGATGGAGAATATGATGTGTGCTTTTATACACATGGGGGGATGTACAGGGCGGATGTCAAAATAATCGAAATACAGAAAATAAATGGTATTTATGTTCTTGTTACAGAAATGATAAGTAACCTTCATAAATATCAAAGAAGAGAATATTATAGATTTAATTGCATCATAGAAATGATGGCACGTGAGATGACTAAAAAAGAAACGGATATTTATGCAGAGGGACTGGCAGAATTGCTGCCGCAATCCGATATGATCAGAGGCGTAATTGTGGATATCAGCGGCGGTGGAGCAAGATTTGTATCTAGACAATTATTTAGAGAAAGTAGTATGATTTTGATGCGTTTTGAGTTGCCGATTCTAGATATGGAAAAGTCATTTTTGCTGGTTGGAAGGGTTATTTATTCAAGTGAAATAGTGAATAGAGCAAATGAATTTGAAAATCGGGTGAAATTTGAGTTGATAGACAGTGTAACACGTGAAAAAATCATTCGATATATATTTAATGAGGAAAGAAAAAATAGAAAAAAATAGAAAAGGTTGATGAATAGTATGTTAATTAATACAAATATATCAAATAATAAGAAAAAAATACTTGTAGTTGATGATTCTACACTTATGAGAAGACTTATGTGTGATATAATTAATTCAGATAATCGATTCCAAGTAGTAGATCAGGCTTTTGATGGCGATGCGGCATATCAGCTTTTAAAGAAAAATCAGTATGATGGAGTTGTACTGGATGTCAATATGCCAAAAATGAATGGAATACAGCTTCTTCGTATGCTTCAAAAGGATAAAATCCGTGCACGTGTAATGATGGCGAGCACAGACACCAAAGAAGGCGCAGCAGTTACAATGGAAGCGCTGGACCTCGGTGCGATTGATTTTATTGAGAAGCCGGCAAATGTTGTTTATCTGAAAGGCAGTGAATTCTACAATAACTTTTTGGAAACGCTTCAGGCGGTTGTTACCAGTCGTCAGACAAATATTCAGGCGGTGCCTCTCATACCAAGAGCAAAACAGGAGGAACAGACGCAGAAACTTGTCAATATTGTCAGAAAGAGTGCACCTGTTGTAACCGGACAGAAGGTCGTAGCGCTTGCCTGTTCAACAGGAGGACCGAAAGCGCTTCAAAGTGTAGTTCCAATGCTGCCAGCAGAGCTTGCTGCACCTGTTTTGATCGTTCAGCATATGCCAAAAGGATTTACACAATCATTGGCTGAACGATTGAATACGCTTAGCAAGATAAGGGTTAAGGAAGCGGCAGAGGGTGATGTGCTGGAAAATGGCGTGGTGTATATCTCAATGGGTGGCAAACATATGAATGTAGTAACCAAAGGAGGTAGAGCAGTTATCAAGTATACTGACGAACCGCCAAGAGAAGGGGTTAAGCCGTGTGCGAACTATATGTATGAATCCTTGCAGACAAGTAATTTTGCTCAGATTGTTTGTGTAGTCCTGACTGGAATGGGAGCAGATGGAACTAAGGGAATCGTGAATCTGAAAACTTCAAAAAAAATACACGTCATCGCACAGAATGAAGCAACTTCAACTGTGTACGGCATGCCGAAGGCAATTACCGCGACAGGATTGGTAAATCAGGTTGTTGCACTTGATGATGTGGCCCAGGAAATAATAATGAATGTGGGGGTCAGGTAGAATGGATACAAGTCAATATCTTGATATTTTCCTTGATGAGTCAAAGGAACATTTACAGAATCTGAGCGATCAGATTATGGAATTGGAGCAGAATTCTGAAAATATGGATACAATCAATGAGATCTTCAGAGCTGCACATTCCCTCAAGGGTATGGCAGGTACAATGGGATATAAGAGAATGCAGACGCTTACCCATGATATGGAGAATGTATTTTCAGAAGTTAGAAACGGTACGTTCAAAGTGCAGCCGGGTATGATTGATGTGCTCTTTAGGAGTTTAGATGCGCTCGAAGAATATGTCAATAATATTCAACAGACGACAGAAGAGGGGACTAATGATAATCAGGATCTGATTGATGCGCTTAACAGTATCTTAAAAAATAATGGTGAGGTTAAGCTGGCAAACAACAGCGAACCGGCTGCAGATAAAAAAACAGCAGATACGCCGCCTGTTGGTGGAAAATCCAATGCCAAGAGTGAAAGATGGTCACAGATTAAGATTGGTGATACCGAGAAAATGCTGATAGAGAAGGCACATAGCGAAAACCTTAAGGTATTCGGGATTACTGTTTATATTGAGGAAGCTTGTGTACTAAAAGCAGCAAGAGCATTTCTTGTGTTTAAGGCGATTGAAAAACTTGGTGAGACAATTGTCTCTGTACCAACAGCGCAGGATATAGAGGATGAAAAATTCGAACTCACATTCAGCCTTATTTTTATAACATCAAGCCAAAGAGAAGAAGTTGTAGCGGCAGTCATGAGCGTATCTGAGATTGAACAGGTATTTTGTGACGAGTATGTTATTGAGCAGACGGAACCTGAAAAGCCCGTGGAGGAAGTGAAGCCTGTAGAAGAGAAAATTGTGGAGGAGATCAAAGAGGAAGCTCCCAAGGCAGTTGTTTCAAAGGCAGCAGCGCTTACATCAGCTTCTGCGTCAGCAGGAACAAAACCAGCAGCAAAATCTTCTGCAAAACCGGTTGTCAACAGAACGGTTAGAGTTGATATAGAAAAGTTAGATAATTTGATGAACTTAGTCAGTGAGTTGATTATAGCAAAGAATTCCTTGATTTCTGCGACTGCGGCGGACGGCAAGAGCGAGAATGGCTCCGTAAATGAACAGATTGAATATCTTGAAAGTGTAACAACGAACCTGCATGAATCAGTTATGAAGGTTCGAATGGTTCCAATTGAGAGCGTAGTAGCAAAATTTCCTCGTATGATTCGTGATTTGTCAAAGAAACTTGGCAAAAAAATGGAACTGTATATGTCAGGCGAGGATACAGAACTTGACCGTACAGTTGTGGATGAAATCGGTGATCCGCTGATGCATATGCTTAGAAATTCTGCCGATCATGGTTTGGAACCCAATGATGTTCGAATTGCAAATGGGAAACCAGAGGTTGGTTCTATCTTTTTAGATGCATATCAGGATGGAAACAATGTTGTAATTGAAGTAAGAGATGATGGCGGCGGAATCAATGTTGAGGCTGTCAGAAGCAAAGCAATAGAGCGCGGAACCGTAACACCGGAACAGGCAGAGACAATGACAGAGAAGGAAGTAATAGACCTTTTATTCCTGCCAAGTTTTTCTACTGCAAAAAAGGTTTCGGATGTATCAGGACGCGGTGTTGGACTGGATGTAGTAAAGTCAAAGATTGAGTCATTAAGTGGAGAAGTTGAAGTTAAGAACCGTTATGGAGAAGGCTCTTCATGGATTGTCAGACTTCCGCTTACGCTTGCTATTATACAGGCGCTTATGGTGGTTATCAGAGATGAAAAATATGCGATAGCACTTGGTTCGATTCAGACAATTGAGGATGTTCTGCCAGAAGATATCAAGTTGGTACAGGCAAAAGAAGTGATTCATATTCGTGGAACAGTTATTCCTATTATCAGAATGGATAAGGTTCTTGATATTCCTCCAAAGGAAGGCGAAGAGAAGAAGAATCTTACAGTTATTATCGTAAAGAAGGGTGACAAACAGGCAGGTTTGGTAGTGGACGAGCTTATTGGACAACAAGAAGTGGTTATTAAATCTATGGGCAAGTATATTAAGGTTCCCAAGATGATAAGCGGCGCTACGATTCTGGGCAATGGCGAGGTAGCACTGATCCTTGATACCAATGCATTGATATAATCCTATTGATAATAGAGGAAAGGCAGGGCATAGAACATGGATGAAGTAAAAGTAATGGATGAGCAGAAACGCAATGAGATTCTGAATCGTCCTGTAGAACATGATACAACACAATTTATTGTGACACAGCTTGGCGGTGAGCAATATGGAATCAACATCAAGTACATATCGAACATAATCAGAATGTCAAAAATTACAAGAGTGCCAAAAGTACCTGATTACATAAAGGGCGTTATCAATGTGCGCGGCGTGGTTATCCCGACCATAAGCCTGCGGCTAAAGATGGGGCTTCCAGAAGATGTGGTTACGAAAAAGACACGTATTATTATTTTGACACTAGAACAGCATGAATCAATTGGGGTATTGGTTGATGAAGTAAAAGAAGTAGTTACACTGGATGAAGAACATATCGAGAGAATGGGATATGAAAAGGATGAGAAAGAACGATTCCTTTCAGGCGTAGGGAAATCAGATGGAAAATTAATCTCATTACTTGATATTACAGCAGTGCTTGCAGAAGTTGTTGATGTATAGCAGCTATATAGTGACTTTTGATTATAGAAAGGCTTAGGACATATAATGGCACAAACTATTAGTTTTGAGAGAGTTACGACGGAATATTATGATGTATTAAAGGAACTAGGAAACATCGGGGCAGGGAATGCGACAACTGCACTTGCCCAGATGCTTCAGACCAAGGTGGATATGAAGGTTCCACAGGTAAAGCTCCTTGATTTTAAAGATGTCGGAGAAGAAATGGGCGGCGAAGAACAAATGGTGGTTGGCATATATCTGGCTGTTGAAGGAGATATCACAGGTAGTATTATGTTCATCTTAGAACATAATGCCGGCAAATCGCTTGTGTCTAAGCTCATGGGAACACCACCGGCAGAAGGTGATTTCAGTGACATGGAAATATCAGCAATGAAAGAGATTGGTAATATTATTACAGGTGCTTATTTGAACTCATTAGCACAGATCACCAATCTCAAAATGATTCCGTCAATTCCAGATTTAAATATTGATATGCTCAATGCGATATTAAGTGTTCCAGCAATAGAATTTGGTATCGTGGGAGATCAGATACTATTGATACAAACAGTATTTACGGATGATGTGGATTTGAACGGATATTTCATATTGATGCCGGATTTGGACTCCTATTCAAAAATGCTAGGTGCACTTGGATTATCAATATAATTACGTATATTCAACAGAGAAGGGGCAGTAGGCTATGGCGAATATAGTAAAAGTAGGAATGGCAGACTTGAATGTGTGTAAAAGTCCTGAAGGGATAACGACGTTGGGACTTGGATCGTGTGTGGGCATATGTATAAGGGATCCGGTTTTGAAAATCGGAGGGATGGCACATGCTATGCTGCCTGACAGCAGGCAGATAGAACATAATTCGAATCGAGCAAAATTTGTGAATACAGGTGTGGAAGATCTTGTGAAAAAGCTGGTTGCCATGGGTGGCAGGCAGGCAAGATTTGAGGCAAAAATAGCAGGCGGTGCACAAATGTTTGCGTTCCAGAACAAATCAGACATGACACGTGTTGGAGAAAGAAATGTGGAGGCCAGCAAGAAAAAATTGAAGGAGTTAGGAATTCCTTTAAAAGCTCAGGATACAGGATTGAATTATGGACGTACCATTATTTTTTATCCCGAAACGGGAGATTTGGTAATCCGTTCAGCAGGAAAGCCTGAGAAGACAATTTGATTATTCAATTATAAGGGGTAATAGAATGGGGAACAAGACAAGGCTAATCACGCCGTTTTTTATGCTTCTAGCAGGTGCGATAGCGTCTATAATTATGTATATAAGGGGATTTGAACTTACAAGAATGCTGTGGGGAGTCCTGATTGTACTAGTGATATTTTATATTATTGGCGATGTAGCAAGATATCTCTATTCATCAATCAGGCCACGCATTATACCTGCAACTGATATTGACAAGATGCTTGTTGAAGCAAAGAAAAAAGGTGATCTTACTGGAAGTGTGGTTGCTTTTGCAGATGATGAAAATGCAAAAGCACAAGACAGTATCGACGCAGATGGTTTTATGGCAGATAATACAGAAGGATATTCCGACGAAGAACTCAACGGGTATGATTCTGATGATACTTCTGCATCAATGTAGAGCCGTGAAAACTACTTTTCTGAAGATAATAGGTCGGAAAAATCAAAGATTTTGCAGCCAGCAAATTTGTGTTAAAAATATTTTTGGCTCAATTTGCAGGCTGTTGGCAACATGGGGGTTAACATGAACGAATCAGCACGTAAAAAACTTTGGGAAGATTACGCCAGACTGAAAACGTCAGATTTGAGAGAAAAGCTCATTTTGGAATATGCGCCGTTGGTGAAGGTAGTAGCAGGGCGACTCAGTATGTATCTTGGTTATAATGTGGAATATGAAGATCTTGTAAGCTATGGAGTGTTTGGACTGATAGATGCAATAGACAAATTTGATACAGGCAAAGAAGTCAAATTTGAAACATATGCGAGTTTGCGTATTCGTGGCGCCATCTTAGACCAGATTAGGAGAATGGACTGGATACCACGTACAATCAGGCAGCGTCAGAAACAGATTGATATTGCAATGAAAGAGGTGGAGCAGAAAAAGGGAAGACCTGCTACAGACGCAGAGATAGCAGCACACATGGGAATACGGGAAGATGAGCTTCTTGAATGGCAAAATCAGGTTAAGGCTGACAACATTATATCATTGAATGAATATGTGGAGCAAGGGAATGATATTTCATCAGAGAAAAGCATCCATGCAGGATTCGATACGCCAGAAGGCGTGATGGAGAAAAGCGAGCTCAAAGAAATGCTGGTGGAGGCATTGGAGCTTCTGACAGATAAAGAGAAAAAAGTAATTCTTTTATATTATTATGAAGAGCTTACATTGAAAGAAATAAGTCGTGTACTTGAAGTATCAGAATCAAGAATATCACAGCTTCACACAAGAGCATTACAAAAAATGAAAACAAAGATGGGAAATTATATAGGCATTTTGGATTAGTTTGATGTTGACTAGATGGAGGCAAGGCTTATATGAATGGATATTTTCAAATTCAGATAAATGAAGAGGGGGTAAGTCTGCTGTTATCACCTCCCATTGGAGAAGGTGATAAGATACGAGTAAGTGAATTAAAAGAGTATCTTGATAGAGTCGGCGTACCCTATGATGTTATGGCAATCAATTCAGCCCTTTACTCATTGGGGGAGGAGGAGATAGTCCTTTTTTTAAGTCCTGTAAAAATTCCGCCTGTAGATGAGGCGTGTGATGTTCAGGTGTCATTGGACAAAATGAAAGCGACACTGCGAATGTATCCGCCAAGTGCAGGCGGGGCAGCACTAAACAAAGAACAGATAATAGAAGCGCTTACCCATGCCAAGGTACGTGCAGGGATTGACGAAGAAGCAATAGAGGCGGCGCTTGATGACCGACAGTATTGTACGGATATTATTGTTGCAAAAGGAAAGCGTCCAACGGTTGGACGCGATGCATCTCTAGTGTACCTGTTTGACACTAAAAATGATACGCGACCAGAGCTGAATGAAGATGGGAGTGTTGATTTTTTTAAACTTAACAATTTGCATCAATGTGTAAAAGACCAGGTTCTTGCTGAAATAATTCCAGAAGAAAAAGGTGAAAATGGCATTGATGTATATGGAACTGTTACAGCGGCAAGAGAGGTTAAAAAGGCTAGCTTTGCATACGGAAGAAATATGGAAGTATCAAAGGATGGGCTAAAATTAATCAGTTTGGTAGATGGTCATGTATCATTGGTCGATGGTACCGTTTTTGTATCGGATGTGTACAGTGTAGAAAATGTAAGCACAGCGACAGGAAATATAGACTATCATGGAGATGTGGAAGTTAAAGGAAATGTCTGTGAGAATTTTTGTATCAAGACGAAAGGGAATGTTTTTGTCAAAGGTGTCGTAGAAGGAGCACTGATAGAGGCGGATGGTGATATTATCATTGCGAGAGGGATGCATGGACAGAATAAAGGAAGACTTAAAGCAGGTGGAAATATCATTGCGAAATTTATATCGGCCGCAGAAGTAGAAGCTGCTGGGTTTGTGGAAGCAGAGCAAATACTAAATGCAAAAGTGATAGCAGGTAATACAGTGAATGCAGAAGCTGGAAAGGGACTGATCACAGGCGGAAAGATTATAGCGAAAAATGCGGTAAATGTACGAAATGCAGGGTCGCCAATGGGTGCAGCTACCATTATAGAAGTAGGAAGTAATCCAGAGGCGAAAAGACGGCTTGCAGATTTGCAGAAGAGTGTTGGTGAGAAGTCAAAAACAATACCTCAGATGAAAAAAGCAATAGATGAAATAGCAAAAAAGATAAAATCAGGCGTAAAGGTATCTCCAGCATTGCTGCAAAATGCACGGATGACGCAGATGGCACTTACGGAAACCCAAAACCAGATACAAAATGAATTAAAAGAAATAGAATCACTTGATAAAATGCTAAAGGGCGATGAGACTGCTCATATTGATGTACGAGGTACGATATATCAAGGAGTAGTGGTATGTATTTCAGGAGCCAGTATGACTGTTAAAAATGAGTATACATATTGCCGTCTGATTAAAAGAGATGCAGATGTAGCCTCTACAAATTTGTAGAGGCTATTGCCTTTTTGATAGTGCCAATAAGTGGTATTTGTGTTTTTGCATTTTTTAACATAGAAGCTGTTATAAACAGCATAATAAATGAAAATGTGATGCTCGTAACAGAAAGCCGTAGGCTGAACTGTAACATGGAATTTATAAATTGTGAAAAACAATGTTTGCATATTTGATTAAAATATATTAAAATAAGGCGAAATATAGTTTCTTGCAAGGAACAATTGGAGGATTTAGATAGATTCCTAAATCCGGGAGGAGGGATATATAATGGCAATCAGTCCGATATTGCTCAATGGAAGTATACAGCAGACAGATAATGTACTACACAATCAGGTTAAACAAGCAGAAAAAGGGATGGTGGATCAAGGGAATATTCAGATTCAAGAAGAAAAAAAAGAGCAGCGGAGGGCGAAACAAGTTGTAAATGCAGATGAAACTATGTTCAAGGAAAATCGTTTTGATGCGAAAGAAAAGGGCCGAAATGAATATTCTGGCGATGGCGGAAAACATAGGAAGAAATTCAAAGGTGATGGAAAGGTGGTTGCAAAGTCTGTTGGAGGCTTTGACATAAAAATCTGATGCACAAAAAGAATTGCGTTTTGGAAAGGTTTGGTTACAGATGAATTGGATAGAGGTGGCACTGCTTATATTTGGAGTTGGTGCATTTGCAGGTAGTTTTTTGATTAGAGGAAAATCGGCTGATGAGGAAGAAGAGCAGCATGTGGATATAGAACTTATCAGAACGATTATAGAGAAAGAAATGGGCGATGCCAAGGAACGTGTTGCAGAAGTAGTAGACGAGACACTCGAATATGCAGTAGAAAAAACAGAACGTGCATCGGAAAGAATTTCAAATGAAAAGATTATGGCAATCAGTGAATATTCAGAGACAGTACTTTCAGATATCAATAAATCACATCAGGAAGTAATGTTTCTTTATGATATGTTAAACGATAAGCACAATAACTTAAAAGAGACCGTGAAGCATGTTGACAAAACTGCAAGAGAAGCGGAAGAAGCAGCGAATGCAGCAGCAATTGCACTTGCGGCAAAGGCGAAAGAAGATGCAGAAGCAAAAGAGAGAGAGAAGTTAGAGGAGAACGCCGCAAAAAAAGAAGCTGCCACAAAAGGCTCTTTTGGGCAGGCATTACAGGATAAAGATGCAATGGAAAAGGAACATGCACGCCATCAGATGGCACGGCTAATTCTTCCTATGCAGCAGGAAATGACAATGCGGCGGCAAGCAGATGCACGTTCTATGGATTTGAGTGCATTTGCGGTGAAACCAGAGAATAAAACAGAGTCAGTAGATGACAATCAAGCGTCAGAACTCAGACCACTTGTTGTGAAAAGTGTAGAAATTGTATCGTCTAATACAATGGATATGCCTCCTGTGTCTGAAAATATCGGAATGAATCCAGCAGTATTGGCAGGAATGAATATGCCTTCTGCAAAGGCAGATACAAAATCTTCAGATACCAGACAGGTAGAAGTTTATTCTTTTGCAAAGCAGGCGCCTCGCGTGGAGCGTCCAGTAAAAAAAGAAGCGCAGGCGGCAGCCTTTGAAAATACAATGAACATGGCAAAGAGACAGGATGTATTTCAGGAACAAGTACCAGCGGAAGAAGTAAAAGAAAACAATAATGACAGAATCCTTAGCCTTCATAAACAGGGCGTTTCAAATGTCGATATTGCAAAGGAACTTGGCCTTGGTGTTGGAGAGGTGAAGCTGGTTATCAGTCTGTTCAAGGGGGCAGTATAAATGAAATTTAAGTATTTAATGAGAGGAATTGGGCTTGGCGTAATTATAACTGCTGTGGTAATGGGCGCTTACAGTAGAAGTGCAGTGGCAGATGCAAGGGTATCTGTTTTAAAAGAATATGGACTTGATGAAGACAAACCAATCTTGCCAGAGGCGCAGACAACAGAAGATATTGAGCCTACATCTGAACCTGTAATTGTGGGAGGAGAGGAAACAGAACCCGCAGAAGAAGTTGGCACAGATGCAACACAGGATTCTGATCAGCCAGAAGATATCACAACACCTGATATTCAGGGAAATGCAGAGGATGAAAATGAAGAAGAATCTTCAACAGTAAATGTAGTGACTGTGGAACCGTCAGGAGATGCTGTGGAGATTGAAATATCCATTGGAGATGATTCTGGAACGGTATCCAGGAAGCTTTTCAATGCGGGACTTATTGAAAATGCAGCAGAGTATGATGCCTATTTGATGCAGCATGGATATGATAAAAAATTAAATGCAGGCACAAAGAAAATCAATACAACAGATGGGTGGCAGGAAATTGCAGAAAAAATAACGAAATAAGTCGCCAGCAAACACCAAATAATATTGGCGAAAATATACATTCTGGCGACTTATGAATGGGCATGGCGGAACTGTTACAAATAAAAATAAGGATCATAATTCAAAAAGACCTCTTGCATGAGAGGTCTTTTTATGATAAACTAATATCGTTGTGGCTGCATTCGTGCAGTTCAAAATATTACAGTATTCACGCTTGTGGATTTACGGTCCATGCCACAAACGCTTGGGAATAGAATCCTATGGTAGTCCGTAAAAATGATGCAGGCGGCAGCGCGGTAGAACCGCAGAAAATGGAGGGAAAATATGAGCGTTATTTCAATGAAACAGTTGCTGGAGGCGGGTGTTCATTTTGGACATCAGACAAGAAGATGGAACCCTAAAATGGCTCCTTATATCTTCACAGAGAGAAATGGTATCTATATTATTGACTTACAGAAGTCTGTAGGTAAGGTTGACGAGGCTTACAAGGCTGTTGCAGATATTGTAGGACGGGGAGGCACAATTCTTTTTGTTGGTACAAAGAAGCAGGCACAGGATGCTGTTCGTACTGAAGCAGAGCGTTGTGGTATGTTCTATGTTAACGAAAGATGGCTTGGCGGTATGCTTACAAACTTCAAGACAATCAGAAGCAGAATCAATAGACTTAAGGCAATTGAAGTAATGGCAGAGGATGGAACATTCGATGTTCTTCCAAAGAAAGAAGTCATAAAGATTAAAAAGGAATGGGAAAAGCTTGAAAGAAACCTTGGCGGCATCAAGGATATGCCAAAGGTTCCAGATGCGATTTTTGTAGTAGATCCCAAGAAGGAAAGAATCTGCGTACAGGAAGCTCATACACTGGGTATTCCACTGATTGGTATCGCTGATACCAACTGCGATCCGGAAGAACTTGATTATGTGATTCCAGGGAACGATGATGCGATTCGTGCAGTAAAATTAATTGTTTCTGCAATGGCAGATGCTGTTATAGAGGCAAACCAGGGAGAAATTATGACAGAAGCTGATGTGACCGAAGAAGTTTCAGAGGAAGAGAACTCTGAAGAAGGAGTTGCAGAGGCTGAATAAAAATAAAATATAGAGACAGCAGGATAGAACGAAATTCATACTGCAAATAGTGTGATAATTGCGCATATGCTTTGCAGTTTTGACAAGAATGGAGGATTAAAATGGAAATTACAGCAGCAATGGTAAAAGAATTAAGAGAAATGACCGGTGCTGGTATGATGGATTGCAAGAAGGCATTGAATGAGACAAATGGAAATATGGAGGAAGCAGTTGAGTTCTTGAGAAAGAATGGACAGGCTAAGGCGGAAAAGAAGGCAGGTCGTATTGCTGCAGAAGGTCTTTGCAGAGTTTGTACAGATGACGATAAGGCAGCGGCAGTTGTTGAAGTAAACTCTGAGACAGACTTTGTTGCAAAGAATGAACAGTTCCAGAACTATGTAGCAGCAGTTGCAAAACAGGCACTTGCTACATCTGCTACAGATCTTGATGCATTTTTGGCTGAACCTTGGAATGAAGATTCTTCTAAGACTGTGAAAGAAGCTTTGGTAGAGAAGGTTGCCGTGATAGGTGAAAATTTAACTATCAGAAGATTTGAGAAAGTAGTAGCAGAAAATGGCTGTGTGGCAACTTATACACATGGTGGCGGAAAGATTGGCGTTATTGTAGAAGCAGAAACATCTGTTGTAAATGACGAAGTAAGAGAAGCGCTTGTAAATCTTGCAATGCAGGTTGCAGCATTATATCCAAAGTATGTATCTTCAGATGATATTTCTGAGGAATACAAAGCACATGAGAAGGAAATCATCACAGAACAGATTAAGAATGATCCCAAAATGGCAGGAAAGCCAGATAAAGTTATCGAGGGCGCTGTCAATGGACGTCTGAACAAAGAGCTGAAAGAAGTATGCTTATTAGAGCAGGTATATGTAAAAGCAGTGGATGGAAAGCAGACGGTTCAGCAGTATGTGAATGAAGTGGCAAAAGCTGTCAATGCAGATTTAAAGATTAAGAGATTTGTTCGTTTTGAAACAGGCGAAGGCATCGAGAAAAAAGTAGATGATTTCGCAGCAGAAGTTGCAGCTCAGGCTGGAATGTAAAAGATAATATATAAGCTTCCTATCAATCATATCGTTAATTGATAGGAAGCTTATTTTAATTTTGGAATTAGCATAGTCTTTCCATGCTTCCCCTTGGCGGTTCAAATAGAAATAAAATTATTAGAATTACACATCATTTAGATAAGCTTCATATTCTTCAAAAGATTCTTCGCCACAGCCGTCTAGAAGCATCATAAAGCAGCTTTCAATAATATCAATCCACGTCAGCAAATCTTTTGTTTGTTCTTCTGTCAATAGATGGTTAACTTCCAACATTCCACCATCAGGGGAGGTCCATTCTCTTGTCAGATGGATGATTGCTACAATGTCTGATATGATTTCGCGGTCAATCGTTGGTGTAGAAAATTCATTGGTTAATGTTTTTAGGCATTCTATCACTTCTATAAAGTTTTCTTGATGCAGTTCACCGCCAAAAGGGCGTAAAATTCCTAAAAAACCATTTTTCCATTTTGGATTTTGGATGTCACTATTTCTTGATGAATGAAAAGACAGCAATTCTTTTGCTTCCTTGATATTCATAACGGTTGCGCCTCCTTATGTATTCAAATTTTTTTTAGTATATCACAGCTATTCATTGGATTCAATTATAATATCTATTGACAAACTGGTTTAAAAGATTTAAACTTATTTTAGTTTAAATCTTTTAAACCAGTTTGTGGCGGCAGAACTAAAAATAGAAAGGAATAGAAAAATGTTTACTTATATCATGACAGAGGCAGAAATGCTTTTAGCGGAATTAATCTGGCAGAACGAACCAATAGGAAGCGGTGACTTGGTAAAATTGGCAGCAGAAAAATTAGACTGGAAAAAATCAACAACATATACCGTGCTTAGAAAAATCTGTGAAAATGAGATTTTTCAAAATGTGTCCGCTACAGTGACCTCAAAAATGAGCAGAGAAGAATATACAAGGCGAAAGGGAGAGCGGTATTTAGATGAAAATTATAACGGTTCTTTACCTAGTTTTGTAGCGGCTTTTTTGAAGAAAAAAAGACTGAGCAAGAAAGAAATTGAAGAACTTGCAGCATTGATTGAAGCGTATAAGGAATAATGAGATATTAAGTCCAGCTAAGAAAAGTCAAGTAGAGTTATCGCGCAGCGATTAAAAATAGGAGGATTATTGTGCTTTGGGATATATTTTTAATGGTATTGAATATCAGCATTATAAGCTGTTATACAATTATTGTAGTATTTGTGCTTCGTGCACTGCTTCTAAAATGGGAGAGAAAGTACGCATACCTTTTATGGTTTGTTGTTTTTATCAATCTTTGCATTCCTTATCGTGTTTCAGGACCTTTTAGTTTGGTGCCGTCGTGGGTAGCTGATTTCGATATATCAAAACAAAATGAAACTGTACAAAAAGACTATCTGCCAAATGAAGAAATTGTTCAAATAGAGGTAATTCCTGGTGATAAGAATGGAGAGACAGTATTCTCACAAACATCAAATGGAGTTACATATCATAACTATGAAGCTGAGGCGGAGATGAGTGCATCCAATGGAATACCAGGAACAGACTCAAATAGTGAAACAGTATATTTTGATATCATGAATGAGGACAAAGAGGAGTCAAAAAATTATTTTTTGGTGATAGTATGGCTTGCTGGGATTGGTTTGATTGGAGCATGGAATATAGGAGGGCTTATTAAGCTGCGCAAAAATCTTGCAAACGCAGTATCGCTATCAGAAACGGATAGTAGTATAAAAGTAGCCCAAAAGATAAATTCACCTTTTCTGTGGGGAATTTTTTCACCGATAATTTATTTACCAGAGAATATTGATACAGAGGAACGCACTTATATTATTGCGCATGAAAACTATCATAAGAAACGCAAGGACCATATATTTAAACCAGTAATTTTTATGATTTCTCTGATACACTGGTTTAATCCGTTTGTGTGGGCAGCATATATTTTGTTTGTGAGAGATATGGAAATATCATGTGATGAGGCTGTGATTGCAAATGCAGATGAGGATATCAGAAAAAAGTATGCTGCGAGTCTTTTGAAATATGCCGCTAGACAGAATGGATATACATTGACACCGATTACATTTGGAGAGCCTTCATTAAAGAGCAGAATAAAAAATATTTTGCAGTACAAAAAAAGAAATATTGTGATCTCTGCCATAATACTTTGTTGTGTTATTATCATAATGCTTGGTTTGAGTTTTAAACCGCAACAGAAAAAAGTACAAGTAAAACTTGATATACAAGAAGAAAATTATGAGCAAGATGTGATTGATACGCTCGATCATGACTTTGGATCGAATTCTGCACAATCGCAGCAGGCAGAGTGGAAACCTGGGATCATTAAGGCGGCAGATGGCCAAAATAAATATACAACAATGTTGATGGAATCAGATATTGTATCGGGTAAGGTATCAGATTTTCGAACATTTTCATATGAGGAGGAACACAACGGAAAGAAAAATTCGATAGCATATGTTATGGCAGGTAAAAAGGATAAGGAGGCAATTTCAGGAAGTCTTTGGTTTGTAGGAGAAAACACAGTGCTGCCTGTCATGCAACATATTACAATAACAGAATCGCAAATGGAAACCATCGCTTTTAAAGAAAATACATATGTTATCATTAATTATCAGGCGGACAATAGAATAGATGGCAGAATATTGCCGATAACAAACGATATTTTATCAAGTGAAATTATGCCGGATATTTTTGGTAAGAAGAAAATAGGAGATTTAGAGGGAACGATTTTGTGCACGAATACTGCATATGATGTAGAATGTATGGTGGATAGTTCAGGAGAAAAAAGCGTTTATAATTGGTATGGACAGACAACAAAGGAATATGCTTTTTGGCTGACAGATGAAAATACCTACAAGGAAATGGATGCACGCGTAATGACGCAGGAAGAAATAGCGTTGATTCCTTATGGAAATGCGATAATTGAGAAGGTACAACAGCAATATCCAAACGCACAAAAACAATATATTATACGTGAAAATGGCATTGTAAATGTGAATATTTGCGAAGAATCGCAAGATGGAGAAAGCGCGCATTTTTCCTTTATGACTTTTGCGATACGGGGAAACCAGGAAGCAGAATTTATAGAAAGCGGTGATGGGGTATATCTGCTTCATATGGCAGAGGAAGCTTCTTATAATTATTTTCTGGCATTTTTTGGCGGACAAGAACAGTTTCTTCCAAATGACATTACAATACTGCCATGGTATGAACAAGACTGGCAACCTGATATCGCATATGAAACTGCTGATAAATCGCAAAACTATCTGATAGGGCAGGAAGAGAAGCTGACAGGATTAGAACAAATACGCTTAGATGGTCTGGTACCATATTATGGAATTGTATCAGGGGACAGAGATAATATGGAGCTCTTTTTTCAGTATTGCAATACTGCAGTGGCCACAACAGTTACTGCAAGGCGTAGAATGGCTTATGAATGGATTAATAAGATTGGAAAAACAGAAAGCTTTGAAGTCTATGGAACCAATTTAATTGATACAGTATTGATAAGGACTATGGAAGGAAAATATTTGCGTATCAATCATCCATTTTCCTCAAATTATAGTGAGGTGCCTGCGCTGTATGAATCAGATTTTGATAAAGACGGAGAGCAGGAACTTGTGCTGATGGGAGGTTTTGGTTATCATGGAACAGGATTATATCAGGAACAATTGTTTATAGTGGATAAAGGAACCGATGGCGTTTGGGGGGCATATGAATTTAGTGAGGAGATTTACCTGCCTGTAATAGAACAGCATATTAGCTCTGTTTACAGTGAGGGCAGCCTCAAACTGCAGATTGACGGAGAAGAGGTTAGCATGTTCACCGGAGAAGAAGCAGAAAGGGATTCTTATTTTATTGCTGCTTTTTCTTATAAAGGGGAAGGAAATTGGCAAATAGAAGAGTATCGTTATCTGTTTGAAGAATGAGCATGTCTTAAAAAATTGAGTGCATTGATACTGTTTCACAGTATCTGTACACTCAATTGTAATTATTTCAGATGTTATTTATAGATTAATTTCATAACGTACGTTATGCCGCATAATCTACATTAGCACCTTTGAGTTTTATAGCATCCAATGCCTTTTGATTTTTGGTATATGGATTGGATTCATTGGGATATTTGATCATAGTGTTGGTAACACCACCGGATACATAAGTGCGTCCACATTCTGGACAGATACCTGTATGAATCGCAACAGAAGCATTGAGAACTTCTCCATTTTTCTGTGATGCTTTTTTGTATGCATTTGATACATGCTCATTCTCATGCGCACGAACTTTTGAAGCCGCAGATTCTGGAGAAATATGGGCGGCTGTTTTAAAGGATACATTATTTTCGTCAGAACCATCTTGATATTTGCGTTCTTTGCATGTTTCACAATCCGATGGAGAAGAACGTCGCCCGGCTTTTTTGACATCGTCCGGATTTGCACTTGTTTGTTCTGCACTAACGGAAGGATTCATTGCAGTTTTGTATATGGAGCTGTTGGGGTATAAACCTGAAACGGCACCAATCATCATAGGGCATACCTCCTTATCAAATAAATTTTAATTTTAGTATAGCATAATGAGATTGGAAATAACAGTATTTTTTCCAAATGATTCCATAAAATAAGAATAGGGGTTATCTATTCGTTTTGCTTTTTTTCGAGTGCCTTTTCTTCGTGTTTGATTTCCCAATGAATCAGGAAGGTAAGGATTCCGCGCAGTAAAATAACGACGCCGAGAATACCAAGTTCTTCCCAATCACGTACAATAACTGTACGCAAAACTTCGCTGCCCATTTTAAATTCCAGCGACAGTGCAATTCCCTGCGCTAAGTCGAGCCGGATTTTGGTATCCTGTTTGATCCAATACCAAAAACATTTGATGGCAGTCCAAACTAATATTACAATTCCAAAAAGCTCTAAAATTACAGTGCAGATTTCCACAATGTAGGTTAAAGATTGTTCCAGGGTATTGATAGCAGTATGCATATAATCCTCCAATTCGTAAAAAATTGAACGTTCGTGCGCATAAAAGTAACAGTTCAGCCATGCGCAAATAACAATGAAAAAGAATGAAAAACGAAAGAGGCTTTCTTTTGTTTTTCATTAGTATAACTATAATTGAGCAAATTTGAAATTTTACCAAAATTACTTAAAATGATTTAAAA
>CAJUKA010000003.1 GCA_910586585.1 uncultured Lachnospiraceae bacterium
TTGCGTCTGCTAGTCTCCCCAGCTCTGCTGGGGGATTTATATCTGTTTCATTAAGCCATCTGTACTTTTTATATTTATTATTGAACGATCTGTTTGTTCCAGCTCGTGCACTTTTAACAGTGAGAAACAACTTTCCACATCTTCTTTATATTTGAAATCAAACATCTCACTTATATCCAAATCTTCAAATTTCTGGTTAGTCGCTATGTAGGTCGAAAAAGTTTTTTCAGACAACATAGCTTCATCTGATTTCACAAAGATAATATGATTTTTTCCTCTGCTGGCTGCGACACAAAAAATATTTCTCAGAATAAGATATGACTGCTGCGGTTTTGATATTCTTGTACTCCAATAACTTTCTGTAAAATCAAAAACAACACAAATTTTTCTTTCCAGACCTTTACTGCTGTCATAAGTTGTAAATATAGCAGAATCTTCTTTCGGTTCTGTTTTTCCCATCGAATCATTATCTGATATTGTTGCATACACCGTGTTCTTATTAAATTTATCTGGATATTTTTCTTCCAACATATTGAGTGTATCAGACATTGCGCCTGTTCTTGCTCCTAAGCACAAAATATCTGCCGGAGTTTGTTCTGACAAAAATGGTATCACATCTTCCTTTGACATTTCTGCCACCTTGCAGGAATTATTTACCCCGATGATTTGTTTTTTCCACACCCTTCCAAGCATAGATGCTAAATTATTTGACAATCGGAAACATTGTGTAAACTTCAATCTAAGGTGTTCTTCCAGAAATTCCTTCATAAATGATTCAACATTTAATGTTGTTTTATCATATATTTTCTGCTCCATATCACCAACTGCAATTATCTGCATGTTGGGATTGTGGTCTTTTACCAATTGTAATAACTCAGCCAATTCTTGATCAATATCCTGATACTCATCAATAATCAGAATATCATATTTTTTAACAAGCGGTTTTATCTGAATAACTTTCTGTATCAGATCCGAAACCCCAACTGATATACCACGTTCCCATAAAATTTTAGAGGCAAATCCATGATAATTTGTAACCGTAACATTTTTCTTACTTATCCTAGACTTTGCATCCAATTTCAGCAACCTATTATATGTCAAATACAAAACCTTTTTCTTACTTGACAATTCATTACACAGATTTTGAATAGCTGTGGTCTTACCACTGCCAATACAGGCATCTACAAGAATATTCTCTCCCTGCAATGCTTTTTCTATAAATAACTGCTGCTCATTTGATAACTGAAAGTCTAAAGGTGTATCCATATCAAGCTCTCCTATTTCTCATCTTTGTATTTATCAATCCCATTATAAAATCCGAACCGTATGCTACGCCATTAAGTAGTATCTAAACTTATAAGATATTTTGATACTATACTATTATATCTTCAATTGCTGAAAATTCCTACATATTTTATATAGATCAACAAAATTTTTTCAAAAGGAAAACATGGTAAATAATAAGGCATATATCATTTCATTCCAAAAACAGGAAAAGAAAGTATCATCGCCTCACATGATACTTCCTTTCCATTCTTAGCCTAAATCCATTTGCCTAACCTCACCCTGGCAGACTCTCCCTCAAACAAAGCGCCCCCCAGCCCGTTCTGGCATTGGGGTAGATGCTTTCGCCTCGTATTGCTCCGGCGCCTTTGCAAAGGTAGGCTTTTAATTTTTCCCCATATAAAAACCTATCATTTCCCCGTACAATTCCCCACTCCATCATTAACGCTGCACTTCCTGCCACAAAGGGCGTCGCAAAAGAAGTTCCTGATACCTGTTCATATCCTCCGTTTGGCACGGGAACTGTAATATCTACTCCTGGAGCTGCAAGATCGGGTTTTACTTCCGCTACAATCTGATTTCCTCCAGCGATATCGGTCCTGCCATCATTATAACGATACACATAACCCCTTCCGGAAAAATCTGCATAGCTTCCTCGCAACGCATCATATGCCCCCACTGTCACAGCTCTCCTTGATGTCGAGGGAATAGTGATTGTCATTTCAGGCGTGGGCAGAAAAAATCCGGTTGCTGCATTGCGCACCGCATATCCCGGAAGATAGAGCCTGTATTCTCCGGTCACTACTGTTACAGGCTGAAGCGTCAGACGCCAAACGCCGCTGTTGATATAACTGTCTGTAGGTATCATGTCAATAAAAATTTCCTGTTGAACACCATAGGGTAATGGTTTCCCCAAATAACACAGTAATTGTGTCCGTTCCAAAGTGCGCCTCACTGTCTGAGCATCCTGAATATCAGAAAGCCCCAAAACTAATTTCTCACCGCCTGGAGAAGTTATCACCAGATGAAACACATCCTGATAATATTTCCAAAGCTGAATACTAAGTCCCGTTTCATAATCCGCTACAGCAAGCTCTATGGTGCGATTTTCCATTGCTACGCCTGCTGTATGCCCTCTTGATACCCCCTCATTTCCGCTGCCTATAATAATAGAAGTTCTTCCAATCTCTGAGGCATTGTCCATAAAACGTTCCAGCAAAGAATTTCCTCTGTGATCCCCATAGGTATTCCCAAAACTTAGATTGAGAACTAAGGGTCTGTTTAGAGAAACACTCAGATTAATAGCATAATTCACGCCTCTCATAAGCTGTGTTGTTCTTGGAAAAGAATTCTTTTGGGGATTTCCGAGTTTAATAATCAACAGTTCTGCTTTTGGTGCTACCCCCATATTCGTTCCAGCGGCGACACCTGCCACAGCCGTTCCATGCCCTGAAGTATCAAAAACAGGCACCAGCCTCAGTCCGTTTTCACGTCCTAAAGCCAGTGCCTCATTAATACGCTCCCTTGTATAAAGCACGCCTTCCCGATATCCTTGCGGCGGCAGTTTTCCCTGCTCTTCATCTGGTATCGCCGTCTGATCCCAGATTGCAAGAATCCGTGTTTTGCCACCTGCATCCAAAAATTCTGGTAGAAAATAGTCGATCCCACTGTCAAGCACAGCAATTATCACACCATCTCCTGAAAGATACAGTTCCTGCTGTGTCACCTGTGTAATGCAAGACTGCGTTTTCTCAAAATCATTCATACAAATTCTCCATGTCAGGGCAGTTTACTGCGGTGACACGCGTCGAAAATCTTAAATTTCCGACTGCGTTCACAGATTGAAAAATGAGTGCATCGGCATGATTTTTCAATCTATCTCTCTATTCCACAGCAATACTTTTTATTAGCATATGCCGCAAAACGAGATTGTGTGCTTCGGATATCTGACAAGCATACTTTCATTTATAAATATTGTCTTTTTATCTGTTCACCTTCCGCTGATACATCTGTTTCACGGATTATCTTTCGGATAAACAAAAGGCTTCTTGGCGACATACTCAGCTCATCGACTCCAATCGAGACAAACCATTTGCTCAAAGACGGATCGGCTCCAAGTTCACCGCAGATTCCACACCAGATATTTTCCCTGTGTGCATTTTCGACCGTCATTGCAATCATGCGCAATACCGCCTGATGATGTGAATCATAAAAATCATCCATCTGTTCATTCTGGCGGTCAATCGCCAATGTATACTGAGTCAAATCATTGGTCCCAATACTAAAGAAATCCACTTCCTTTGCAAGCTTGTCACTAATCATAACAGCCGCTGGCGTCTCTATCATGATTCCCTGTTCCGGATTTCCAAACGGAACACCTGCTTCTGTCAGCTCCTGCTTTACTTCCTCAACAATCTGTTTAATCCGTACAATTTCTGACATCGAAGTAATCATTGGATACATTATTGCAATCTTGCCAAATGCACTTGCGCGGAACAGGGCGCGAAGCTGTGTCTTAAAAATTTCCGGTCTTGTTAGACAGATTCGGATTGCCCGGCAGCCCATCGCTGGATTCTCTTCTTTTGGCAGTTCAAAATATGCCGCCTGTTTATCTGCCCCAATATCCAAAGTCCGGATAATCACGCGTTTTCCAGCCATTGTCTCTGCTACTGCACGATAAACCTTTAGCTGCTCTTCTTCTGTTGGATATGTGTCACTTTCCAGATAAAGAAATTCACTGCGGAACAATCCGATCCCCTCCGCGTCATTTTCCAACACCGATGCCAGGTCCTTGTAGTTTCCAATATTGGCATAAAGCATAACCTTTTGTCCATCCAAAGTTATCGTTTCTTTTCCCTTTAGCGTTTGCAGCAGCTCTTTTTTAGTCTGCAAAGCGTCATATTTCTCCTGCATTTTTGCAAGTGTTTCTGAGTCAGGCTCCACATAAATCATACCCGTATCACCATCAACTACAGCCATCTTTCCATTCATATCAGGATGAAGCGAAACAGGTGTGCCGACCAACGCCGGAATCCCCATCGTTCTTGCCAAAATCGCTGTGTGGGAATTGGTTGAGCCATGTATTGTGACAAAAGACAAAACCTTAGATTTATCCATTTGAACGGTCTCACTTGGCGCCAAATCATCTGCCACAACAATTACTGGTTCCGATGTTTCCACGCGGTCTGCTTCCTGTCCTGACAATGCCATCAGCACACGTTCAGAAATATCTCTTACATCTGCTGCACGCCCCTTCATATAATCATCGTCCATCGCAGCAAACATATTTGCAAAATTGTCACTGGTCATAGCAACCGCATATTCTGCATTGATTTGCTGCGCATGAATCATATTTTCCACAGATTCTAGAAAATCATCATCCTCAAGCATCATCTGATGAATTTCAAAAATCGCTGCGTTGGCCGCGCCTACTGTTGCCATGGATTTTTCATACAACACGCCTAACTGCGCGATTGCTGTATCTTTTGCTGTGCGAAACCGTTCTATTTCCATGTTTGTATCTTCAATATGTCTGCGCTTCACCTGAATATTCTTTTTGTTGTAAATGTGCAGTCTGCCAATGGCAATACCGCCAAATACACTTTTTCCATGATATACTTCCATCCCATGCATCCTTTCTGGATTTTACAGATTTTCCTTCAAAAATGTCTCTATTGCTACAGCGGCAGCTTCTTCATCCTCACCTTCTATTTGTATGGTTATTTCCATTCCCTGCTTCACGCCAAGTCCCATCAATCCAAAAACTTTTTTTGCATCAGCCTTTTTTCCATCTTTTATAATAGAAATAGATGCCGTAAATTCTTTAGCCTTTTTTACCAATTCTCCTGCTGGACGTGCATGAATGCCTTCTGCATCTGTAATACAATATGTAAATTCTTTCATATACTTCTTTCCTTTCTTAAACAGTGCTTATTTTTCCCTATACCGCCTTTGGGCGGCTTTCAATCTATTCTAATATAATTTCTTTTTCTAAGCTTGCATAAACTTGTTCCACTTCTGTTCTTGTTGCAAGCATCTCCGAAAAGGCACTGGCGCTTCCGGTGGCAATTCCCATACGAAATGCATGGCTGTAATCTTTTTTGTTTGTCCAGCCTGCCAAAAAACCAGCTACCATAGAATCCCCTGCCCCTACTGCATTGACCAGTGTTCCTTTGGGCGCCGCAAGCATATGAACACAGCCATTCTCATCTGCCAAAACTGCTCCCTGTCCAGACATAGACACCAGTACATTGCGTGCTCCTTTATCCTGAAGTTTTTTTGCATAGGGAACAACTTCTTCTCTTGTATGCAGCGCAACATCAAAAATTTCTCCCAATTCATGATTATTCGGCTTGATTAAAAATGGTTTGTATTCCAAAACATGCAGGAGCAAGTCTTTTGTTGCATCTACAACAAACAATACCCCTTTATTGCAAAGACGTTTTAATATATCGCTGTAGATGGAATCTGGCAGACACTTCGGAATGCTGCCTGCCAAAACAAGCGCATCGCCTTCTTTTAGTGTGTCTATTTTTTGATATAGCTGTTCTACAGATGCGGCATCAATCTCAGGTCCCATTCCATTAATTTCTGTTCCATCATAATCTTTGAGTTTGACATTGATACGGGAAAATCCATTTTCTACACGGATAAAATCTGTAAGCAACCCTATCTTCTGCACTTCTCTTTCAATCTGTTCCCCTGTAAATCCTGCCGTAAACCCAAGCGCTGTATTTTCAATTCCCAGATTGCTCAGTACTATGGACACATTTATTCCTTTTCCGCCAGGAAACATTTGTTCGCTAGTAGTGCGGTTTGTCATGCCCATCTGAAACCCATTCATAGACACAATATAATCCAACGATGGATTAAATGTTACTGTATAAATCATTTTTTATCTCCTATTATAAGTCGCTGCGCGACGGCTCTTAAGCGCAAAGTTCCTTCGACGCTTTTTCCTGAGAATAATTTTCATTCGCACTTCCCCTCATGACAATTATTCTCTCGCGTCTCGGATTCTTTTCTTGATTTAGTCGCTGCGCGACGGCTCTTAAGCGCAAAGTTCCTTCGACGCTTTTTTCTGAGAATAATTTTCATTCGCACTTCTTCTCATGACAATTATTCTCCTGCGTCTCGGATTCTTTTCTTAATTTAGTCGCTGCGCGACGGCTCTTAAGCGCAAAGTTCCCAGTTATTGTCTTTTTGATGGAATTTTATAAACCTACATTAAAATGTTTAAACAACATATCTTCTGCTTCTTTGGACCAAAGACCTTTGTGCTTTTTGCAGCATTCATCTAATTCCTTAAAAAACGGATCTTGTTCTCCTAATTTTCCAAAATCTTCGATTGCTGTCATTGGCATATCAAATGAAAGGTATGCCAGTTTCTTTCCGCCTGGAATATTGGGCAGATTCTTAGTGGTATCAACGATAGAGTCAATGCCGCCAACATGTGTTACCATAACCGCAGAATTAATCAAACCAGCAGCAGACTTCGCGATAGCTTCTTTCATATCATCCGTGTTTCCGCCTGTAGACCCCATAATTTTTGTCCTTGCATAATGGCAGTTATAGAGATTCATGCTCGCAGAAAACTGCGTATCTGTAGGACCCGCAAAAAAATTCAGACATCCGTCTACTGCAAGAAGGCGATCCCCCATCTCTGCAATACTCTGTACTGGAGCATACACAAACACATCACTGAATCCCACCCCGTCAGTCAATGCACGAAGCTCAGCAACAGGGTCTGCCATATTTGCAGTATTGATATAATGCAGTTCTACTCCTTTTTCTTTTGCTTCTTCTTCTGAAATCACTTCTTTTGCACGCGCAATTTTCGCATCATTGATATCTGTGACAACAATGCGTTTGGGCTTGTTCTCAAAAGTCAGTCCATAGCTGACAGCACCAAGTCCCATAGGTCCACATCCGCCAAGAATCAGAATATTTCCTCCTGCTAATGTCCCCATTTTATGTTCATAGGATAAATGCTCTGTATGGTAATTGCTGTGATATCCGCCAATGCAGCAGCTCATTGGCTCGCCAAGCGAAGCTTCAAAATAACTGTCCCCATCATATTCCCAAATACATCCTTTCTCAATCACATCATTCGGGAAAATACAATATGTTGCAGCGCCTCCAAAAAATTCATAAGAATATCCTGGTGATTCCATCTGGCCTGGAATAGCAGGCTGCTGTGCAAATTTTTTGCCTTCATGAAACTGATCCTTCCACTTTTTTCCTACTTGAACAATATCACCTGTAAATTCATGTCCGATAATTACAGGATGTTCGGCAACATTTTCCGGCACACGCTTGTGATCCTTTCCCGCCTGCACCATTTTCCATGTAGACATACAAATACTATCACTGACTACTCTTACTAAAATTTCATCGTCTTTGATCTCTGGAAGTTCAAATTCCTCCAGGCGAATATCATGTGCTCCATAAAGTCTGACACCTTTTGCTTTCATTTTTATACTTCCTTTCTGTTCACTCTATCTACTCAATTCAAATGTTCTAATATCCAATCTTTATCCGCTGTTGTTTTTAAGGTTTCCAATACCTCTTCATCTTCCAGCATCCCACAAATTTTGCTTAGCAAATCCAAATGTTCGTCGCCAATCCCTGCAATACCAAATACAAGCTGCGCCTTTTCCTCTCCGAAATCAACACCCTCTGGATATTGCATCAAAACAATTCCTGTTTTCTTGACAGTTCCCTTTGCCTGTGAAGTACCATGTGGAATTGCCACGCCCATTCCCATATATGTTGTAACAATTTTTTCACGTTCCTGCATCGCATCTACATATGGCGCATTCACATAACCAAGCTTTACCAAAAGCTCTCCTGCTGCCTGAATTGCCTTTTCCTTGGAAACTGGACTTTGATTTAATAGAATTCCATCCTTTACCAAAATCTGATTTGCATCTGTCCTCGCGGCGTTTTCTGAAACAGCCTGTATTTTTTGCGAAGCTGGTTCCTGCATCGAACTATTTTGTGGTATCGCTATAAGCTGTTCGTACAACATATCCAAAGCAGGATCTGCAAGAAAGTTGTTGATTGTTACAATCTGTGCATTCGGCACACATTTTTTCGCACGCTCTACAAGTGTCATTTGGACAACTGCCACATCGCAGTCTGCTGGAATCGTATCTACAGATGTATTTGCAACTGTCAAATCCGGTCTTTGCGCTTTAATCCGATTTCGAAATTTTGTTGCCCCCATAGCAGAAGAACCCATTCCTGCATCACATGCGAAAATAATTTTGCGGATTCCTTCTGTTTTATTGATGCTTGTTGCCTGTACACTCTGTCCCTTAGCCTGTGCTTTCCGGCTTGCGACTTCTTCCTGTGCCTGCTCCAAACTCTTTCCTTTTGACATACGGATTATCACAGACGCAATGGCAAAAGATACCGCGCCAGCAATCAGCACGCCGACAAATGCAGAAATCATTTGATCTCTTGGCGACATCATCAAATATGCAATCAATGAGCCAGGCGAAGCAGGTCCTACCAATCCGCATCCCGTCAAATCATACCAGAAAATTGCAACAATATTGCCAATAATCGGAGCAATGATTACCAATGGATTCATCAGAATATACGGAAAATATATTTCATGGATACCCCCCAATAAATGAATAATCACTGCGCCAGGTGCAGACTGCTTTGTTTTTTTGTCTTCACAAAAGAACATGTATGCCATTAGCACCCCAAGTCCTGGACCTGGATTGGATTCGAGCATATACATAATCGAACTTCCTGCTTCTGCAGCCTGCGCTGTCGCAATCGGGGTAAAAATACCATGATTGATTGCATTATTTAAAAACAAAACCTTGGCTGGCTCGATGAAAACAGCAATCAGTGGCAATGCACCATATTCCACCAAAAAATTCACGCCTGCTGTCAAAACCGTTAGAATCAGATTCATAAACGGACCAATCGCAAGATATCCGATCATTGCCAGCAGCATACCTATAATGCCTACCGAAAAGTTATTAATCAGCATTTCAAAGCCAGCGGGCATATGTCCTTCCATCGCATCATCAAACTTTTTGATGCACAAGCCGCCCAAAGGCCCGATTATCATAGCAGCCATCAGCATTGTCGTATCTGTATCGCTCATAATCGCACCGACAACCGCAATTGTACTCACAATGCTTCCGCGCTCTCCTCCAATCAGTTTTCCACCTGTTGATGCGATTAGGATTGGAATTAAATAAACCAAAATCGCTGAAAAGATTGTAGCAAACCCCTCATGCGGAATCCAGCCACTGCCGTTAAAAAAAGCAGCAAGGAAGCCAAATGCAATCAGTGCTCCAATATTGGGCATAATCATTGCTGAGAGAAATTTACCAAAACGTTGAACACCATTTTTCATTCATTTTCTCCTATGAAAAAACATTATTTTTTGATTTGCCCTTGATAAAGTAAAAACGAAAGTATCAATTATGACGTTTTTTGTCAGATTACCTGTACATGATATTTTCTGCATTCTTCCAAAAATTCTTCAGAAAGATTATCATCTGAAATGATGATGTCCACCTCATCTAGTCCACAGATTGCATAGGTACTTTTCACACCTACCTTAGAAGAATCCATCAAAATAATAGTCTGCTCTGCCTGACGTATCACGGTTCTTTTGAGCATTGCTTCCTCATCCACACCGCAATTAAATCCTGTCTGTTCACAATACGTCGTAACTCCCATAAACGCCTGGTCAAAATTAATTCTTTGTACATCTTCAAGCGTATGTATCCCGCACACACTCATGCTGTATCGGTTCATCGTTCCCCCCAGCACATGAATCTCTGGATTCACCAGCCTGCCAAGTTCGACTGCACAAGTCAGGGAATTGGTAAAAATCAGGTTCGACTGGTCGGGCATACAAGCAGCAAGCATTGTTGTTGTACTGCCTGAATCCAAAAAGAGCGTTGTGTCTTTTCGAATTAGCTGTAACGCTTTTTGGGTTATCAACTGCTTTGCTTCTATATTGCGTACTGACCGCCGGCTCAGCATGTCATCTGTACCAATCACGACATCAACAGATTTTGCACCGCCGTGCACCCGTACAATTCGTTTCGCTTCATCAAGCGCTTTTAAATCTGTGCGCAGTGTCATTTCAGAAATTTGGGGAATTTTTTTCTTTAACTGTGCGAAACTAATGTTTCCACTCTGATTCACCAACTCTACGATTGTGTTTCTGCGCTGTTCCATTGCATCCATATGAATACCTCCTTGTGAAAACATGATAAAATCTACCATGTTTTCTCTTTATCATTTCATAGCCATCTACCCCTTTCATTTTAACATACATTTTTACTTTTGCAACTTTATCTTTTGTTTCAAAAGTGTTTAGACGTTTTATTTTGTCGTTGTAACAATTTGTACTTTTATATTAACAGTGTTTTTCCAGGTTGTCAACTTTTATTTCAACAAAATTTGATATTTTTACTTTTGTTTCAAAAGTGTAGTTTGTTTTTCACACGCTCCTCAAAAATGCATATATTATATAAAAAAGGAGACTCAAACATGCCAAACAATGCCAAGCTTGAAAATCTCCTGAATCTGGCGCTTTCCGCCACCCCAACAGAACTGCAAAATTCCCAGGTTCTAAGTACGGGATATACCCCCGCTACTAAAACCTGGGAATTAATTGTAAAATATCATGGGCCGCTAGAGCGGCTCGAATCAGAGGTGATTCACATTGAACCTTTGATTAACGGTTATGCCATCGTCACCATAAGAGAAGATTTTATAGATGCCTTTGCTGAACTCGATGAAGTCGAATATATCGAAAAACCAAAGCGCCTATATTTTGAATAAACAAATCCATCAAAAAATACTATCCTTGTATCTTCGCTGCAAAATCAGCCATCGCTTCTGATATCTTAATCTGCTGCGGACATACCTTTTCACAGCTTCTGCACCCAATACAGGCGGCAGGCTGCTTGTCCTGCGCAACTGCCATCGGTGCGATAAATCCGCCGCCAGTAAAGTTATGCTCGTTGTAAAGCGCTAAAAGTTTTGGAATGTCAAGCCCTTTGGGACAATGGCTTGTACAGTAGCGGCAGGCTGTGCAAGGCAAAACGCTGTCGATCATATCTTTTGCATTTGAAAGTACTGCATCCATCTCCTTTTGATTCAGTGGACTATCTGTTCCAAACGTCTCAATGTTTTCTTTTAACTGCTCAAAATTGGACATTCCAGAAAGAACAACGGTCACTCCTGGAATTGTCTGCAGAAACCGAAATGCCCACGCCGGAATTGTTTCCTGCGGGCGCAGCTCTTTTAATATCTGCTCGTATTTTTCTGACAGTGTTGCCAGCCGTCCGCCACGCAGCGGCTCCATAACCCATACAGGGATATGATAAGACGCAAGCAGCTCTGTTTTTGCTTTTGCATCCTGAAACGTCCAGTCCAGATAATTCATTTGGATTTGTCCAAATTCCATATCCGCCCCATATGCATCCAGAAACCGTTTCATCACCTCACAGCTTCCATGTGCCGAAAATCCAAGATGTTTAATTCTGCCCTTTTTCTTCTGTTCCATCAGATATGTATAAATTCCATACTGCTCATCCAAATATGCATCAATGTTCATTTCACAAACATTGTGGAACAAATAGAAATCGAAATACTCTACCCCGCATTTCTCAAGCTGTTTTTCAAAAATTTCTTCTACTTTTGGCATATTAGAAAGGTCATAGCCTGGAAATTTTGTTGCAAGGTAATAGCTCTCACGAGGATACTTTTTGAGTATCTTTCCCATCACAGTTTCCGAATTTCCGCTATGATATCCCCATGCTGTATCATAATAATTAATGCCCTGTTCCATCGCATAGGAAACCATTTCTTCTGCTGCCTTCTCGTCAATCTCTGCGTCATTTCCATTGATTGTCGGCAGACGCATCGCCCCCAGTCCAAGCGCTGATAATTTTATTTCCTGAAAATTTCGATAAACCATAGTTTTCTCCTCCAAAACACTGTATTCCCGAAGCCTCTTTGTGCACCTGATAAAAAATGAACCATAGCAACAAGTGCAAAAGATATTCCAGGGTATATTTCATTGTATTTTTATTATACCTGATTTTGAAATATATAGCAAATACTTATCTCGAATACACTTCCATATTGGTAACAATTCGTTACTTTTCACACCCGCGCCATGCACTTGCTGCATGGCGTCGGAGCAAGCGCCAAAATGCGTGCTTTTTAGCATTTTGTGTGCATCAATTGTTGCAATTCACACCGAAATCGTTGTAAGTATATGAGAAATCTGGCGTAAGTGTGAATTGTAACAACAATTCAGCCATGCCCATTCATAAGTTGTCGGCTTGTACATTCTGATAGCTGATTTTGGCACTTTCCTCTGGAGAGAACAAGTACTCACTTTGATATTGCGCCCGCAGTTCTGGAAGCGGTATCCTCTTGAGGGCGGTGCGCATATCTTGTTGAAGCAGGGCAATGACACGGGCAAAGGTAGGAGTGTTGTATATTTCTTTTTCCCGCTGGTCTAACTCAGAAGGATAGTAACCATTGGAATCATTTTTATAAACTGTCTCAAAGAAATCAATCATGGTATCCCCAATATCCCCATCAACAACGCCCTCCACGGCATCCCATGTGATTTCCTGAGAGACAGCCTCCTCCAATACAGTACACAAATTGGAAAGGAATACCTCATAGGACATTGCATCCCACTGTTGAAAATGCCTCTGATAAAAAGCTTCGCTTTCGGAATCCGCGTTCAGTTCGCTGTCATCTCCAGTCAAAATTTCCAGGGCAGAGTCGGAAAGACTTTTTTGGAATCGGGCAAAAGTTTTGGGGTCACACTTTTCTTCCTGAAAATCCCACAGCAACTCTATGGCAGTCTCTAAAATTTGGGGAGTAGGTTCATTGGGAGCCATATATTTATAGGAATTCCACCAGCGGGTAAAAATCAAAGTCTGAGCCAGAAGCTGAATGGGGAACTGTATTTCTTGAAAGCCAGCCTCCATTGAATCATACAAGTCATACATAAATTCCACTTTTTCATTCTCATTCAGAACGGAAAAATCGATTTCATAAATGGGTTTCATATGGTCATCTCTCTTTCTAATCTTGATTCAATTTGTTAGGAACAAGTATAGCACATCTCCCCACTGAAAGCAATTTCCAAAGTAAAGCTCCACTATTCAAAAACATGTACTAGTTGTATCAGCACAAAACAGGTGCTATAATAAATGCATCTTATTATTTATAAGTAATTTCTTCAGAAAGGAAACGAAAGATATGAACTTAAATTTTTTTAAGAAGAGAAAACACGAAGAGCCGGATTTAACAGATTCAGACAATGCACTGCACTATTTATTAACAGAAAGTCCTCTGCACAACGGACTAGAAACAGAATATCATATAGAAGAAAACAAGATTTACTGTCCCAAATGGGATTTGACTATAACACCTGAACTTGGGCAATTAACCACGCAAAATGCAGTTGTACATTTTCATATTCATGCGCCAAAATGGGGGAAGGATTTATTTGAGTGCAGTGCTGCAATTGGCGAAAGCACCCGCCAAGCGCTGGATATCTCCTGTGTCTCCTTTTTGTCTACGTTTATTGATGGCATTGCCAAAATGGAAAACAAAGATTTCCACGAAACACTTGAAACAACCTTTGGCGGAAAAAAACATCGCTGGAACGTTGCTCTAAGCAATATTGTAGGAATCGGAAATGCCTCTACGGCTGAAACCGCTGAATTTTATTGGAATACCTTAAAAGAGAGCATCCTAAAACGGCTTGGCAATCAAAAGATGTGTTATGTGAAAGTTTATCTTGCAAAATCTCATGAAACCATTACTGCTGAATGCCGTATTGATGATATCAAAAGTGAAGAACTCAGCTCAGAAATAACAAAAATTGCAGAAAAATGGACTGTCAATCCATTTGCTTCTCAAAAAATATTCTTTTTTATCCAGCAGGATATAGAAACTACTCTGCCCTATGCCTATTCCGGAAATGAGGGCATCAATCTGCTAAAAAGCAAAGTGAAAACTGCCATTTCGCTGTTTCATGCCTGCAAAACGCAGGAACAGTATGAGCAATTTCCAAAACAGCTAAAACAAGCTTTGGACGATGCGACTTTAGCCAGTGAATGCTATTCGTTTTTGCCGGAAATGTGTACAGAAAACGCATTTCCACAGATGACATACGCAGAAAGCATTCAGATTATACAGAACAACAAAAGTCCCATTACCTATTATAAGAGCCAACTGGCAGATTATTTTCCAATTTACGCAGCCCTCTTCTCGCTTTTTGAGGAAGGTGCTTTTGGTGATGACGTCAATGAAATTTATCAAAAATATATCCGCCTCAGCGCAACCTACAATGTAATCCAGCAGATTCATGAAAAAGGCGGCAATAATGCTTTAGAACATGGAGTTTTGTCTGCATTGCTTTACCGCATGGAAGATGATTTTGAAATCCGATAAAAACCGGCATTGAGTAAACATATTATTGGGGGAAATAAGCCGCCAAAGAGACGCACGGCGAGTAGGGAGGGATGCCTTCCCTACTCGATTTCCTAAACGTCTGTGTTTCCACAAAACGGTCCTGTCTATCTTGAAAATTTATGTACTGTCTTTTAAGTTATGCCAGTCTCCAATGTCATGCATTTTTGTCTGTCATTACTGCTCTTTGCACATACTGCTGCTATTATTTGCGATAATACCATTTTTTCCAAACATCAAGCTCGCCGCTTTTCTTAGCATCATTTCGGGACCAAAATACAATGACATCATTGATATCCCAGGATTCATATAATTTCCTGTATTGTTTTCCCCTGTAAAGAACCGTTTTGTCCGACCGCCGGACTTTTTTGTTTGCCTGGCGCTTCTCATATCTTCTGTCCCCACAGCATTTCATCACAGGCGTTTTCTTGTAACTTCTACTCATATTTGCCTCACCTGCATTTCATTATAACATATCCGAATATCTGCTACAATTATCATCTGTGCAATAGCTTCGTCTTATTCCCATTTAAACAGAATAAACCCTCCAATCGCAACCAGCATTCCGATTACTTTTTTCCAGCTAAACGGCTGTTTGTCTACCCCAAACATACCAAAAAGCTCTATCAAATATGCAATAATAAGCTGAGATATCACAATCAGCATCACAGCCTTTGCAGGCCCTAATGCGTCCATACTCTTTATAACAGTAAGGGTGATAAACGCTCCCAAAACACCGCCCAATAGAACATATTTGGGTTCTGTTGCCAGAACATCGCGAAAAGAAGTCCTGTCCGCAAACAGCCATGCGGCAAAACATACCAGAAATGCTGTGAATTGTACAAAAGTATTTGCGGCCCACATACTTGATGATTCCGTTACCTTCGTATTAAACACGCCCTGCACGCTCATAAGCGCTCCTGATAAAAGTGCAATCAAAAATCCAATCATAGATACAACTCCTCCATGTCAGAACACATTTGAGGCTCTGACTCAAATTGTCGATTGACATAATCATCTATTGGACTGATTTGTTAATCGATCTCTTTTAATCTATGATTGGATTTTTCATATAAAATTATGCAATAAAATATCTTAATCTTCTGGATTTTCGTCTGATAGCTCCCCTGTACCTTCTTCATATTCCACAGCCGGCAGCAATTTTACTTCTGGATCTTCAATTGTCTCTTCTGTCACAGGTTGTCCGGCAAGCTGTGTTTTGATGCGCTCAGAGAGCTGGCGAATCTGAGTATTGGCATCCTCACCTCCCCAGACCTTTGCAAAACAAATTTCTAGTTCCATCCAAAAATTGCTGGCTTCTAGCATCTTTGGCACTGGTACTGACATTTTATAATTCTGCATAAACGCCGCTATATGTGCATCTTCATATGTGTCCTTCTCCACTGCGGAAAGCTTACCTGTCATTGTGTACAAATCCGTATTGGCGTCTTTGATTAGATATTCCAAAAATTTTTCAGCGGAATCCTTATGCGCAGAATACCCATTAAGCACCAGTGCATTTGTCACAGACATTCCCCTGGTTGTCAGCTCTTGGTTAATATCGGGAAGTTTTGCAACCCCGTACTCATATCCAAATTCTCCGTTGGAAGCCGCCTCGTCTAATTTTTTGATGCAATCACTTGTCGCAATAGTATAGATTGTTCTGCCTTCCTGAAATTCCTGCATAATTGTATCATAATTTGTTTCCTTGGTATCAATCGAAAAGAACTGATTCAGCTCCTGATACACCTTTAAACTGGCTATTGATTTCGTATTGTAAATATTTATCAGCGACTTATCATCGCCTGCTGCACCGCCAACAGAAATATCATTTCCTATAAAAAAGTAATTATAAAAAATATCTGAAACATCCCAGCGGAAAAAATACTCTACATTTTCCGGGGTAGAATACTGGTCCGCAAAATTTAATATATCTGCTATTGATGACGGAATAAGCTGCTGGGCTGTTACCAGTTGTTCCTCATTTGGCGATTCTTCCTCACTCTCACTAGCATCCTCGCCTATGGCTGCGTTTGCCTCATCTGCTATCTGCTGCAAATATGTTTTGTTGTAAAGCAGTGCACTTGTCTCAAAATACATCGGACATGCGACATATTTCCCATGATACGACACTGCATTTCTCGCCGCCTCAGAAAACAATTCCTCGTTATAGATTGGAGCTGTCTGCGGAAGTTCTGCTGCAAGACCGGAAAGATACGCTTTCTCCAATGAATCATTACTCAAGATATAAAGGTCTGGTGTGTCTGAATTATCATCAAGGCTTGCCGTATTGATTGTTTCAAGATATTCAAGTCCAGATACTTGCTTCACATCCACTCTGATGTCTGTATTGTCATAAAATTCCAATGCCTTGCTGTTTAAATAGTCTGTAAGCGCATCATCTGTATACCATAAATGTATGGTTTCCTTGCGGCTGCCAAATTGTATCAGATGTTGTCCTTCGTCTGTTTGAGAAGACTTGTAAATCAGCACAAGAAACAGAACAATAGCAATAACTGCCAGCACAGATATCACGCTAATGAGCCTCTTTTTTACTTTATTGTGTCTCATTCTAATCCCCCATGCCGCCTTTGGCGGTTCAAATAAACTTGAAAAACGCTGCCCTTTGCGTTTCCCCTGTGTGAACTGTAATTGGCAGTGTCTTTTGCTGCCCTAGAAGTATTAACTTTCACATTTTTACAGTTGCGCAAAGCACTTATCAAGAATTTCAACCATATGGTCAATATCTTCTTTTGACACAATAAGCGGCGGAATCAGTCTGATAATCTGTGTGCCTGCGTTAATCAGCAAAAGCCCATGAGCGACTGCATGATTAATCAGCTCATTGACAGGTTGTGTACATTCTAGTCCCTGCATCAGCCCAACTCCTCTGTGCGCCTTAATCATATCATATTTTTTTGTAAGTTCTTCCAATTTCTCATATAAATAAACACCCATTTTCTTAACATTGGACAAAATATCCTGCTCTTCATACAAGTCAATTACCTTGGATATCGCAGCACATGCCAGCGGATTACCGCCATAAGTCGTGCCATGATCACCACTTGTTAAAGAATGGTCTGCAATATGCTGCGTCATCATAAACACGCCGACAGGCACGCCGCCTCCTACTGCCTTCGCACTTGTCATAATATCTGGTTTGACACCATAGCGCTGCCATGCATACATAGCACCTGTCCGGCCCATTCCGCATTGAATTTCATCAAGTATCATCACAATATCCCGCTCATCGCAAAGTACCCGAATCTGTTTCATAAAGGATTCTGTTGCAGGATAAATTCCGCCTTCACCCTGGACTGTCTCAAACAAGATAGCGCATGTTTTGTCTGTTACCTGCGCTTTTACGCTCTCATAATCATTAAAATCAGCAAATTTTATATTGCCAATCAACGGCTCAAATGCCTCTCTATAGTGTGGATTTCCTGTCACAGCCAATGCTCCCATGGTCCTTCCGTGAAAGGAATGATGCATGGCAATGATTTCATGGTCTGTATGTCCATCACGCAAAAATGCGTATTTTCTGGCAGCCTTCAATGCGCCTTCAATTGCTTCAGCGCCGCTGTTTGTAAAAAATACACGATCCATGCCGGAAATTTTTTTGAGCTTTTTGGCGGCTTCGATTGCCGGAATATTATAATAATAATTAGATGTATGAATAATCTTGTCAATCTGTTCTTTCAAGGCATCATTAAACGCCTTATGATTGTATCCAAGTGCAAATACTGCAATTCCCGACACAAAATCAAGATACTTTTTGCCTTCAATATCATATAAATACATTCCATCGCCATGATCCCACACAATCTGATAACGATTGTAAGTATGCAGCAGAGCTGCCTCAGCCTCATCAATATATTCTTTCATATTCATAACAGTTCTCTCTCCTATCAAAAGTTTGGCAGTACGCTCTTATATTAAATTTCCTGATCCATTGCCTCTAAATCTTCATCTTTTACAATTGCTGTACCGATACCATTTCTGGTAAAAATTTCGAGAAGCAGGCAGTGTGGAATCCGTCCGTCAAGAATATGTACTCGATTAACCCCGTTCTTGATGGCACTGGTACAATTGCCCAGCTTCGGAAGCATACCACCACCAATAAATCCTTCCTCTATCAGCTTATCTGCTTGTGTAGCCGATACCCTTGAAATAAAAGAAGATTTGTCATTGATATCCTTATATAACCCTTCAATGTCTGTCAAAAATGCCAGCTTCTCTGCACCGACCGCTTTTGCAATCGCACATGCTGCATCATCTGCATTGATATTGTAAGTCTGAAATGTATCGTCTAATCCAATTGGCGCTACAATCGGCAGAAAATCCTTTTCTATCAGATCAAACAATACCTTGGGGCAAACTTCCTTGATATCACCTACAAAACCAATATCCTGCCCATCTGCATATTTTTTATCTACCTTTAAAAGTCCGCCGTCTTTTCCGCTGACGCCCACTGCCTTGACACCCAATTCCTGAACCATTGTCACCAGACTTTTATTGACCTTATTTAATACCATCTCCGCGATTTCCATTGTCTCGGCGTCTGTGACACGCAGACCGTTTACAAATTGAGATTCTTTGCCTGTCTTGGCAACCCACTTGCTGATTTCCTTGCCGCCGCCATGCACAATAATCGGTTTGAAGCCAACAAGCTTTAACAACGTTACATCTTTGATAACATTTTTTTGTAGTTCCTCATTGCTCATCGCACTTCCGCCATATTTAACAACAATATATTTTCTATTAAACTTCTGTATATATGGAAGCGCCTCAATAAGCACTTCTGCTTTTGATAAGATTTTATTCATATCTTTTTCGTTCATTATCCTGTATTCCCTTCTGGCTGCAGCCTAAAATTTCATTTATCATCTTAAGAGCGATAGTCCGCATTAATCTTCACATAATCATATGTCAGATCGCAGCCCCATGCCGTTGCAGTCTCTGTCCCCATTTTCATATCAACAAGAATTGTCACTTCTGGCTCTGACAAAATTTTTGCTGCTTCTTCCTCACTGTAGTTTACAGCCACCCCGTCCTCATAAATCAGCATTTTACCTGCCTTGCTCTCAAAGAACAACGCAATCTTTTCTGGATTGAATACCACACCGGAATATCCTAGCGCACACAAAAATCTTCCAAAATTGGCGTCATGCCCATAAATTGCTGCCTTGCAAAGACTTGATCCCACTACAGACTTTGCCAGAATTCTTGCATCTTGCTTTGTCGCCGCATTTACAATCACTGTCTCAAACAGCGCTGTCGCACCCTCTCCATCTCCTGCCATCTTTTTTGCAAGATAGGTATTTACCATCTGAAGCGCTTCACAGAATTTGTCATATGCCTCACCCTTTTGTACAATCTCTGTATTTCCTGCCAGTCCATTTGCAAGCAGCAGACAGGTATCATTGGTAGAAGTATCGCCATCGACAGATATCATATTATAGGAATCAACGATGCTCTCAGAAAGTGCGTCTTGCAAAAGATTTTTGCTGATTGCCGCATCGGTTGTAATATAGGATAGCATCGTACACATGTTTGGGTGAATCATTCCAGAGCCTTTGCACATACCGCCGAGTGTCACTGTTTTTCCGTCCAGCTCAAACGAAACAGCAATTTCTTTATTGACCGTATCGGTTGTCATAATCGCCTTTGATGCGGTGTGTCCTGCCTCTATTGAGCCATCCTTTTGTGCCGCAAGCTCTTCGATCCCCGCACAGATTCTGTCTATTGGCAGCTGCATTCCGATTACTCCGGTTGAACCTACCAAAACGGCATTCTCTGGAATTCCAAGAAGCTTTGAAACCGTCTTTGCTTCCTCGTGACAATAATCCATTCCTTGTTTGCCTGTACATGCATTTGCAATTCCTGCATTGACAACAACCGCCTGTGCAAAAGGGCTTTTTTCTACAATTTCCTTGTCCCACAGTACTGGCGCTGCTTTCACTATATTGGTGGTAAATGTTCCTGCCACATTGCAGGGCTCTGTACTGTAAATCAGCGCCATATCCATTCTATCTTTATATTTAATGCCAGCCGCAACCCCTGCTGCCTCAAATCCTTTCGCCGCAGTTACTCCGCCTTGTATTTGTTCCATATTCTGATTCCTCCTATTATCAGTACCGCAATAACCTCTTGCGCTCTGTATGCCAGAGCAATTCCTTTCCATATTTCTATGTCATGAATTGCTCTGCGCGCCAGAAGGTTATTGCTGTTTTTATAAGTCGCTGCGCGACGGCTCTTTGCCATCTTTTTATTTTTTATACAACACTTTTATTTGTTAAACGCCTCTATGTTCTCACTGTTGAGCACGAAATCATAATAATTGAGATCTTCGCGCTGCATCCAACCTACATGATGCCAAAACGCATTTCCAATATCATTTTGGGCAAATGCAATTAAACTTACTTTGTTAATCTGTTCTTTTCTCAATGCGTTCATACAAAATACCACCATTGCTTTGCCAATTCCACGTCTTCGATAACCTGGTTCCACACAGACATGATATAAACATCCGCGTCTGCCATCATGTCCACACAAGATTGCGCCGACAATTTTCCCATCCTCGATTGCAACTACGCTTGTCTGTGGATTTCTTTTCAAAAAACGCTCCACGCCTTCTCTGGAATCATCAAGGCTCCTCATCGCAAATCCCTTAATTGTTTTCCAAAGTGCATATACCTGATCATAATCCGCCGCTGTCATTATCCTAACCATATACTGGCCCTCCCTACAAAAGGTCTACTTTACATGATAATTTATTAAAGCAATAAATACAACCATTTTCACAAAAAAACTACATCATGAATTTTTATGCATATATTTGTGCATATTATTCATTTCAACTCTTTTATTTTACATATTTATTTATTATTGTCAATATAAAATGAATAAAATTGCACTTGATTTACGTTCTGTATTGATGTATAGTTAGATTATACGTTGTTGGAACGTACATATATCGCGAAAAAAGGAGAAAATATTATGAAAGAAAAAGTAGTACTTGCTTATTCAGGCGGACTGGATACCACTGCCATTATCCCATGGCTAAAGGAAAATTTTGATTATGAGGTCATCTGTGTGTGTATTGACTGCGGACAGGAGGAAGAACTTGACGGACTTGAAGAACGTGCAAAATCCTGTGGCGCTGAAAAACTTTATATCGAAAATGTTATTGACGAATTTTGTGATGAATATATTGTCCCCTGTGTACAGGCAAATGCTATCTATGAAAACAAATATCTGTTAGGTACCTCTATGGCAAGACCCTTAATTGCCAAGAAGCTTGTAGAAATTGCAAGAAAAGAAGGTGCTACTGCAATCTGTCATGGCGCTACCGGAAAAGGAAATGATCAGATTCGTTTTGAGCTTGGCATCAAAGCTTTGGCTCCTGATCTCAAAATTATTGCCGCATGGAGAAATGACAAATGGACGATGGATTCCCGCGAGTCAGAAATTGAATACTGCAAGGCACACGGTATTCATCTTCCATTCTCAGCCGATAGTTCTTACAGCCGTGACAGAAATATTTGGCATATCAGTCACGAAGGGCTTGAACTGGAAGATCCTGCAAACGAACCAAATTTTGAACACCTTCTTGTACTTGGCACCACACCCGAAAAAGCTCCCGAAGAAGGCGAATATGTCACCATGACCTTTGTAAAAGGCGTTCCAAAATCTGTCAATGGCAAAGCAATGAAAGTTTCCGATATCATTCGGGAACTGAACCGACTTGGCGGCAAGCATGGAATCGGTATCGTTGACATTGTTGAAAACCGTGTTGTTGGCATGAAATCACGCGGCGTTTATGAAACACCTGGCGGAACGATTCTCATGGAAGCACATCAGCAGCTTGAAGAGTTGATTCTTGACCGTGATACATATACATTGAAGAAAGAGATGGGCAATAAACTGGCTGATACGGTATATGAAGGAAAATGGTTTACTCCGAAACGTGAAGCAATTCAGGCATTTATTGAAAAAACCCAGGAATATGTAACAGGAGAAGTAAAATTCAAACTTTACAAAGGCAATATTATAAAAGCTGGAGAGACAAGCCCTTATACTTTATATAATGAAAGTATCGCATCTTTCAAGACCGGCGATCTGTATGATCATCATGATGCAGAAGGATTTATCAATCTCTTCGGTCTATCCTGCAAAGTACGCGCAATGAAAATGCAGGAAGTAGAGAACTAAAAAGGGGAAAGCCATGACAGTATTTGGCATTCTTGCAATCTATTTTATAGTAATCAATCTAACCGGTTTTGCCATGATGGGCATTGACAAGAGAAAGGCAGTCAAAAAACTTTGGCGGATTCCAGAATCTACGCTCTTTGTCATTGCCATTATTGGCGGAAGCATTGGCTTGATTATAGGCATGAGAATTTTTCATCACAAAACCAGGCATTGGTATTTTGTATTTGGGATGCCTTTGATACTAATTTTGCAGATTTTATTAACGATTGCTATTTTAAAATCTCCGCTGCAGATTTCTGTTATGTAAAAAGATTGAGCGCCAGCGCGCTCAATCTGCAAAAAGCGCAGCTTTTTGTTTCAATGGATTCTGCGTTCGCAATATTCGATATAATAGCTGAAATTGAGGTTTTAAATCTGCATTGTGGGTGGCAAGTGAATACTAAATATAATCAGGTTCTAAAAAGGTATTTATATGTATGAAGTTTGCAAAAAAATAAAAATCAACCCTCAAAAACTTTATAATGGTTGCATCTTTATGGCGGTAGCTCATGCAGTAACAGTCGGAGAATATCCAGAGTTAAATTATGAACACTCTTGGGATAACATAAATTACTGTATGAATAACAGCCAGGGATGCCGTGGCACGATTACCTTTGGCAAGAAGTATATCATTGCTGTATTTCAAGATACATCCGTAAAAATGCCCTATCAGGATGCAATGAACTTTTTTAAAGACGCACCAGAAGCCATTGTCGAGCTTGCGAAATCAGAAACTTTACAATATGTTCTGGAAAATATAGATGGAGAAATAAAACCTTATATTACAGCAGCATTTTGGGGAACCTGGGATGAACTGTATAGTATGCTTGAAGATGGCGAAATTATAAAAAACGGCGCTCATATACTTGCCGTACAGCTTATGGAGACCCAGGAAGCGCTTAGGGCTTGTGATGATTATTATGGACTTACTGACGGACAGATGGACTTAATTCTTTCTCTTTCAAAACAGCGCTCTCAGACAGACTTTTCCATGCCTATCATTTTAGAAAAGACCGATGCGTTATATGGCGATATGAGTGAAATCAAAGTATCTATGGGTGAGTTAAACATTAAACTGGAATAAAAACGTATATTCTTATAATCATATATAATACAAACGAAAGGGGTGTCGTTTACCATGCATGTAGCAGTGTGTGATGATAATGTAGCCGACAGAAGACATATTGAACGCCTTCTCTCAAGAGAATCTGATAAGAGAGCTGGTACACCCAATATTCTGTACATAGACTCCTATGGTGACAAGGACCATTTTCTTATCAATCCACTAAAATATAATATTATTTTTATGGATATGTGTTCTCGGCCAGGACTTGTTGAAGAGATCATCGAACAGCTTACCATGATGGGATATCGTGCCCCTTTGATATTATATTCCTCAAAAATTGATTATACTGCGATTCCCAATCTGCCGGACTATGTTATCCATGCCAAAAAACCCTACGTTCCTGATCCGCTGCCAGAATATTTATTTTTGGGAGATCGCAATGTTGTCGGCAATATTGTAACCGTGTCCGTTCATACAAATGATACTGTAAGCTATATTCCAAAAAATTATATTATGTATGCGCTGCAAGAAGAAAAAGGAAGTACCCTGTATCTTCCAAACGGTGAATTTGTCAGTGTTGAAGAAGACATCAGTGAACTTCGCAGGATTTTTGCGCCCTACGAGGAATTTGAGCGTGTCAATACTACCAGCATTGCCAATTTTAAATTTGTATCTGCTGTAATGCCGCTATCAATTTATATGCAGGATTACAGAAAACTTAAAATATCTATGTGGAAATACAGTGATTACAAGAGACTCAAAGAAAAAATGGATAAATCTGATTAATTCAGATTAGAAACAGCGCAAAAGAACCAAATTGGAAAGATTTTGCGCAATATTGGGGGATTTTTATGAATGCTTTGGAAATAAAAGTGACAAAAGATATTATGAATGCACTGCTTCTGTCTGACAAATTTGATTGTTTTTTGACAGCGGAAGCAGTGATCACAACTTTTAACACATTTCACATTGATGGACATCTAGTGAAAGATTTTTATAACCAGGAAGAACTTGAAGAACTGAAAAGCAGCGAAAAATCAATTGAATTTTCTTATTGGAAGGATCTTCGTCCGTTCTGTTTTCAATTAATCAAAGGAAAGAAAACCCCTGTTTCATTCAAAGTCGTTCTCCACGCGGCGCCAGAACTGATAAAAAAAATTGCTGCAAATCCCGATTGCCAAGTTGCAGACAATTTCATCCGTTCGCTTGTCCTTAATATCCGTTATGAAAAGGGCAAAGTGACCTGTATAACCGGCTCTGCATTTACTACCTTTGTAATGGATAAAAGTGTGGATAAACTATGGGATCTTTATGTCCGCCAGCTTCTTTCCGACTTTGGCTTAGATTTTGAAGAACTTTCCTAAACATATCTATGCCTTTGTCACCTTAGAATGGAATATTAGGCTTGCAAGATATCCAAAAATGAGCGCTGCACTGCACCCTACCGCCCCATTTGTAAATCCGCCTTTAAATAACCCAATAAACCCATCTTTGTCTATCGCTTCCTTGACGCCCTTCATGAGTATATTACCATATCCCAAAAGTGGCACGTTCGCACCGGCTCCCGCATACTCTGCAAAGGGTTCATACCATCCAAAAAAGCTAATTGCTGCACCGATGCAAACCAAAAGAACCATCACACGTCCTGGAAGCATTTTTGTCCGGTCCAATAAAATCTGTGCAAGTGCGCATACCAAACCGCCAACCCAGAATGCATTGATATAATCCATCATACAAAAACCACATACCTTTCCTTTTTTAGATTAGTATGTGATTTTTTTCTACAATTATTCTTTTAAATTTATTCTTATTTTATCGAAGTCTTTTGGCAAGTTCCATAACAATCTCGCGAATATTTTTATTTTCACACTCTACTGTGAGATTTGCATACTTTTCGTACAAAGGTGTTCGCTCATCATACAATGATTTCAAAGTCTGACCTTCTCTAAGCACCACCCCACGTTCCGCCAAATCTCCAAGCCGCTCCTGAATTCCCTCATAGGAAAGCTTCAGGTAGCATATTATAGCAATTTGATTAAAATGATCCATTGCCGCAGCACTATAAACCGCGCTTCCGCCTGTAGAAATGATCGCAGAACGGGGACTTATGGAACAGTTCACCTGTTCTTCTATTTCAAGAAACCCATCCAGTCCATGTTCTTCTATCAGCTCATGAAGCTTCTTCCCTTTCTGCTCCTGTATCACAAGATCCGAATCAATAAAAGACATTCCCAAATTTTTTGCCAATACAACTCCCGTCGTACTCTTTCCAACTCCTGGCATACCAATCAAAACGATATTTTTCATTCTCAAAACATCTCAACTCCTAAGTCAGCCAGACACTACCCTAAATAAGCAATTACCTCAACTTCACACAATACCCCTTTGGGCAAATCTTTGACTGCCACACAGCTTCTCGCTGGATTTTGTGTGAAATATCTGGCGTACACTTCATTAAATGCTGAAAAATCTGCCATTTCTGCCAGAAAACAAGTTGTCTTAACAACATTGTCATAGGAAATACCTGCTGCTTTTAAGACTTCCCCAACATTTTTCATAGACTGCTCTGCCTGTGCCGCAATCCCTTCTGCTTCAACTGCTCCTGTTGCTGGATTGATTGGTATCTGACCAGAGGCATATAAAAAATCTCCTGCTATGACAGCCTGAGAATATGGGCCAATTGCCGCTGGTGCCTTATCTGTACTAACTTTTTTCATCTTTGTAATCATGCTCCTTTCAATGTCTGCGGGTTTTATGCGCGTTTATTCACAGCGCTTCCAAGCACATATCATATCAACTTATTTCTGGTTCATCAAACTCCACAGTAATATAATATCCCCGTGTGTTCTCTTCGATAGAAACCACAGTGCCGCTTTTTGATTTCAGTCTGTCACGAAAAGGAATATTTCCCGACATTGCAACTGCCGGATTGATGGTATAATAATAATTACTTGGCAGTACTCCCTCTGTGACTGTGACAACATCCCCTTCTTTGACCTGTCCTGGACGTTCCATCTTGAAATCTAATTTTCGCATAACAATCCCTCATGCCGCCTTTGGCGGCTTCACACTAACGCTACCTTCATTTCGCTGTACTATAATCTTGTGCCAAGATAAGGAAAATGTCAAGATGAAATTATATTTTGTTGTTTCATTGGTAACAGTTCAGCCTAGAACGTTGCATCTGTTTACAAACGAATATCTATCGAAGGATACTTGTCATCTAATGGCGCTGTGTCCTTTTTTACACTAGACTGTACTTCCTGTTTTGTAGCAGCCGCATCTTCTTGATGCTGCATTTTATCATCATCTTTTGTCTGGTTCTTCTGCACTGTTTTCTTCTCTTTGGGTTCTTCTGAGGATTTTTCTGCTGATTCGGTCTGCTCCTGTCTTTCTGCCGCTTCCTCTATTGTTTTGTTTGCTTTGCCAAGTGACTCCATCTGTGATGCAGTTGCCTGCTCTGCTTTCTGTTCTACTTGTGCAAGCTCCTCCTCTTTTGATTTTGTATCTCCGCCAGTTGCCCCATCTTGCTTTATTTCCGCCTTCAAAACACCAGCTCTTCCTTCCATGCTGGTTGCAACACTGCCCTGTACCTGCGCCTGTTTCATAGAAGACTCTGCCGAAATCATCGCATGCATACTTGCCTTTGAAAGTCCTGTTTTTTGTTTGCCTGACTCTGCTTGTGTGTTTCCTCTTGTTTGTTCCTCCTTCGCTGCTTTTTTTGCCTGCTGTTCTTTTCTCTGCTCAATCTGGTGCTGCCGCAGCTGCATATTCAGATCACTGATCTGCTGCTGAATTTCCTGGCGTTTTTTCATGCGTTCTTCCATATTCATATCATTGTTTGAAGAGAGCTCCTGAAGCTGTTTTTGCGCATCCATGATCTGTTTTTGAATATTTTTGCTGACAGCGTCTGTCTGCGCATTCATTCCTTGCTGTAACCCTCCGCCTGTGCCTTGAACTGCCATTCCACTTACATTGCCAATTGTCATTTCTTTCTCCTTTCCATAAAATGTACTCTCAAAGTCTCATTGTCCCTGATTTTATGAGAATACATAAAGCATATTGATTCTTGCTCTCACTTATTTTTTCGGAACACATCTTTCCAAATTAAAGTGACATGATGTGGAACGGCGTTTTTTTGTTGTGAGCCAAACACGTTTTAGATCCTGCTTAGATGAAAGGCGCATCTTCATTTGTATTCATCAACAAAATACTGAGACAAAATTCGCCGTTTGCCACTGCAATATCAATCTCGCCAAAATATTTGGCTGCAACCCTGCGTATATTTTTTAACCCATAACCATGTGTTTGCTTGTCTGTTTTGCACTTTGAGGTGAGCGGAAGCCCACTTTCTACATCCCACTGAACAGTTCCTTTAAAACTGTTTTTGATCTCAATCATATAGGCATTTTTTCTGCGGTATGACGAAATTGAAATATAAGGTGTTTCGCATCCCCCTGCATTTTCTATTGCATTTTGCAGCGCATTATTCAGAATGACACTCACATCAAAAGCATTGATAGTTGTTTCCGCAGGATAATGAAAATCGGAATAAAAGTTCATATGCCTTTGCTCTGCTACTTGTTTTTTCTCCTGCAAAATAACATCTGTCACTGGATTTCCGCTTTTGATAGTGCCTGCTGCTTTTGCAAGAACCATTTTTAGCTCTGTGCTGTATCTTTTTGCTTCCTCTAGTTCATTTTTCTCGTAAAGCCTTTCTAATGTCATAATATGATTTGTCATATCATGCCGAATACTGTGAATATTCTGATATAGATTTTCCACTTGTTCAATATGTTGTTTGATACTATCAACTTGTGCGGCAAGCAGTTCATTTTGCAGCCCTTCCTCTTGCTTTGCCTTTATACTTTGATACAACACAACCACCACTACAAGAATCATAATGGTTACTCCATAATACAGCAGCGCCAGAACATCATAAATTACTCTGTTTTCTCCAGATTCTATAATATAAAAGCGGCGATAACAATGTATTACAATGTATCCTGATACTCCTGCAAACAAAGGCATCAGCAGCATCAAAAGTTCTCCTTTTGCCATATCTGCATACTTATATACGTATGCCTTCAAAATACACCAGACACTAACTCCTATAAATAAAAACTCAAATACCAAATAAACCAAACAAACCACAATGTACAAAGCAAGCCAAAGATCGAGGTGCTTTTGCATAAAGTCCGTATTTTCGGCAAAACTGTATAAATTATCATATATCACTTCTGCCATTGCCGAAGCAAACCAGCGAAGCAAAAAAAATGTCATCGCAAGAAATACCTTTTGTTCATAACTTCTCCGATCTATCCAGCAGAGCGCCAAATAAGCAAGCAGCACACAAAATGCATACATCTCAAAACTATCCCGATGCAAAACGCATCTGACTAACATCATCGAAAAAAAGTAAATTACACCTGCATACAAAGCACTTTTTTTCTGTTTCATAAAAGGTCTTGCTAGATAATAAAAACAATATGCCATGCCCAGATTCTCTATTATCGTAACGAGCACAGAAACGATTGTCCAACAGATTGGATTCGATTTCATTACCTATTCCCTTCTCTCCTGCTGATTATATTTCAGATAGCGCTTTACAAATTCTGGATAATTCTGCTTTGCCATCAGTGCTTGTCCCTTTTCAAGCCAAATCGTTGTCGCATTGTATTTTGTGATATATCCCAAATTTACGAGATACGCCCTATGCGAACGATAAAACAGTTCTCCTGCTTTCTGTTCAAGTTCTTTCATTTTTCCATAATACTCAATCTCCGCATCCATTGTATGAATGATGATTTTCCTGTTAAATACTTCTGCATATACAATATCTTTTAAATTCACTGTCAGATGTTTTCCATCTGTGGTTATCATCAGGCATGGAGATTCTTTTTTTGGAAATTCCGTCTCATTTGCTTTTTTGTTTATTTTCTGCTTTATTGCATTTCTCAATACCTCAGCAAATTTTTCTTGTTCAAATGGTTTAACCAAATAATGAAATGCTCCTACATCAAATGCCTGAAAGACATATTCCTCTATGGCCGTAACAAAAATTAAAATGGTGTCCATACCTCTTTTGCGCAGCGCCCTTGCAGTTTCCATTCCATTCTTGCCTGGCATCTGAATATCCAAAAATAAAATATCTATCTGTTCATCTGCCTCTAGGAGCGCTTCACCAGACAAATAACATAAAATCTCCGCATTCGGGCAGACTTTTTGTATGCTCTCTGCAAACATTTTTTGTACTTCTATCTCGTCCTCACAAACCGCAATCTTCACATTAACCCCCATGCCGCCTTTGAATCAATTCTCATGTCTATATTAACTATATCGGACTATAAATACTTTCGCAAGATTCCTATGTTGCCAATCAAACATTTTTTGATGTGAACGATTTCTTTTTCCCTTTTCGGAATTGCGTACTGTTTAAAAATACATTATAATTACACTAACATATCGGAATTGATTTGAAAACGGCAGTATTTTCTTATCAGGTGATTGTATGGAAAACTATTTGAATATATTGTTTATCTACGAACGAAAACCAAAACGGCTAATGTAAGATAACCGTTTCCGTTTATCCGGCAAATCAAAAGTTATGATTTTGAAAGGAAAGGTGATTTTTTATGGAAGAAATTATTAGAAAGCATGAAGTCCCATCTATGCCAGAGGGCATTCAGATTCAAATGGCCAGCCGAGGCGCGCTGTCCAGCCAGACAATCCAAGATATTTCAGAGCTGGGTATCCAGAAGATTGTAGAAAATGTCCGTACTGGAAAATATCACAGCGTAATGATGGCCCCAGACGAGGACAACGAGGAAGGATATTTGATAATGGAATCCTCTTCCGACCTGATTTTTTTACAAATCTGGGACGCTGAAACGGATACTGCTTGGGCTTGCTTTGACCCGGAACTTTTAGAGTCTAATGAAGAAGCCCCCATTACGCCAAGCGATGGGCAGTCCGTTTTCCCTTTGAAATGCACTATGCGAGATCGAGAGTTGGCGGCAAAATGCGTTGAATGGTATGCTCACACATGTGATCCATATCCTGGTATGGACTGGCTAAAGGACACCAAGGAATAAAACAACAACCAATTTGTGGCGAAAAGGACGTTTCTTTTCAAGGGATGAGAACATCACTCTGAGTTGTGTTCGCAATTTCCTATTATGAAATAAAGCCGCATAACGATAGCATTTATGCGGCTTTTCAATACTTTAAATATTCACTTGTATTTGAACTTCTTATCTTCAAAGAGCAATATCTAGTTGTGTGTGCATCGCTGCCGCAGGTTGTTTTGAGTTAACCATAAATACTGTGCGTGCACTATTGCGGTAAACCGCTGCATCACTTATCACCCTCGTTAAATCTGAGATTTTTCTGGATAATCTCGTACAGTGATCCATCGTAACAGTGACGCCGGCCCCATTCAACTTCTCAAGCTCAATACTGAGTTTATGAATCTCGGAATTAAAACTAAGTCTGTCAGAAATGGAAAAATTCCCATTAATTACCTGACTAGAAAGCCCTTCCATCTTTTTTGTCATTTCCTCAATCTCTGCTTCGCTTGAAAAAATTCTGCACTTACCATCATCTTTCACTTCCTGTTTATCAGACAAACTTTTTTTCAAACCAGCTTCTGAAATAGAGAGTAAAACCGATTGATCGTCGAACTCTGTATTCTCTTCGGCTGCAGCATAGTTTACCTTCCTCGCCTGCTGTTTCGCGCCGTCTCCAGAACCAGAGTTCTCAATTGCAATCGCTGCCCTGTTGAGTAAGGCATTATTGGCACTTCTTACTTCCATATGTGCTCCTTTCCCTTATATACGATTATGCAAATCCCCTTTTTTCACACAATCATTCTAAGAATATAAAAAACTGAGTACGCTATCGCAATTTCCTACAAAGTAAGAAATTGAGTGCTGTGCACTCGATTTATAGCCTGCGTTATCGCATTCATTTGTATAAAAAGCTGCATTTCCACTGTGATCGTTTCCCATAAAGATATAAACGTTAATAGTTTATGGTATATATCTATGTCAACTTCCTTCTGTTATTTATATCGAACAAATTGCAAAATAATTTAGTGTATTTTCAGAATTTTTCTATATTTTCTGTTATATTTTCTGAATTGCATATTCATCTTGTTCATTTTATTATCATTTATTCTCCATCCAAAGCCTCAATCACAACACCGTGCGCAATTCCTGGGACATTTTGCCCTTCGTTAAATGAAGTTTTATTTAACAGTGCACCTGTTGGAACAAACAGAATACGTTTCCAATCTCCCATGGCTAATTTGGGCAATATATGCGCAGAAAGCACGACTGCTGAACAGCCGCAGCCGCTCCCTCCCGCGTGAACGTCCTGTTTCTCCGCATCATAAATAATCATACCACAATCATAATGCCTGTCGCTGATATCAATACTTTCTTGCTGAAGCAGTTTAAACAACGCCTCTTGTCCAACACTTCCCAAATCTCCTGTAAATATCGCATCATAATCCTGCGGTTTTCTGCCAAAATCCTTCAAATTGGTCGCAATTGTCCATGCCGCTGCAGGTGCCATGGCACAACCCATATTAAAAGAATCCTTGATGCCAAAATCTTCTATTCTGCCGCCTGTAATCCCTGTAATTCCGATTTTTTTCTGGTATTTTCCTTCATATTCATTTTTGATAGGTCTTCCAGATACCGATTTTCCAGATGCATTGATATTTTGCAGCAAAAACCCTGCACTACCTGTTACAGTCCATGATGCATACAAAGGCCGCTGCCCCCCATATTCTAACGGGTATCGAAATTCTTTCTGCGCACTGGCAAAATGACTTGATGTCAGGCTTATCACACGATCGGCATAACCGGCCGCGATACACATACTCCCCAGACAAAGTGACTCTCCACAAGTAGAACATGCCCCATACAGCCCAAATAATGGTATCTGATAGTCAACAAGCCCAAAGGAACTTGCGATATTTTGTCCCAGCAAATCTCCTGCATAAATATATCTAATATCCCTGGTTTCTGCTCCTGTCTTTGATAGTGTGATTGCTACTGCTTCTTTCTGAAGGGCACTTTCTGCCTTTTCCCAGGAGTCTGCGCCAAACATATCATTTTTATCATCACTTACCTTATCAAAGCTTCCCGAAAGCGGTCCTTCATCTTCCATTTGTCCAACAATGGAACCACTCCCCATAATAAGCACTGGCCTTCCATAGCTGATACTTGATGTGCCAAGGGCACTATTTTTTGCAGTATTGTTCTCCACCTGATGTCCTCCTGTTTTACCTTTATTTGATACTGTTAATTTTCCCCAAACTCCTCGGAACTATTCAATGTTTCCAATACGCAGGGCTATGCAATCGAGTAGGGCACCCGTCAACCTCTGTTGGCCTTCCCGCACGAGACATGAAAAAAAGACAGCAGGCAAAGCGCCCGTTGTCTTTGATATGATAAGTATTTTAGAAACTGAAATTTGTCATGAAAGCCAATAAAACTTTCCATCTAAATCACTCGAATTCTATTATTATTACCTTGAGGCATACTTTTCACTTTGTTCCTTGATAAGTTCCAAGTCCTCAAAGTAATCAATTTTCATAGCATGTTTTACCTCTGACAATGTCTGAGCTGCTACCTGTCTTGCCGTCTCAGAACCCTTTTTGAGGATATTGTAGATTTCAGGAATATCTTTTTCAAACATAGCGCGTCTCTTGCGAATCGGTTCAAGTTCCTCCTGCATTATCTCATTCAGAAATTTTTTGACCTTCATATCCCCAAGACCACCTTTGGTATAGTGCGCTTTCATCTCATCAAGATTCGCATAATCCGGGCAATAGCGTTCAAAATGCTCGTCTCGTGCAAATGCATCCAGGTACGTAAACACAGTATTTCCTTCCAGATGTCCAGGATCGCTGACTTTTAAATGCTGTGGATCTGTAAACATTCCCATTATCTTTGTCTTTACCTCATCTGCGCTGTCAGCCAGATAAATACAATTGCCCAGTGATTTGCTCATCTTTGCTTTTCCATCGGTTCCAGGAAGCCGTTTGCACGCATCTGCCTGTGGCAGCATTGCTTTTGGTTCAACCAGTACAGGATTCTCTGGCGCATATACAGCATTAAATTTGTGCACAATTTCCTTGGTCTGTTCTATCATAGGAAGCTGATCTTCTCCCACAGGCACGATATTTGCCTTGCAGAATGTAATATCTGCTGCCTGGCTGATTGGGTATGTAAAAAACCCTACTGGAATGCTTGCCTCAAAATTACGCATCTGTATTTCGTTCTTCACTGTTGGATTTCTCTGAAGTCTTGACACTGTAACCAAATCCATATAGTAGAATGTAAGTTCTGTTAATTCTGAAATCTGCGACTGAATAAACAATGTAGATTTTTCAGGGTCAAGTCCTACTGATAAGTAATCAAGCGCCACCTCTATCACATTTTGCCTTACTTTTTCAGGAGTATCAATATTGTCTGTCAGCGCCTGCGCATCTGCAATCATAATATAAATCTTGTCAAACTCACCTGAATTTTGCAGTTCTACTCGCCGTTTGAGAGATCCTGCATAATGTCCAATATGAAGTCTTCCCGTAGGTCTGTCACCTGTTAATATAATTTTGCTCATTAAAAATTGTCCACCTTTCTGCAAAATTTATATGCTTTCGTCTGAAAATCATTGATTTTCAGACGATTCCTTTCTCGTTTGCAGTCTCTAAATCTTTATAACCATAAAAATGAATGGTTTGTTCCATAATCTCCTGCGCCACATTTTGATTATTTTTTGCATGGGACACAATATATCTGCCATACAGATCCAACATTTTGTCCGAATACGTGCTCAATTCACCGCGCAGATATGTTTCATATGATGTATCATATGGCAAATCTTCTGCTGTGTGTATGATGCGGGCATTTCCTGCAAGATTGGGATATTTTTGTGCAAACTCTTCCATCCACTTAACTTGCAGCGCTGTTATCTGCTCTATAATTGCCTTCTTTTCCTCTGAAATTGCCGGAAGCCTGTCTGCAAAAAGCGCATACTCTGATGGCGCTGTTGATTCCATCATGCGGGCATATTTTTCTTCAATCATATTTCTGCCGCTTGCATAATTTTTCTTGAACTCATACAAATACTGCAGAAGCATATCTTCTGACCAAGTCATATACTGACTCATACGCATGATTTTAAATGTTGGCCAGTTGTTCTGACAGCTTGCCCTTCCGCCTTCATTTTGTACTTTGTCAAACGCCTCGAACTCCGCCTTCGCTATCGAAAGAGAAAGCGCAGTTACAATTGGTGTATTGGCTACAATCGCAGTCAAAAGCACATCACTTTTTGCAGTAAGTTCTGCTGTACAGGCATCAAGGTACAAATCACATGCGCCAACCATATTCTGCTTCTCAAGTTCATTTGCAAAAATAACCGCAAGAGATTCTACCGCAGTCGCAAGCTCTCTTTCATGTGCTTTGTCAACGGGAAGCATACCGATTTTTTCCACAAGTGACGCCACACTCTCATTGATAATGCCTTCTTCATTGATTCGCATTTCTGGATTATCCGGCATTCCTTTAAAGAGCCACTTATCATGCGGTGCATATTTTTTATTTAATAAATAGTTCAGTGTCATTGCCTGCTTCATGCATTCTGCCTTTGCAAGCTGTGCAGCCACAAACTGCCCCCGTCTTTGCATACGCGGCAGATTATATTGACCATTTTGTGAGAAAAGCGCGCAGGTCTGTGCTACTTTCCGATACCAAACCGGCTTTGGATAATATGCAAGCAGCCTGTTGCGATAGCGCGTAAAGATTCCTTCGTCATCTCTAAATACTTCACCGTTTACTGAAGCCGCAAGCGCATAGTCCTGTGTTGCAAGCCAGCATTTGATCGTATTAAAATTTTCGCCATTCAAATCCTCATTATTTTCAGCCAGTTTTCCTATCAAATCTGTGCCAAGTGTATTTTTATAAAAATCTTCAATCACCATCACGCCAGCCCTGTCTCTGCCATGAAGGGTCTCTATTCTGTCAACGCCCATAAAGCTCTTTGGAAGCTCCTCATAAGCTGATTGCAATGCTGCTCCAATCTCATCGTATACCTTTTTGGTGACCCACATTTGAAACCGCGGCCCAAAATCATGATCTCGTGACTGCATGTCATCAAAGCCAAAACAATCCGATCCTTTTCCCACAAGTCCTACTGCAATCAAAGATTCATAATCCTGAAATTTCTCAGAAATCATGGGCTTTCCGTATTCCTCATAATATCGGCGGCACAAATCAAGACCTGAGATATCCGGGGTAAGGTCCGCAAAAACCTCCTCCTCTACCATATCTATTTCTTCAGCATCTGTACCCGATTCTTCTGTTTGATTGGCGGTTTCGTCCTCAGTTATCGCAATTTCATCGACTTGTGTCTCTTCTTTAGAGTCGGTGTCCTCTTGAGACTGCACTTCCTCCTCAAAATCTGTCTCGCGCTCTTCCTGTGCGTCTTCGTCCGAATCGCTCTCCTCTTCTGCTTCCTCCTCAGAATTGCTTTCGTCCTTTGATTCCAGGATATCGTCTGGTTCACTTTCCTCTTCTAGTTCTTCGTCCGAATTGCTTTCGTCTTCTGTTTCCAACATTTCGTCTGAATCGCTTTCCTCTTCTGCTTCTTTTCCAGAATTGCTTTCGTCCTCTGTATCAGACACCTCCAACGCATCTGAATCTTCTGCCTGCTCTGTCTGTGTATCCGCATTTATTTTCTTTCTGATAATTTCAATATTTTCGCTAAGCCGCTGATATTGAATATTTTCTGCCCCTAAATATTTTGCTACGCATTCTCTGCTTTTTTCCATGCACTCAAGTGCGTTCTCATAGTCTTTATCCATAAAATAAAGACTTCCAAGCGCTGATAATGCGGCGCTATAATGTGCATCATCCACCCCTATTTCCTCAAAAATACGGATCGATTCTTCAGCCCTTGCCTTTGCCTCATCGTCCTGCCCAAGCTCGATACAAGTATTCGCCAAGTTTGCCTGTGTCACTGCCACCTCAAACTGTTTGTCTGGTTTATGATTCACAATATATAATGCATTTTCAAGCTGCTCCTTGGCTGACTCATAATCTCCCATCTCCTGATACAGGAGGCTGAGATTATTATACAACCCTGCAAAATAAATATCATCCTCTTTCAAAAGCGCCACATAGATTGGCCGCACCCGATTATACAGCTCTAACGACTCTTGCAGATGTCCAGCCGCACGATGCGCAGTAGCAGCATTCAAGAGCGTTGTAGCATAGGGAAGTGTATTCTGAATCCCCATATGATCCATCAGTGTGATTGCTCTTCGGCAATTTTCTATTGAAAGGTCATACTGGCCTACTTCTCTGTAGAACCCAATACATTCATTGTAGAGCGTCAGCATGATATCCTGTGCCCCCTCTGCACGCGCCTGTGCGATATGCGACTCCAAAAATTGTGGAATCTCACTGATTTTCTCTTGTACAAAAAGCTCATCCAGCTCTCCCATCACCTGATTCAAGTCCATTTCAGATTTCCCTCCGTTTCATTTTATACTACGACTCCTTCTTTATAATATCCACTGTATGCGCACCGGCGCCAATTAAATCAGCGCGCTCACAAGTCGCAAGCTGATATTGTATAAATGCTTCAAACTCTTTATCACTAAGCTGATTCAAAAATGGCCTCATATAGTTCGCGGGGCCATCTGGAGATATTATTTTTATCCGAGAAAGTCCCTCTGCTTCGTTGAGTGCGTCAATATCTTCTATTCGCATATAATCATACAGCCTTTCCGGCGAAGAAACTGTCTTGAAACTTTCGGTAAAACAATTTTCTTCCAAACATGCAAGCACATGTCTTTCCTTAAAACCATATGTGATAACGCTGTACTCATTCATACAGTACGCAGCAAGAATTACCCCTCCTGGTTTTGTGACGCGTTTTGCCTCCCTAAGTGCCTTTCTTTTGTCCTCAAATGCAAAAAGATGATACATTGGCCCAAACAAAAGCGTCACATCAAAAGTATTGTCTTTTAATTTTCTTAGATTCATCGCATTGCCCTGAAATGCTTTCACACTGCTTGCTTTTTGTTTCAAAATACCAAGATTATACTTCACAAGCTCTACCGCAGTGACATCATATCCCTCATTTGCCAGAGCCACACTATAGCGTCCCGTTCCTGCACCAATGTCCAGTACTTTGATTTGGCTTTTGATATCTGGATTCTCTTTATGAATCAAGACATCATCTCCCTCCATTTTTGCTGCTGCCTCGTCAAGATACTGATGAATATACTTCATCGAAACTTGGTATTCAACCTGTCCATGACGGGAATTAAGCCTTTTCTCTTCATTAAACTTATTGTAATATTCCTCAAGCTCTGTCATCTATGCAATTAGTACCTCCATTTTTTTCTGCATCCATGTTATAATCGGACCCAGAAAAAATGCCACCAGAATTGTCACAATCCCAACGTCTCCGCCAAGCACAAAGCCAATTACCATAAAACTGATATCCCATATCATGCGCAACGCCTTAAAACTGATCTTTTTGACATGTGCTGATATGATAAATGGAAGAGCATCATATGGCGAGGAGCCAAGACCAGCACACATGTATGCTGCCGCCCCCAGCAAAAATATTAAAACGGTTGGTATCAGCAAAAGATATCGGACTGCTGCCAGTTCAAAAAAACCTGCCGGAAGCAGCACCGACCATATCCATTTAAACAGATCAGAAATATATCCTACAAAAAACATATTTCCTATCGTTCCAAAACTAATCATACTAAGATCATATTTTATAACAATCAAAAAGGTTACAACATGACACAAAAGCTGACAAGTGCCGAAACTAAGCGGCACATAATTTGTTATTCCCTGCGTAAAACAGGAACAGGGATCTGTTCCCAAATTAATCATTCGCAAAAGTGACAGTCCAATTCCCAAAATCAAAACACCAAACATCATCATAATCATACGCTTTTTAAAATGGGGCGGACGAACAAAGCATTTTCTATTATTAGAATTAAAATTCATAAAAATTGTGCTCCTCTGGCTTTTGTTCTTTTTCTATATCCGTCTCTTTTTTCTCTTCAATTGTGACAGGTGTCTTTGCTTCCTGTTTTGTGCGCACTTGATCAGTACGAATTTCAATAATCGGGCCTCCTGTTCCGTTGATATAATCGCCTGTAATTGTCACTTCACCAATATTTTCATCTTTTGGTATCTCGTACATGATATCAAGCATAAATTCCTCTATAATAGCCCGTAGTGCTCTCGCTCCGGTATCACGTTCCATCGCTTTTTTTGCAATTGCCTCCAACGCGCTGTCATCAAAATTCAGCTTAACCTCGTCAAGTTCCAAAAGCTTTTGATACTGTTTCAATATCGCATTTTTTGGCTCTTTTAATATTTTGATATAGCTTTCCTGCGTGAGGCTATCCATTGGACAAATAATCGGCAGACGACCGATAAACTCTGGAATCATACCAAATTTCTTCAGGTCTTCAATCAGCACCTTTTTCAGTATATTTTTTTCCTTGTCAAAAGCGTCTTTTAATTCTGCATTAAATCCAATCGAAGACTGTTTGGTAAGTCTCTGTTTAATGATTTCCTCCAAATCCGGAAAAGCACCGCCGCAAATAAACAAAATATTTCTGGTATTGATCGTTGTCAGAGGAACCATAGCATTTTTGCTGTTTGCCCCGACAGGAACTTCCACATCAGCACCTTCCAATAGCTTCAGCATTCCCTGCTGCACGGATTCCCCGCTCACATCGCGCGACGTTGTATTTTTTTTCTTGGCAATCTTGTCTATCTCATCAATGAATACAATGCCTTGTTCTGCTTTCTCCACATCATTATCAGCCGCTGCAAGCAGTTTGGAAATCACAGATTCGATATCATCTCCAATATAACCCGCTTCTGTCAGAGAAGTCGCGTCTGCAATTGCGAGCGGTACGTCCAACAGCCTTGCGAGTGTTTTTACAATATAAGTCTTTCCGCAGCCTGTAGGCCCCAATAAAAGAATATTAGACTTTTCAATCTCAATATCGTCCATTGTGCCTGTGGTCACACGCTTGTAATGATTGTAGACAGCCACCGATATTACCTTCTTAGCATAAGCCTGTCCCACCACATAATCATCAAGCTGTGCTTTAATCTTGTGCGGTGCCGGAAGGCTGTTAATATCCAATACTGCCTCTTCTTTCTTTTCCTTGGTTTTCTTCTTTTTGAGCTTCTGACGGTTGGGAATGCCTCCATCACCCTGCAAATCTGCAATATTCACAAAACTGATGTTTGGAAAACGTCGTTTGCCTTCCTTATCATTTTTTTTGTCAAAATTAAGATTCGTATTGTTTAACATCCCCTGATAATCAAACTGGCTGACTGTATCCATTGTCTTATGCATACAGTCGGAGCAGACTGAAATATGATTGGGCAGCTTAAACATTCTTCCTGTTTTGCTCTCAGGCCGTCTGCAAATAAAGCAGACATCTTCGTACTCGCTTTCCTTATCCTCTTCATAGGAATCTTCTGTTGGTTTGTCCATTTCTTTGTCGTTTGTATCCGATTTTGATTCGTCATCTTTTATATTCAAAATTTCAATATCCTCATTATTCTCAAAATTATGCTCTCTATCCAATAGTATGCCCTCTCTTTGATGCTGATTATTTATGTTCCAATGTGATATGCAAAATAAGTTCCTTGTACTCTCCATCTGTCTGTCTCATTAACTTTAGTTCGATCTCGGTTCCTGCTGCATAGTACGCAAGCATATTCTGCAGCTCTTCCATCTGTGAAACCTTCTCGCCGTCTATGTAAGTGATGATATCGCCCTTCACTAATCCCGCTTTTTCAGCAGCCGTATCTTCCAGAACACCTGTCACATATACTCCCTCCGGCATGTCATAACGGCTGATGGCATCTTCTGTCACATCTGTGCCTGATACCCCTAGAAATGCACGTTCACTGACAGGAACTTTCTTTTTCGTCTCCTTTAACATCAAATCATCAATAATTGGCTTTGCTGTTGATATCGGAATCGCATACCCCATCCCTTCTATCACATAATCCGCAATTTTGCTGGAATTGATGCCAACGACTTCACCATTTACATTTAGCAGCGCTCCTCCTGAATTTCCTGGATTAATTGCCGCATCTGTCTGAATCAGATATCCTTGATTGATGTCTGGATCTTCTGCAAAAATATCTCTGTTTAGCGCACTTATCACGCCTGTTGTTACAGACTGCCCATATCCCAGGGAATTGCCTATCGCGATAGCGGGTTCTCCCACCTGCAAGCGATCCGAATCGCCAAGCGCAGCAATCGCAATATAGTCCAGTGTGTCATTTGTCATATCTTCCAGGAAGACCGAAACAATCGCCAGGTCATTTTCGGGCGATACCCCTTTGACATATGCAACTGCCTCTGCATCATCTATGAACTGCACATATAGATTATTGCTATCCTCTATCACATGATAATTTGTGACAATTAAAAGTTCCTCGTCGCTTTGTGACACAATGATCCCAGAACCGTTTACCTCATCGTCTACTTCCTCGTCATACCAATAATCATATGCTGTATACTCATTTGTGATAGATACGACACATGGCATCGCCGCCTGAACAACTGCTGTCACGTCCGCAACGACCGCTTTGGCTGTTCCAGCCTGCGAAATTACCTCCACATGCTTTACCTCAACAGGTGCCTCTCTGCTTTCTCTTTTGTTCTGTTCCTCAGTTCTTTCAGTCTCTGTCTCTGATGCGGACTGTTCTTCTGGTGTATTCTCCGTAGAACTTTCCGATTCTGTCGATTCTTCTGTTTCTTCTAATTCTGTATTTTCTTCTGTTTCCTTTTCCTCGTCCTTAAACCGCGGCTTCTGTTTAATATTATTCGAATCGGAATCCTTATCACTGCCATTCTGAGCACCGCCGTTTGAATATTCCTCATTTTTATTCTCTGTTTTGCTGTCAAAAATATCTTTGCTGCTTTCCTGCCCTTTTACAATCTTTTCATCGGAACTCTTTGGCTGCCCCGATGCATTCTCTGCTCCCTCGTCCACATGCACTTCTACTTTGTCGAGCCATGCAGGCACTGCATTTTTGCCGTCATTGTTTATAACCAGGTTTACAACGTAATATCCTGCAAAACAATATAATCCCGCAAATACCACGCATCCTATAACTATCATAATATTTTTAAAAATAGAGTTCTTTTTATTTCCCCCGCCTGTTCCCATATCCAAACGTCCTCCTATATTTCGTCCTCAATCAGTCTGGCTTTTACTCAACTGTGACAGATTTCGCGAGATTTCTCGGTTTATCGACATCGCAGCCCTTCCCCACAGCCACATAATATCCAAAGAGCTGTAATGGTATCATTGCCAGCGAGTTTGTAAAGTACTGATTCGTCCTCGGAATATAAATGACATAATCCGCAGCTTTCTCTATATCTGTATTTCCCTCATTTGTAACTGCGAGCACAAATGCGCCTCTTGCCTTTACCTCAACCATATTGCTGAGTGTTTTTCTAAACAGCGTATCCTGTGTGGCTACTGCTGCAACCAGCGTTCCTTCCTCTATCAAGGATATGGTTCCATGCTTTAATTCTCCTGCTGCATATGCCTCTGAATGAATATATGAAATTTCTTTCAGCTTCAGAGAACCTTCCATAGATATCGCATGGTCTATGCCTCTGCCGATAAAAAATACATCCTTTGCCCCCACATAGCGGTTTGCAAAACGCTGAATCCTTCCTTTATTGGAAAGCAGCATTTCAATCTGTCCCGGAAGCCGCTTCAAGTCGTTAAGCATATTGCTAAAAGTGGTATCTTCAAGCTTTCCCCGCACTCTGCCAAATTTCATCGCAAGCAGATAAATCGCAATAAGCTGTGCACTGTAGGCTTTGGTAGTTGCTACAGCAATCTCCGGACCCGCCCAGGTATACATGACATTGTCGGCCTCTCTTGCAATCGAGCTTCCCACAACATTGACAATACCAAGAACTTTATTTCCTAGTTTCTGTGCCTCTCTGAGCGCAGCAAGCGTATCTGCAGTTTCCCCTGACTGGCTGATGACCACCACCAACGTGCCGTCTTCAAAAATCGGGTCCCTGTAGCGGAATTCGCTTGCCAAGTCAACCTCTACTGGAATCCGGGCGATTCCCTCAATGACATATTTGGCTGTTACGCCTGCATGATATGCAGAACCGCATGCAACAATAAAAATTTTATTGAGCGCCTGAATCTCTTCATCAGACATCCCCAGTTCTTCTATCACTATATCATTGTCCTTAATCCTTGGCCGGAGTGTGTCAATGACCGTCTTTGGCTGCTCATACATCTCTTTTAACATGAAATGCTCATAACCGCCTTTTTCGGCTGCATTGGCATCCCAATCAATTGTAACAGGCTCCTTTGCAATCTCTTCCTCATCTACGGTATAAAAATGCATATGGTCAGCCCGAAGACGCACAACCTCCTGGTTTTCTATGAAATAAACGGTTCTTGTATGTTTTAAGATTGCCGGAACATCTGATGCTATAAAACATCCATCCTCATTTTGACCGACAATCAAAGGACTGTCTTTTCTGACCGCAAAAATTTGATCGGGATGATCCGCAAACAAAATCCCAAGTGCATACGAACCCTGTACGCGATGCATGACTTTTGTGATTGCCTCCAATGGATTGCCTTTGTAATAATAATCTATCAAGTGTGCAAGCACTTCTGTATCTGTATCAGACACAAACTGATAGCCCTTTGAAATCATTTTTTCTTTGAGTGGCAGATAATTTTCTATAATTCCATTGTGAACTACTGCGATTGTCTCTTCTGCATTGTAATGCGGATGCGAATTGATATCACTCGGCGCCCCATGCGTAGCCCATCTGGTATGCCCAATCCCTACTTTTCCCGGCATTGTCGCCCCGCCATGCGTCAGCTCTTCAAGTACCTTGAGCCGTCCTGCCGACTTTTTGATCTTGATTTTTTCCCCGTCAAATACAGCCATTCCTGCCGAATCATATCCTCTGTACTCTAGCTTTGACAACCCGTCTAATATGACAGGTGCCGCCTTGCGATTCCCTATATAACCCACTATTCCACACATATTCTCAATTCCTGCTCCTTCCAGACAAATCTTCTTATAATTCCCAATATACCTTGTTAGAGCTGCACCACCTTACTATATTATATGGCAGGTTCCTGTAATGTTTTCCAAGCTGATAACCAATCAGTTTAAATCCACTTGACAAAATCAAATACGGAATCAACTTTCTCTCTCTTATCCTGCCCAAATGTTTGATCGTATCTTTCACAAGCTTCATTCCCTCACTCTCAGAGGAAACCACCTCAAATACCTCTGGGTGGTCCGCCTGTGACACTCCCAAATCAAAATTTCTGTGAAACTGCTGCGCGCAAGTAAAATTGTGTGAATGTTCCACAAGCGCCTCTGCTGCATACGCGATACGATATCCAGCATTCACTGCATGTCCGGCATAAATCATATCTTCGTTAAAGATTGCCTTTTTCACAAATCCACCTATATTCTCATAAATTTCCCTGTTATACGCAGCACATACATTTGAACAAAAAAATGTCTTTATCCCTAGTGTATCCACATCTGCAAGCGATTTTATCATAGAATTATCCGGATAGTTGAAGCTTCTTGTATACTTTTCTATCTCGCGGCAGTCAGGCCGCGGAAGCTGCCGTGCATAGGCAACTGCAATATCCTCGCGCTGCGTCAGAGCTCTCACTATCTTTTCTATCAAAAACCTGTCTTTTGGAATTGCATCATGCGTCATGCAAACAAACAGATCCGCCTTTGAATACTGAACTGCTTTTGCTCTGGTTCTGCCATGATCAAATTCCTTTGCAGAAAGATGATGAACTTCTATATTTCTGTATCGTTCCAGAAAACCTGTTCCGTAAAAAATCTCATTAAAGTATCGTTCTTCCGTATTCATCATAATTAGTTTGTGTATGGGATGTGTCTGCTCCTCCAATGCCTTTATCAGTTCAAATATCTGCTTTCCTGGCTTGTAAGTCAGCAATATAACATCAACACTGTATTGCATATCTACCTCCATGGTACTTTTTGATCCGTCCGCAATGGCAAAAAGGGATCGGTGCTGCGATCCCTTATTGGCTCCTTTATTCCCCACTATAGCTTACTTTTGTATCAGCCGATATCTTCTGACTGCATTTTTTAACTGTTTCTGATGGTTCATAGCCCTGTTCATCAAACAGAAATTCATGCAGCAGCGAAACATTCTTTGTAAGGTCTACAGGAATTACGACACTAGCCTTTCCTACACGTCCAGTCTGTACATATCCTTCGAATGGGAAGCCAGTTGTCTCACCAACCTCATATTTTGCAATCCCTGATAATAAACTTAAAATTTCAGACAGTTCCAGCGAAGTTGCTATCTCATCAAATACAGCCTCTGTAATCTTATTTAAGGTGTCTGGATTCAAGGTAATAGCCTTCTTTGCAACCTGTGTCAAAACTGTTCTCTGTCTTGCAGTACGTTCAAAATCTCCATTTCCTACATATCGTATTCGGGCATATGCAGTTGCCTGAAGACCATTGAGTGTCTGCATACCTGATCTTGTAACGGGTGTATAATCTACACCGATTGTTGCCTCAAAATTTTCATCTCCATTGGCATTGACGGTGCCCGTCTTTCTGCCTGACATAGAGATCTGATAATTATTCAGATCTTTGATTTCTGCTTCTTTGACATCAATCTCCACGCCTCCAACTGCGTCAATCACGTCAATCAAGCCATCGAATCCAACAGTCACAAAATCTGTGATATCCATATCAAGGTTCATATTCAGCATACTTAGCGCCTGCTGCGGCCCTCCCTTGGCATAGGCAGCATTTGCCTTACTATAGCTATCGGTACTTAAATTCAGCCATGTATCACGATAGACCGATATCAGCTTTACCTCATTGGTATCAAGGTTTATAGATGCAATCATAATGGTATCGGTACGGGTGCTTTTCTCAAGCTGTTTCGAGCGGGAATCCACACCAAAAAGCGCGATATTCCTATAGCCCTTCATACTGCTTGTTCCTTCTTCAATCTTCTGTTGCACTTCTTTGTTGATTCCAATATCCTTGTCATCAATTTTAACAAGTTCAATTCTCTTTGCCTTATTGACAAACCACAAAGACGCTACCAGTATCAGCAGCAGGAAAATTTCCACAATAAACAAAACAATCTTTTTTCTCTTCTTCTTTGCAGCCTGCTGTGGTGTCAGCGGTCTTTTTGAACCCTTTCTTGGTTTCTGGCTTTTCCCGTTTGAACCAGAAGAAGGTCTTCCTGCTGGTCTTGGCTGTCCTCCCTGCGATGGTCTTCTTGGCTGTCCTGCCGCGCCTCCTCCTGCCCCCTGGGACGGTCTTCTTGACGGTCCTGCTGGTCTTGGCTGTCCTCCTTGGGACGGTCTTCTTGGCTGCCCTGTTGGTCTTGGCTGTCCTCCTTGTGATGGTCTTCTTGGCTGTCCTGTCTGCTCTCCCCGCACAGGACGTCTCATCTGACCGCCTTCACTGTTTGAAACCCTTCGTACATTTTTTCTTTGTTCATTATCATTATAATCCTGCATTTTATTTACACTCCTATTTTCTAATAGGCATTTTTATTGATAAAGCCCTTAAAGAAGGTAAGGAATAAGATTTTAAAGTCAAATACCATTGACCAGTTTTCAATATAGTAAAGATCGTACTCTATTCTTTTTTTAATAGAAGTATCTCCTCTATATCCGTTTACCTGCGCCCAGCCTGTGATGCCTGGACGCACTTGATGCTTTATCATATACCTTGGTATTTCCTCTTTAAATTTTTCCACAAAAAGAGGTCTTTCCGGACGTGGGCCAATCAGACTCATATCGCCCTTTAACACATTGAACAATTGCGGAAGTTCGTCTATACTTGTCTTTCTAAGAATCCTGCCTACCCTTGTCACTCTCGGATCATTTTTTGTCGTCCAGCCTTTTTTTTCTTCTGCGTCCGGCTGAACCTCCATGCTCCGAAACTTATACATTTTAAAGGGTTTATTGTGCAATCCGACCCGCTCCTGCTTAAATATCAACGGTCCTCTGCTTGTCAGCTTCACCCCTATCACAGCCGCAAGCATAAATGGCGAGCACAGTATAATCGCAACAATGGCTCCTACCATATCAACCAGACGCTTTATCAGTTTATTGGCGGTATTGGTGAGCGGAACCCTCCTGATATTTACCACTGCAAGCCCGTCGAGGTCTTCCAGATAGGGTCTGCTTGGTATCACACTATTATAATCCGGTATAAACTTTGTGTGAACCCCTGATTTTTCACAAATATTTACAATTTTTTCAAGTCTGTCGTAGTCTGACAGCGAAAGTGTTATGCCAATCTCATCCAATCTGTTTTCCGGAAGTATGACATGCAGGTTCTCAATTTCGCCGACCACTTCAACACCTTTGTATACAGCGCCTATTGGTACACGGTCATCGAGAATTCCGCACACTTCATATCCCCATTCAGGATTTGCCTTGACTTTGTTGATATACTCCTCAGCCGCTCGTGAATAACCCACAAGTAGAATATGCTTAATATTATAGCCTTTCTTTCGCATATGGCGGAGTCCAAAACGAACAGCCTTGCGCATGGAAGTTTCAACAACAATATTGATTCCATAAAAAACGCCAACCATTCCTCGTGAAAAGTCCGGTATATTGATGGCAAAAAGCACTACCATCACTGCCAAAAGACCTGCGGTATTTGCTTTTATAATATTAAAAACTTCATAAACTGTCTTGGCGGTACGCTTTGACGAATACATATCAAATGTATTGTACAAAATCAAGTATCCCGGTACAATGGCGACAAATGCAATAAAGTAAATTTGTATTGGCAGGATGCCGGTCCCTGGTTCTGTCTCCTTGACCAATCCGCTTAACCACAAAAACCATGAGAGCCAATAAGCTGCTGCTATAACCAGTGCATCGAGCAAAACCAGCAGTTTGTTAAAGTACTTCTGATTATCTCTTATCAATTGTCCCACCCTTATTCCATAAGGAAATTTTCCGTATTGTGCCACTATCTTCCAAGCTTTTAGATTTATTTTGGGCACATACGCTTTTTAACTCATTCCATTCTACAATATTTGAGCTAAAAGTACAACTTAAATTTTTTTTAGACTTTTTTTATCCTTTCAAATTCAGTCGAAAAGCCGTAATATATTCCTCCAAAGCAAAAACTGTATTGACACATAATTTAAAATTCGATCTGGTTTGAATTTCTGCCTATGCCTTTTTCCAGCGGGACTTGCACAGAGCTTTATGCCTTCTGTTAATCCCTGGATATAGTCCTTTCCCATCCCTTTTCTTGCAAAAAAAAGTGTTTTTATCAAAAAACCTGCTGCCAAAAATGGCAGGTTTATCAAAATCTGCAAAATCGGCATATTTTTATAAATGATATAAATACTGTTTCTTGAGGCCAAACGGGTTTTGAAACGATTGTATCTTGAACCGCTTGTGGCGCTTCCTGCATGGTATACTATAGAGTTTGCCGCAAATCTGTTTCTGTATCCATGAATTTTCGCCCGATAACCAATGTCAATATCCTCAAAATACGCGAAATGCTCAACATCAAACATTCCTACCCTGTTTTCTTCCAGCAATTCCCTTCGATAAATTGCCGCACCAGCGCAGGAAGCAAAAATTTCACAGTCACTGTTATATTGGTCAGCATCCTTTCCCTTTCCTCTCGCAAAAGCCCAGCCTAATGCACAGTAATAATCCCCCGCGTCGTCAATCCTGCTTTTGTCGTAGAGCGATACCAACTTTGCAGATGCCGAAAATAATTTTTTGCTCTTGTCCTGATCCATCACTTTCTCAAGTTCATGAACAAAGGATAAATCTGCCTGTGTGTCATTGTTCAAAAGGATTACATAGGGTGTCTGACTTGCCAAAATTCCCTGATTCACTGCATAGCTGAATCCTGTGTTCTCCTGATTGACAATCAGTTGCACCTGCGGAAATTGATCTCTTACCAATTCCATGCTCCCGTCTGTTGAGGCATTGTCCACCACAATAACAGCAATCTCTTTTGTTGTTTGTCCATACAGACTTTCCAAACACGCCTGTATATATTGGATTCCATTAAAATTTGGTATTATAACCGTTGACTTTATCATAATCCTATCCTGTTTTCGTCCCACGCAACCGTTTCGTCCAAAGCATCACTGTTCCATTTTACATTTTTCTGACACAAACTGGATCAAGCAAAAGCCTTGAACCATCTTCAATCAGTTTGCTGCAAAGCTTCCCGCCTAGCTCTGCAAGCTGTTTTCTTCCCTCCACAGTCTTATCCATATCCTTAATCCACTGCGGAAGTTCTTTTTGATCCAAATAAAACGTACTCCTGTACGGATGACCTGTCACCGTTTCATAGAGTCCCTCATACGGCTTATTCACTGCCAAATTTCTGATATCAAGCACTTGTGTATTTTGAAACAAATCCATCCGGTTCATATATCCTGCATATAAGATAGGCTGACCCTGATACATTTCAGAAACAATTCTGCCGCCTTTTACTACAAAACCGCCTACAGCCGCCAAGTCTGGTCTGTGATTTAATACACAATTTCTATAGTGTATGCGGTAAAAGCCTAAATGTTTGTTGTGGCGCACTTCTGCTTTCCATCCCATACGTGCTGCAAAGTCTATCAATGCTTTTTTCCCAGTCTCATAAGCATACATTTTGCTTTGTGGATTTTCTGCGGTAGAGTTTTCATGACAACGCCAGTGATAGAGTACTTTGGGCACATGAACAATCATTTCCTCGACATGCTTTGCTTCATTGTTTTCTTTCTCTTTCAAAAACAAACTGCTCACAATACGCAAAATTAAATCATAATCCTGGGAACCATCATATTCGCCTCTGATTCCCAGCTTTTTTATTTGCTCCGCCTGCACTACCGTAAAATGGCACACATAATTATTGGTAAACAGCAAATCCAAATTAAAATCAAGCTTGAAATGCGGATCATAGAACCGCTTTCCGGCAGCGTCACATTTGTCCTCATCTGAGTAGGCAAACACCGGATTTTTTCCAGATATCGCATGTGCCATCTCATAAAGGGCATCTTCAGTAAGGATATCATCATGGTCAAGCAGCCCATAATAATCTCCTTCTGCAAGCGCTATCGCCTGATTGGTATTTCCAGCTATCCCTTCATTTCTTTCGAGACGGATATATCGAATACGTGTATCCTGATACTGGGCCACTACATTTTTGACAACATCGCTGGTGCTTCCGTCTGCAATAATCAACTCCCAGTTCTCATAGGTCTGATTCACACAACTGTCTATCAGCGCTTTCATATATTCCGGAAGTGTTTCATATGCCGGAACCAATATCGAAAATTTTATGTCTGACACACTCTTATCGTTTCTTTGTTGTTCAAGAATACTGTTGTCTGGTGCCTGATATGTGTATCCTGCGCAATATCTTGCTGTCAATCGCTCCCAGGCTGCATAAAGGGCCTCTTCATAGCCGTTTTTTTTGCTGTAATTAATTGTCTTTTTTATATTCTGTGCTAGTGACATCCCTATCCCCCATGTTTTCGCTTCTCTATGCCTTTTGCTCCAAAAAAATCTTTCTGGTGATAAAGTTATAAACCATTACAATCGCTGTTGCAATCACCTTTGAGACTGCAAACCATGTTGTATCACCAAAAACAGATGTCAAAAATGCGCTATTATCATAAATCGTACTACATATCAATAGTATTACCTCATTAATGCCAAGTCCAATCACACTCAATATCAGGAAGAGTACAAACTCCTTTTTTCTGCTCATGTCCTCTTTGCGCGCAAACACAAACTTCATACTGAGTATATAATTCACAATCACCGAGATGGTAAATCCAAAAAAACCGCCAACTGCTGTTGCCTGGTTTCTTGACAAGGTATTGATCAGAATATGGAACAGTGCTGTGGAGATGACAAAATCAATCAAAAAACAAAGTCCTCCCACAAAACCAAACTTAATAATCTGAGCAAATAATTTTTTCATAAATCCTCCATCGTTCCACAACACGCAAAACCATTTGATTTCAAACACAAGAACGTATGAATTGGAACCAAACAGCCTACAGATACAGCCATCTGGTTCCAATTGTTAATTTCTCTTTATGATTCGATAACCGCCTTAACTGCGTCTGTTAAGTCCTCTACCTTTTTCTGTGCGTCCTCAAGGCTTGTCCCCTTTACACCCATGTAGAATTTGATCTTTGGTTCTGTTCCGGAAGGTCTTGCACAGCACCAAGAATCATTTGTGAGATCAAAATAAAGCACATTGGACTTTGGAAGGCCAGTTGGATACGTCTTGCCTGTCGCAAGCTCTGTAATCACATCATTATCATAATCTCTTAAGCGTACTACCTCAAGCTCACCAAACTGCTTAGGCGGATTGCTTCTAAGTTTCTCCATAAGGGCTGCTATCTGTTTTGAGCCATCAATACCTTTCATTGTAATCGCATACTGTGTCTCTTTGTAATAGCCATACTTTTCATAAACCTCAAGCATCATATCATACAAGGTCTTGCCATTCTTCTTGCACCATGCGGCAACCTCACACAGACACATTACTGCAACTACTGCATCTTTGTCTCTTGCATGGGTACCTGCAAGACATCCATAGCTCTCCTCAAGGCCAAACACATAATTGTTAGAACCTGTCTGCTCAAATAACTTGATCTGTTCACCAATAAACTTAAATCCTGTGAGAACCTCGATCAATTTAACCCCATAGGTCTTTGTGATAGGAGCAGTCATATTCGTTGTAACAATTGTTGTAACAAGTGCTGGATTCTCTGGCATTGTTCCTGTAGCTGTACGCTCTCTCAAGATATATTCTGCAATGAGCATACCTGACATATTGCCTGTAAATGCTTTGTATTCTCCGCTCTTTGTATCAAGCGCATAAATTCCAAGTCTGTCCGCATCGGGGTCTGTTGCAAGCACAACATCTGCATTCTTCTCTTTTGCGAGCTTCAATGCATATGTAAATGCCTTGGGGTCCTCTGGATTTGGATATTCTAGTGTTGTAAACTTTGGATCTGGATTCTCCTGCTCTGGTACCACATATACATTCTTAAAACCAAGCTCAGAAAGAATTCTTCTCACTGGCTTATTGCCTGTTCCACAAAGCGGCGTGTATACAATCTTAATATCATCTGCCACTTCTTTGATGACTTCTGGGTGAATAATCTGCTTCTTTAGTTCTACCATATATGCATCATCAATTTCCTGCCCGATTACCTGATACAATCCTGCATTGATGGCTTCCTGCTTATCCATCGTCTTAACGGTATGATAATCTGTTACAGCCTTTACTTCATTTATTATCTCCTTGTCCTTTGGTGATGCAACCTGCGCGCCATCTTCCCAGTATACCTTGTAGCCGTTATACTCTGGCGGATTGTGGCTTGCTGTGATTACAATACCTGAGATACAGCCAAGTGTCCTCAATGCGAAGGAAAGCTCTGGTGTTGGTCTCAAAGACTCGAATACATAAGCCTTTATGCCATTTGCTGCCATACACAGCGCAGCTTCATCTGCAAACTCCGGCGACATAAAACGGGAATCGTATGCGATAGCAATTCCTTTTTTCTGTCCGCCTGCCTTGATAATATAATTTGCCAGACCCTGCGAAGCCTTTCTGACGGTGTAAAGATTCATACGGTTGGTACCTGCACCAATCACGCCTCGAAGTCCACCTGTACCAAATTCGAGTTCTTTGTAAAAACGTTCCTCAATTTCGCTCTCGTTATCCTTAATCGTTAAGAGCTCGTCCTTTGTTGCCTGGTCAAAATAATCATCATTGAGCCAGAAGTTAAATTCGTCCATAAAACCCATACTGCTACCTCCACAAAATAGATTAATATCGGTGCTTTCTTAACCAAAGACCGCCAATAAATCAGAATTCTTGGCTAAGGCACTCTACTTCCTCTTCTATTAAACCAAAAACAGAACATTTTTTCAAGATTATAAGCAGATTTAACCATTTTTTTATTCAATCCTATTTGCAAACCGGAAAGATGTTATATCTCTTCTGAAATATTGGTGTCGACGCGCAAAGAATAATCGCTGTGGTCAAGGGAAAAATTGCGATTATAATACGGATCGCCCTTTGCGAGAAGTTCTTTCCAACGCTCACGAAACAGCGCTGATTCTTCCTCATAACGCTTCGCCTTAGTTTCGTCCACCACGTCTATCCCGCGCGATGCAGATTCAAAATGATACAGCTCCGCAAACGGTGTAAAGACATTAAGATAGCCCTTCTCACGGATACGCAGACAAAAATCGACATCATTGAGCGCCACTGCGAAAGTTTCATCCAAACCGCCAAGCGCATCATAAATCGATTTTTTTACCATCATACACGCTCCCGTGACAGCCGATACATTCTGTGCATAGCACAATTTTCCCATATATCCTAAATTGTCATAGTTAATCTTGTAGTGTGTATGTCCTGCTGTTCGGTGTTCTCCAAGCCCTACCACGACACCGGCATGCTGTATGGTTCTATCCCCATAATAAAGCTTGGCACCGACTGCTCCAACATCCGGCCGCTGTGCATACATTAGCATTGCTTCCAACCAGTTCATCGAAATCACCTGTGTATCATTATTTAATAACAGTAGATATTTTCCGCTTGCATAGCCTGCTCCAAAATTGTTGATTCGTGAATAATTAAATTCTCCTTTATAGGTTACAATTGTTATTTTATCTTGTTTTTCTAATGTTTGATAGTAATCAAATGTTTCTTTGTTTTCACTGTTGTTCTCGATGATAACAATCTCATAGTTTTCATACGTACTCCGTGCCTGAATCGAATCAATGCATCGTCTCAAATCCTCAATATGATCTTTGTTGGGAATCAAGATGGATATTTTATCTTCACTTTGTATCTCGTACCTTATCTCAAATATTGTATCAAACGCCCTAGTACTTTTGATTGCAAAATTTTTAAAACCGCATCTTGTCAGATGATCCGCAACTGCACCTTTCGCCGCAGCAATAGCATATGGTTTCGCACTGATATCGCTTGCGGTGCTTGCCTTATGAGAGCGCCAGTAATACAGCAGTTTGGGCACATGCACCACCTTTTTTGCATTGGCAGTCAGGCGCAGTATCATATCATGGTCCTGGCTTCCGTCAAAACCGCTTCGAAACAGCTCTGTTCCTTCCAAGAGCTTGCGTGAAAATACACTAAAATGACAGATATAATTGTTTGCTCTAAGATTGTCTGGGGCGAAATCTGGCTTAAAATGCAAGGTTATCATATTGTTAATACTCTCGCCCTTAAAAGTAGTCTCGTCACAATAAATATAATCTGCTCCCTGTTCATTAATCACTTTTACATACTCGTACAATGCTGCCGGATGGAGCACATCATCATGGTCAAAAAGACCAATATATTCGCCTGTTGCCATAGCATAACACTCGTTTGTATTTCCTGATATTCCCTCATTCACTGCAAGCTTTTTGTATACAATCCTCTTGTCCTTTGCAAGATACTCCTGGCAGCGAATCCCGACATTATCATGTTCTTTGTCCGATCCATCCGCAAGGCACAGCTCCCAGTTTTGATATGTCTGGTTCACGACAGACATCAGCATCTCATCTAAGAAATTGATTGGTGTATTGTACAACGGCACCAAAATACTTATCTTAACCATATTGTCAAATTTCGTATTTTTTTGTCGCTCTGTCTGTTCTGGGGTTGGAAAGCTTGCTGTTCCGTGAAGTTTTTTGGCCTGTGCTTCGATTTTTTTCTGTCTTAATTTTCGGGCAATCCCTCTTGGTCCTCCAAGATTTCTGACCCGCCTGTAATTGCGAAGCCCCCAGTGCATTACCTGTCGCAGCGGTTTCGAGGCCTTCCACATTGGATTGTTTTTGATGCGGTCAAGCTGAAACTGCAAGCTGTCTGCCTCATTTTTGGCATCGGCAAGTCTGCCTGCAAGCGAAGCTGCCCGCAGCTTTTCCTGTTCATACGCCTGCTTATAAAATTCCACATCCTGTACTTTATTATTCGTTTTATCTTCCATCATCACATTATTCCTTTCCTATCCCACAGATTTATACTTCGACAAATCTGATACTTTTATATCCATACCTCTTTTTTGTCCGGAAGAAAAACAAGCTGTTTTTTGCCTGTCAATATACCGATACGGTAGCGACCTCGTGCTAAGTCCTGTTTGTCAAATAAAATCTGTATTCCTGAAAGCGCTGCATTTTTTGTTCTGCGGCTATATTCACTGCCTGCAAACAATTGTGCTGCATCTTCTCTTAGCTTTGGTGAAATATCTATCTCATATACACATCGGGCCTCTCCTTTTGCAGTTTGTTTTATCAGCCAGAGTTTTTTTAACAAGTTTGCATTGTCGCTGTTGAGCTGCACATACCATCCATTAATTGTTATTATATTCTCTTCCTGTTCTATACTGTCAATGTGAAATTGATGAAGATGATATCCTGTGAGTTTATCATATAATTTTCCTATCAGTTTGTGCTTCTGGGCATATAACTGATTTCTAAATCGATCTGCCGATTCAAGCTTATTTAATAACATTAGTTTTTTATTATCTTTCTGATTTAGCATCTGTGGGTTTGTTTTTTTATCGCAGTTATATAAATAACCAATGTTATACATCACGTCTTTTTTCCACTGTACTAGGTCGCAATGATAAAATGGGTCTTTATTTTTTAATGATGGATACTTATTGTACAATTTCTGTTTTTCTTCCTGCAAACGCTTTTGTTTTTCCGGTGATGTATCCTGTCCGCGGCTAAGTGATTCATGATGTATGAGCATGGCATCATTTACCTGTACTTGGAATAACCCCGCCTGATGCAGCCGAAAACATAGCTCCACATCATTATACGCCACTGCAAATTCTTCATCAAAACCGCCTGCATTGTCAAAAGTGCTGCGTTTAATCAGCATACAGGCTGCTGTGACCGCAATCATGTTATAATTCATCGTATTGTGCCCATGATACAAACAGCCTTGATCCAGCATCCCACCAAGCTTGTGTGCCGGACCAATTCCCATATTCGTTATACCCACATGTTGCATTCTATATTGTCCATTCTTGTCCTTATCGGGATAATATAGTTTTGCGCCGACTGCCCCTACATGGCGTTTTTTTGCATGCTGCAGCAAATAGTCCAGCCATTTTCTGCCCTCATTTGTATCCAAAATTTCAATATCATCATTCAAAAACAACAAATATGCTCCCTTTGCTGCTTTTGCACCAATATTACACATTCGAGAGAAGTTAAATTCCATTTTTTCATACAGATAGGTGATTTCATGCCCTGCATTCATTCTGCAAAGCTCCTCTATTGTACTGCTGATATATGCTTTTTGTTCTTCACTGCTCCCGTTATCAACAAGAATAATCTCATAATTTTTGTATTGTGTGTTTCGTATCAGCGTCTCTAAACATTTGCACAATACACGCATATTATCCTTACTTGGAATAATCACAGATACCTTTTCCTGTGTATCTCTTTGCGAAATCTCCTGTTTATTCTCTATTATCTTCTGTATTTTGTCTGAACATTCAAGCATATCTTTTCGGGGCAAACTGTCATTTGTATAAAGCACTTCCTGAACATGAACAATTTTGTCAAAAGGATTTCTATGATGCGCTATTGTATCCATAAAAATCCAATACACTAGCTCATACAAAGAGAGCGCCTTTCCATGTGTTTCAATCGTTTTTTGAATGGTATCCCCTTTTATGGCAAAAATACTCCCGATATAGAAAAATGATTCGAGCGTATCTGGGGAAAAATCTGGCTTTAGCCAAGGTTCTCCGCGATAGTACGCTGTGTTTTTCAGCCGATAGGGCGCTGTAATATCTTCTTCAAATTCCTCCTCCTTGATCGCGTACAACTCCATAAGCGTTCCTCTGTAATCCTCATCTGCATACGCCAGTACAGTCTCTTTGCTATCCGAAAAAACTTCTGCAAGCCTGTATTCTGCATCATCGTGCAGCATTCCGCCGCTTCTCACAAAAATACAGACTGCATCTGCGTCAATATTTTCTGAATTCGGAATCTTATCCATACACGAAAAAAAGGGAAGCTTTTGTATCTGCTTCCCCAAAACCGCCGGCTTATTAAGCTGCTCCTGCTCTTTAATCCATTGCAGATATGGCGTTTTTTGAGCAAAAAGTTCCTGTTGATAGCACATATCATCACTCCTGTTATTTTTCTATAATCAGTTGCTTTTCCGTATTGCGGTACAGGCGCTGTCTTGAACATCCGTCTTTTGCTGTCATCCACAGTTCATATGTGTCTGGCGGAATACTTCCCTCAAAAATCCAACAGCAAAATCCTGTCATTTCAACATTGGTTTCGTCTGGCAGGATTGCTGCAACATCCTTCCGATACCGCTTCTGCAGCTCAAGCTCCCATACTTTTCCGCTCCCATTTACCAAAAGCACCTTAAACTGATAACGGGCATTGTCTGCCCCTGGCACAAACGCCCAGCCTTTGATTAGATAATATGTTCGTTTTCCTGCCGCCTTGACAAATTTTTCTTTTCCGCAGTCTTCAACCGCAATCATAATTGCCTGGTTCATGCTTTCAACCCGCGGAAGCCTCTTTGCTTCCTGCACATTGCTGTCACCATTTGACAGATTCACAAGCTCATATCCCTCCAGCCATCTGCAGTGATACTCCGATTCTCCGTCATTCATAAGTGTTCCAATAAATGGGTCTTTTCGGTAAAGATTATTATGCCTTTGATACAGCAGGTCCTTTTCCTTTGTCAACCGTTTCAATTTCTTTTCGTCCTGCATATCATCGCCGCGGCTGAGCGATTCATGATGATACAAAACAACATCATTTCGCAAAACATTATATAGTCCCTTATCATACAGTCTGAAGCACAAGTCGACATCATTATATGCCACTGCCAGTCCTTCATACAATCCTCCAAGTTCCATATAATGCCTTTTTTTCATCAGCAGACAAGCTCCTGTAACCCCAATCATATCATAGATAAAGCGGTTTCTTCCATAATAATAAGAAACTGTATCCTCCATCTTTTTTAGCTTGTGGCCTGGGCCTGATATCGTATTGCTGATACCTGTATGCTGAATGAGGGTTGAATTTGGATACAGCAGCTTCGATCCAACAGAACCGACATGTTCAAGCGCAGCCTGTCCCATCATTCTTGTCAGCCACGAATCCTGTATCGCCTCCATATCATCATTGAGCAGCAAAATATATTCGCCCTTTGCTTCCGATACCCCCAGATTGCACATCCGTGAGAAATTAAAGTCCATCGGCTGATACAAATACGCAAACCTACATTCCATTTGAAATTCTTCCAGTTCTGCACGTACATGTTCTGCACTTCCATTATCAACTACCAGAATCTCAAAATTAGGATAGTCTGTATGTGCATAAATAGATCGAATACACTGCTCTAATATCTTTGGGTTATCTTTTGAAGGGATGATAATACTGACAAGGGGCGTATGTGGCGTTTCATAGACAGGATAAGAAATCCCTGTTTGGTTATCCAAAATCATTTTTCCCGCAATCCTGCGTCGTGAAAGCGCACTTTCACGTATCCCATCATATGCACTGCCAACTCCAATAAAATCTGTGCTATGCATCAATTCCTGTTCAATTGCTTCTTTGCTGCTTCCCTTTTTATAAGCATGAAACAGTACTTTTTCAATATGTCCAGGCTGACCTTCGCACTCTGTCGCTTTCAGCACAAAATCATAGATATTTTTTTTGTAATCCTCATCCCCAAGCCATGAAATCCCAGCAAACGCAGCTTTTCTAACTGCAAAAATATTTCCAAAATAAAAAAATGAAAACAGCGTATCAGGCGACCATACTGGCTTTGTCCATGGGAAAATTCTATGCGCAGTTTCCTTGTTTTCCCCTTCAATAAGCATCCAGACATCTTCATCTGCGTAGACAATATTTTGATCTTTATGCGTCTCAAAATACTGCACAATTTCCCGAAAAGCATTGGGAGCAATTCTTCCCTCTTCTGAAACAAATACCAGATAGTCTTTTGTAATATGCGACAAAGAAAAGTTTTTGCCGCAGTTCTCCATATCAATTACGCCAATTTTCGCATTGAACTCTTGTTGTGTTTTGACAGGATGTTCTGTTTCTTTTATCCACAAAAGATACGGATCGGTCTGGGAGCGCAGTTCTTTTTGGTATTCCTCTATACACTTCTTATATAACCTGCCCTGTATGGCATTTTTTATCTTCCCTAACATACCACTCCTCCATACTACCCGTAAGGATTGTCTTTCATCGCCTTTTTATCTTCAGTTTCAAAAAATCCTTTGTTCTTGTCATAATTCCCTGATCGGGTTCTATTTTAACAAGCTGATCGGCCAATGCTTTTGACAGCTCCATCACTTCCATATCTACTTTGAGCTTTCTGCCTCCCACAGCATCTATGATAATATTGGGATCATCGCTGTTAAATACAATAACGCCACATTCCTGCCAAACCCCGTTTGTCTCAATCACATCAGAAGTATATATTCTGTCTCCAACCCGAATTTCGCGAATCTCCACACTGCACATATAGGCACAGGGATCGATTCGCACCCTGAGAGCCTCCTCTGGAATATCATACTCGAATTTTAACTCTTTTTCCAAACAATAACAGTCTCTAAGCTTTACCGAATTTTCCTCGCAGAATCCTTCACCATAATCCATAAATATTTGAACCACAAATTTGCGGTCTGCGTGGTTGCTGTAGTCTAGCATTCCTGCAAGCTCATATGCCCTATTTCCTATCAGTTCCCGCATCTGTTCTACAGAAGCATGACTTCCTGTAATATAGTTCTGAAACCTTTTTTCTTCTTCCAGTGCAGTTTTTATCTGCTTGTCTGTAAATCCCAGAATATCTTTCATCAGAAGCTCTTCACATGCTTTTCTAGTCTCTCCGCCAAGCGTATAATTATAAAAAGCGCGAAAAGCAATCTCTTTTGCGTCAATGTGCTTTTCAAACGTCCATTCATAATCAATAATATGCCACTTGTCACCATCCACAAGAATATTGGGAAAAATAAAATCAATATTGCTGACGCAGATGCTATCTTCATTGTAACTAAGCCAATACATATATTCATCAATCAGTGCCTTAAATGCTTTTACATCTGCCTTTGTAAGGCATTCATCCAGCATAGATTCCAGCGTCTTTCCACTGCAAAATTCAAAAACAAGCCCTTTTTTGATATCGCCGTCAATCACCATACAGCGGTTTATATCAATTTTGGTTCCCTCATAACGTTTGGAAAGCAGTTCATATGCATGTTTTGTGTTGAGCAAATGCCTGCAGGCTTCCTCTGTATTCGGCCGTTTTTCTACATGCGCCTGTTGGGGCGTATCCCTGAGAATTGCAGTTCGTATTCCCCATTCGGCTGCTCTGTCATTCGAAAATTTCATATAGAGTATCTTTGGCGCACTCCCCACTACCAAGAGATAAGAGTTGGAGAACAAGGGAAATTCTTGTTCTTCAATGATTTGGTCGAACACCTGTTTTTCATCAAATAACAGCACGCGTTCGCGGTCAAAATTTCTCAGATTGTTGCACAAATCACCTTTTTTTGGCAAATATCCGTCTGAATAAATCGTTGTCATAAACTTATAGTCCGGATAAGGATAATAAAAATGATACTCTTCAATTTGACATTTTTCCAGAATCTTCTCAAGACCTTGCCGCGTGAAGGTTCTTGCCGAGCCGCCTTCTCGGTATCCCTCAAGCCCTGAAAAATACGTTCCAAGATGATCTTCCCGACAGCCTGCCCAATATTTTAATCCAAACTTATTTTCGATTGCAATAATCATACGCCCGTTTTGTTTTCTATGGCGGTTGCAAATCTGCATAAAGTCCTCATAGGGCGTCTCACCGCCAATATAAGCCTGGCCATACTCAAACACGCCAATTAACAGAACATAATCATAGTCCGTCGCCAAATGAGGCTCAATATCCTTAAAATTTCCGACAAGAATCGTAATATTGCTGTATTCCTGGTTTCGGTAAGCGTTTACCATACTTCTTTTCTTTGACAAGTCGATACAGGTAACACTGCCTGCCCTTTTTGCAAGTGCGCCTGTGATAGCGCCGCATCCAGAACCAATTTCCAGCACCTTATCTGTCTTTTTAAAGGGAATCCAGTCTATGATATTCGTCCGAAATGGTGAGAAGTGGTAAAATACCGGCCAGCTCTTTTTCTCCTCAATAATTTGAGAAAACTGCTCTGGCGAATTGTTCATGGCAATGTCGAGCATCTCATCCTCTATTTCGCCGTCTGTATAAAAATCCTCTCCTGGATAATCGGTAAAATCCAATGTGACATTACCGATCTTCTCTTGTTTGGTTTCTCCCATATTGCCTAAACCCCCGCTTTTCTGAGAACAGTACTTTCTGCATCTTTCACCGTAATTTTCGAATCCATATCATAATACCCTACTGTATTTTTGTCTGATACCACTGTGACGTCCAGCGCATCATAAAGTCTGTGATACACTTTAAAATCATTTCCTTCATAACCTGTCACGCCAAACGAAATCAGATACGCCCCGCCTTGCAGCGACATTTTTTGTGTAAAGCACACATCCTTCACAGTTCCTGCCTTGACAGGCTCCAAAAACGCCTTCTCAAACATGGTATTTGTGCCTGTTATCTCTGTCCCTTTGGCTGTCTTTATAGAGAAAGCAAAAATTGGCGCTGGCAAATCCTGTAGAAATCTAACCCGCATATGAATCCCAAATTCTGTTCCTTTCAGAATCGCATTGGTTTGTGTACCGCGGTCATCTGTCAGATAAATTTCTTCTATTGAAGCTTCTTTGCTTCCATACTCCAGTGTTTTCTGCGAACCGCCTTCTCTGTCAAGCTTCTGTTTCGCAGCTTTTGCCTGGACTGCCTCCTGTACCTGTTCATCATTTAAGAGGCTTTGTTCTGATTTGGACTGCGGCAGTTCATACTGCCCCACCAGCACACGCTTGTAATCATCAATCATTTCCTTGGGAGAACCTTCTCCAAGCTTGATGCCTTGATTGAGCAAAATTACGCGGTCACAATACTTTGCAATACTGCTCAAATCATGGCTGACAATCATAATTGTTTTGCCCATCTGCTTGAATTCTTCAAACTTATGATAGCACTTTGCCTGAAAAAAAACATCTCCCACAGAAAGCGCTTCATCTACAATCAAAATTTCTGGATCAATATTGATTGCAACAGAAAAAGCAAGCCGGACAAACATACCGCTTGAATAGGTTTTTACAGGCTGATGCACATAGTCCCCAATATCTGCAAAATCAAGAATATCCTGCATTCTTGTGCGAATTTCTTCCTCTGAAAAGCCATTCATCGTTCCATTGAGATAGATGTTCTCTATCCCGGTGTACTCCATATTGAACCCAGCGCCAAGCTCCAAAAGCGCCGAAATCCGACCGTTTACAGTGACATTTCCACTCGTAGGATTCAAAACACCTGTTATTATTTTTAAAATCGTTGATTTGCCGGAACCATTCGTTCCGATAATTCCCACACATTCTCCCTGCCTGACAGCAAAGCTCACATCTGACAAAGCATGCGCCTCATGATATTTTTGTTTTCTTGTCAGTCTTAACGCTTCTTTGAGCCTGTCTGTAGGTTTATCATACAATTTGTAAACCTTGCAGACATGCTCCACTGCGATTGCAGCTTCATCCTTCTTCTCAATCATATATACCTCTTAGAGCACATCCGCAAAATGCACCTTCAGCCTGCGGAACAGAAACATACCAAATGCAAAAAACACAATTGTTACTATCCAGAAATATAAGGTCGCAGGCATGTCCTGCCAAAACCATGTTTTGGCAAACATCGCATTGCGATACCCATTCACAATATAAAATATTGGATTGCATTTCAAAATCGCCTGAAGCGCTGGTTCCCCGTCAAGATATGCTATATTCCACAAAATCGGCGTCGCCCACATTCCTATCTGCAAAAGAATATTTACAATCTGCATCAAATCGCGGAAAAATATAAAAATCGAACACGTCACATAACTTAGGGCAAGTACAAACATAAACAGGCAGAAGCTAAAATAAATCAACTGAATCAAATAAATATCCGGCTGATATCCATAGCAAAAATAAACGACCAGCATAAACATCACAAAAAAGATATGCGTAAAAGAAGCTGCCATCAGCTTCACCACCGGAATAATACTGATCTGAAATACTACCTTTTTCACAAGATAACTATATTCCACAAGTGACGTAGTGCCGTTGCTGATGGCTTCGCTAAAATAAAACCATGGCACTAGACCGGCTGTCAGCCACAATACATATGGCGCCTCCACGCCAGTTGTCAATATCTCCTTTTTGTCTGCCATCATCAGATGCCCAAAGACAAACCAGTACAGCAGCACTGTGACAACCGGCTGTGTAAATGCCCAGATACGTCCAAGATATGAACCTGCATAGCGGTTTTTAAAGTCATTCTTTGCAAGCTTCCAGATTAGCTCTCTTGACTGCCACAGCTCGCCTGGCAGCGCCACAAGCCTGTTTTTTTTCATCTTTTGAATCCCTTTATTCCGCTCCATTTTTGATCTCTGTCCAAAATTGTAAGCTCCATTCCATCTGAAATCGGCCACTCTATTCCAATATCGGGATCGTTCCACAAAAGGCCGCCTTCATCATTGGGATGATAAAAGTCTGTACATTTATAGCAGAACTCTGCATAATCCGAAAGCACCAAATAACCATGGGCAAAATTCTTTGGGACAAAGAACTGTTTCTTGTTCTCCTCTGACAGATGTACGCCATACCATTTTCCGTAAGTTTTTGAACCTTCTCTCAAATCAACTACTGCGTCATACACCTCACCTCGGACAACACGAACCAGTTTATCCTGTGGAAACTCTTTTTGGAAATGAAGCCCTCGAAGCACTCCTTTTTTAGATGAAGACTGATTATCCTGCACAAAAACCTGGTCAATTCCAGCTTCTTTGAAATCATTATAATTATAAGTCTCCATAAAATAACCCCTGTTATCCCCAAAAACCTGCGGCGTTATCACTTTTAATCCTTCGATAACCATTCCGTCAACGACGCATTCCTCTACTGTAATTTTTCCCATAGCTTTCTAATCCTTTCTTATTTTATCACTCAATTCCTAAATAACTGATATTGAGGTCAACTCTTCCTTCGATTCCAGCAACAGAACCACTAGAAGTATACTGCCACATATCATAAGCACCCTCGTACTCTGGTGTCTGCCTGTACTCTGCAAGCCATATTTTCATAGGATTCAATTCATCCATATTGAGATTATTGAGATACCAGTTGCGGCTTGCATAAACACCTGCCTCCAACTGCGCATTTTGAACCGTCTGGCAAAAAGCATTGACTACTGCGGTTCTTGTTGCAGGGTCAAGCTGATCTGCCCTTCCATTTCCGCCTGCACCTTCGGTATCAATAAAAATTGGATAATCCAGCTTCGTATCGCCAATCAGCTTCACCGCCATACTGGCTTCCTCAACCGCCTCCAAAAGGTCTGTTGCCTGTGTGAAGAAATACACTCCTACTTTGATGCCTGCTTTTTTTGCTCCTGTTAGATTCTTATAAAAATAAGGGTCCTCAATCAGCCGTCCAGAAGAAGAACCACGATAACCACAACGGATAATCGCAAAATCAACCCCTTCTGCTTTGACTATCTCCCAGTCAATTTCCCCATTCCATTTTGATACATCAATCCCAAGCGAAACGGCATTATCCCGCTCGTCTTCCATGTCCAGAAGCGCTGTATACTGCGAATCGTCTTCGTCCTCACTGTCAATTCCATCTTGTTGTGTATCCTCTTTTGCAACATCGACCTCAGATTCTGAATACACAAAATAACTAATGTCATCAATCACAGAATACGATACAATGGATTTTACATTGACAGTTACGGGATCAGCAGGCACGTGAAAACCTGGAAGCTCGCCCAGTGAAACTTTATAATCACCCGGCTTTATATCGGATATCAATATCACACCGTCTTGATCTTCATCTGCGTAGACGCCTGTATCCGCGACTTCTACCATAAACTCCTGTCCAGAAACAGGTTCCCCTTTCTCGTCAATAATCTTAACTCTGATATCACGTTCCGCCGAACTTGCCAACAAAGTCAGATTGCGCACAGGTTCCCCATTTTCATCAACCTCATCATATGTAGTCTGGCTGGAATTATTTGGTGTCTCAGCGTCAAAAAAACTGCTGTCTTTCAAAAAGGCAGACAAATCAACGCCATGCACCCTTCCATCCGGTTCTATCATCTGTCCGGAAGCACTCATTGCACCCTTTTCATTTGCTGCTTTGCTATCACCGCCCATAAAACGCTTATAATTTACTACCACAACCGCAGCCATAACCACTAGCAATGTACAGAGTACAATCAGTATTCCGATTTTTTTTCCTTTAGAGTCCATTTGCAACCTCTACTAGATATTTTCCATATTCAGTCTTCATAAGCGGCTCTGCTAACGTCAAAAGCTGCTCTCTTGTAATAAATCCTCTCTTGTAGGCAATCTCTTCGATACAGGAAATATATAGTCCCTGTCTTTTCTGAAATGCGCATACAAAATCAGCCGCATCAAGAAGTGAGTCATGATTTCCTGTATCAAGCCATGCAAAACCACGCCCCATTGTCTCAACCGTCAAAGCGCCGCGTCTAAGGTACTCATTGTTGATGCTTGTTATTTCGATTTCCCCTCTTGCAGACGGCTTGACATTTTTTGCAATCTCAACCACATCATTGTCATAAAAATAAAGCCCTGGCACAGCATAGTTGCTCTTTGGATTTTGGGGCTTCTCTTCAATCGAAATTGCCTTTCCATCCTTGTCAAACTCTACAACGCCATATTCTCTTGGATCTCTGACATAATACCCAAAGATTGTTGCTCCACTCTCCTTTGCCGCTACACGCTGCAAAAGCTTCGAAAAACTCTGTCCATAAAAAATATTGTCTCCAAGCACAAGTGCCACTGAATCATTTCCAATAAATTCAGCGCCTATGATAAACGCATCTGCAAGCCCTCTTGGCTGTTCCTGCACTGCGTATTCCATGTGAAGTCCTAACTGCTCACCACTGCCAAACAATTCTTTAAAAACTGGTAAATCCCTTGGTGTAGAGATAATCAAAATCTCTCGAATGCCGGCAAGCATCAATGTTGAAAGCGGATAATAAATCATCGGCTTGTCATATACTGGCATAATCTGTTTTGAAATTGCTTTGGTAAGCGGATAAAGTCTTGTTCCTGCTCCTCCTGCTAAAATAATCCCTTTCATTTTTTACGTCCCTTTCCTACACGATTTACTCCCGAAATCTCTCCGAAACTCCGAGAGTCATTATCCCAAATTGGGGAACGCCATATCGCAAAGGATATTGACGTTCCCTGATGAATTGTTACGATTATTTATACATTTCCTCATAGTACTTCTGATAATCGCCACTGGTAACATTTTTCATCCAGTTCTCATGTTCAAAGTACCATTGAATTGTCTGCTTGATACCCTCTTTAAACATGGTTTCAGGTTCCCAGCCAATCTCGGCCTTAATTTTATCTGGCGCAATTGCATAGCGTCTGTCATGGCCTTTTCTGTCTTCAACATAGGTAATCAAATCCTTTGAAACCAGTTTTTTTCTAGGGTCATTCTCAGAAAGCTGCTCCTGAAGTGTTTCTATGATGATATTGACAATTTCAATATTCTGCTTTTCATTGTGTCCGCCAATATTGTATGTCTCAAACAGTCTTCCCTGCTCCTGTACCATATCAATTGCTTTTGCATGGTCCTCCACATAAAGCCAGTCACGCACATTTTTGCCGTCTCCATATACAGGAAGCTTTTTGCCTTGCAGCGCATTGTTGATAATCAATGGAATCAGTTTTTCTGGGAACTGGTACGGTCCATAGTTGTTTGAGCAGTTTGTAATATTTGCCGGAAAATGATACGTATCCATATACGATTTTACCAGCATGTCCGAGGAAGCTTTGCTTGCTGAATAGGGACTGTGCGGCGCATATGGCGTTGTCTCATAAAAGTACTCTCCCTCATTCTCAAGCGAACCATATACCTCGTCCGTTGATACATGAAGAAACTTTTTTCCTTCCTTGAAAGTTCCGTCCGGCTGCTCCCATGCCGCCTTTGCACTGTTGAGCATCACTGCGGTTCCAAGCACATTGGTCATCACAAAAACTTCTGGATTTCGAATGCTTCTGTCTACATGGCTCTCTGCTGCAAAATGCACCACTCTGTCAATATCATTCTCTGCAAAAATCTTGGCAATCGCTTCTTTATCCGTGATATCTGCTTTGACGAACGTATAGTTGTCTCTATTTTCAACACCTTTTAAATTCTCTAAATTTCCAGCATACGTCAGCGCGTCAACATTGATAATCTTGATATCATTGCCATACTTTTTGAACATATAATGAATGTAATTAGCGCCGATAAAGCCTGCGCCTCCGGTTACTAAATAAGTTCTCATTTCATATCCCTCCATTTTGGGTCGATGTGTGTTGCTACTTGCTCCATTTTATCCTAAAATGCCAAATATTGCAACCAAAGTATGGCTATATTTTTCTAAACACCTAAGCCATCGTTACAATTCACACTTACGCCAGATTTCTCATATACTTACAACGATTTCGGTGTGAATTGCAACAATTGATGCACACAAAATGCTAAAAAGCACGCATTTTGGCGCTTGCTCCGACGCCATGCAGCAAGTGCATGGCGCGGGTGTGAAAAGTAACAAGCCATCAATAAAAGCAGGTGTTTAGAAAATATGATACACGCAAATTTGCATTGGATTAACACTTGAATCAGTGTTTCCCTAATATCCAAGATAGCTGTAATTCAAATCAACATTTCCTTTGATTCCGCTGATTTTGCCCTTGCTTGAATACTGCCACATATCATAACGGCCATTGTAAGTTGGCGCCGCTGAATACTGTGCAAGCCATATTTTATAATTTCCGATAGCACCCATATTCAGTTTGTCCTCAAACCATGTTTTTGATGCATAAATTCCTGGCTTATACCCGCCCGCAGCAACCGTCTGGCAAAAAGCATTTACTACAGCAGTACGCGTCGCCTTGTCAATCTTGTCCGCACGTCCGCCGCTGGACTCTGTATCAATAAAAATCGGGTATGTAAGGTTATATCCCTTTGCAAGGCTAACAGCAAGCGATGCCTCCTTTACTGCCTCCACTTCATTAACCGCCTGTGAAAATACATAGATGCCAACCTTTAAGCCTGCTGCGGATGCACCCTTGATATTTTTGATAAAATTCTCATCCTGAATCAATACGCCTGTAGCAGATCCTCTGTATCCGCAGCGGATAATAACATAATCAACGCCGGATGCTTTTACTGCATTCCAGTCAATATTGCCATTGTGTCTTGAAACATCAATACCAAACGTAGAACCGTTTACGGTTGTCGCAATCGCACCGTCTGCGCCAAAATTGTAGGTTACGCCTTGTATAATTTGTGTTCCTGTGACAACATTGCCGTTTTTGTCATAAAAATATGTCTTTCCGTCGATTGTCTGCCAGCCTGTATACACATATTGTACCCCTGCTGCAATATAAAATTCAGTGTAGTTGTAATAATCTGCATATACTGCTTCCTGGTAGTTGCCATCCGTATTTTTAATATAAATCTGATTGCCATTCTTATCCTTGAGCTTTGTTGTTGTATCTGATGATACATTGGAATTTACAGTTACTACACAAGCTGCTTTTACGGTATTTCCTTCCGCATTTTTCTCCTTGGTTGTCGCTGTAATCGTTGCGCTTCCTGCTGCCACACCTGTGACGACACCTTTTTCATCAACTGTGGCAACTTTCTTGTCAGACGTTTCCCATGTAACGCCTGCATCTGATTTATAATTCGAAACTGTCGCCGTAAGCGTTGTTGTCGCCCCAACAGAAATATACACATCCTTTGTTCTGTCAAGCGAAATGCTCAGCACACCGCCGCCCGTTATACTTACTTCAACGCTGCTGCTAATGCTTAACTCCTTGCCGTCTGCGCCTTTGACGCCCAAGACTTTTCCTGTAATATGAACTTTTCCTGCTTTTACGCCCGTTACTTCACCGTCTGCATCGACTGTAGCAATGGCATTATCTGCACTCTCCCATGTTATATCCGGGAAATCCTCTGTGATTGTTTCCTTGCTTCCGTCATCCTTTGTATAAATCAGTTTGGCTGGTTTTACCGTCAGCGTTTCTCCAACTGCACACTGTTCCGCACTCTTAGAAAGTTCAAGGCTTCCCGATACAATCTTTGCCGCCTCAACTGTAACGACACATTCTGCACTCGCAGTTTCCGTTGTCTCTTCTGTTTTCTTTTCTGGCTGCGTCACCTTATTGTAGGTATATCCTATTATTTGGTCTGCTGCATCTTTTATTGGCGTGCATTTTGCTTTTTCTTCATCTGAAAGACTTTCATATTCCTCGACAGGAATTTCAAGGGTTTCTTCTACGGGGTCTTTTGATTCATAAGTGGTTGTAATCGTCTTTTTGGTAACCGTATACGTAATAATTGTCGTTCCGGCTGCCTTTGCCGTCACCTTTCCACTGTTTACTGTTGCCACAGACTCATCTGATGAAGTCCACTCGGCGGTATATTTATATTCAATATCTCCTTCTTTGGAGTCAGTAAACGTTGTTCCCTTCAATTCTGCAGCAGCTCCTACATTCATCGTCACATTTGCCTTGTCAAGGGATACATTCAATGTGTCAAACAGCATTCTGGCTGCTGCCTTTGATGTCTGTGAGGGATCTGCAATGGTATTTTTATCCACAAGCAGGAAGTTTTCTGAACCACTGACAGGAGTCTGTGTAGATTCTACCCATTCCACAGTATCTTTGAGAACTTCCTCTTCTTTGGCCGCATCGTTTTTCTGGGTATCTTCCACCGCCACATTAACCTGATTCTCAGTCTTTACTTCATCCTGTACATTGATTACCACATATTCGACCTTATCCTTTACTGTTACCTGCTGCGGAGTGGTCGGAAATGTATATTTATCGGTTGAAGTAACGATTGCGTCAAACACTCCTGGGTTTACATCTTTTGCATAAATAATTCCATCCATATCATCATCTGTAAGCACCAGTTTTTTCCCTTTTGCGCTTGTCAGCGTCACCTCAAAAACAGTCCCTGTAATCAGTTCTCCCGTCTTGGAATCCGTAAAGCGTATCTTTAAGTCTTTTTCCACAGAAGTAAAGCTTACGTTCACATTATCTGCCTGTGGATTTTCTTCTTCCACCACTGCTATCGAAGAAATCTCTTCGATTGTGCTTTCTTCCTGTGCAAAATTTCCTAGAAGTGCCGCGTCTGACATTGCAAGCAGACCATCGCCGCCTACGACGCCCATCTGTGTCAGCTCGCTCCCAATAGGCGCAAGCGCTTCAATCTGCTCGTTCACTTTTTTGTTTTGCATAAACATGCTCAAAATCACTACAGCAGCTACCACCAGGACAACCCCTGTGCATGTGAGGATCACGTCAAACGCCGACATATGACGCACCCAATGCTTCAGTCTTTCTGGAAAAGGAACGACTTTGCCATCAGACAGCATTCCGTCTGACCCAAAATCATCATCATGAAAATGATTGTCAAACTCCCCGTAAGCCGTATCAAAAGAATCATCATCATAATATTCGTCATCATAATACTCGTCCGACTCGTAATAATCCGCATCATCCTCAAAATTCTCGTATTCCGCGTCTTCGTAATAGCTTTCTGTATCTTCTGCATAATCCTGCGCTGGATACAAATCTCCGCAATATGTTTTGTCGAAATCCTTATCATCTGGTTCTTGCGTGTACTCCTCGTCCTCTGACTCATACTCCTGTACATACTCCTCAATGACATCCGGATTCAGTTCTTCGGTAACTGCTTCATACGACGCAACCTCATATACAGATGTAAGCTTCTGCGTATCCTCCTTGGATTTTTCTGTACCATTGTCTGCAGATGCGGCATCCGCAGCTATGTAGTCAACAAGATACGCTCCCTCCTCATGTGAACCGTCCTCATCTTCTTCGTAGGATTCTTCCTCCTCATAAAACGCATCGTTCTCATAAGAATCCGCATCATAGGATTTGTCATCCACGTCCGTCTCGTCCTCATAAGGCTCGTCATCCTCATCTTCTTCGTAGGATTCTTCCTCTTCATAAAACGCATCATCCTCATAAGAGTCCGCATCATAGGATTTGTCATTCACATCCGTCTCGTCCTCATAAGGCTCGTCATCCTCATCTTCTTCGTAGGATTCCTCCTCTTCATAAAACGCGTTGTCTTCATAAGGCTCTTCTTCGTCATAGAGGTCTTCATTATCATAAAGCGGTTCTTCACCTTCATGTTCCTCGCTGTCATAAGGTTCTTCGTCCTCAAGCTCTTCTTCCTCATAAAGCTCTTCTATATCATAAAATTCTTCTTCATTATAAAAATCTTCTGTATTCTGATCTGTATGTTTCCGTTTAAAAAATCCTAATGTCTTCTTGTTTTTCATCACTTATGCCGTCTGGGCGCCTCCTTTTCCTAAACATTATGCCTGTGCAATTCCCATAATTATTTGAGACAAGCTCTCAACAGTCACAATTTCTTAACAATTACGTAACAATTATAACAAAACATTTACTATCCCTCAACATCTTTTTTTCGGCATTGTCATGTAACTTTTGCCAAACGGTTGTTATAAATTAAATATTAGTATCCCTGCCATAATGCACACCACCCCTATCAGCTTTTTTCTGTGTATTTTTTCTCCAAAAATAAGAAAACTCAATATCAACACAAAAACATTACCAAGCGACTCTATTACTGGACCATACTTATAATCCATTCCACTGTATGCATAAACCGTCAAAAGCATCGATGCAAAAAGAAGCATATAACCGCCTATGACATAGAAATTCAAATATTCCTTTACCACCCTATCATATTTTTTGAGTGCACTTTTTTTCAAGAGGACTTGTGATATAGATGCCACTGTTACCGACAAAAGCATGGCAAGCACAAATTTGCTAATCATCTATTTTCTCCTTTGTATCCTGTATATTGATAATCATTGTGCCTATCACAATCAACAGTACACCTATCATATTTTTTATTGTTATCGTATTATGAAAGAAGACAACTGCCCATACCATAGACCAGACAACCGCCATAGAACGGTTCGCATAAGCAACCGACAGTTCAAAGCGCTTGATCATCTGCTGCCACAATACTGCATATATGCCTAGAAGCACAAATTCCAATCCAAAGAAAAACAGAAACAAAAATAATTGTTCTCCATGCGCAGACGCCTGCTTTGACATCACACTTGAAATTGTATAAATGATAATAACACCTTGCAGCAATGCAATATTTTTTAAATTTGATAATTTATTCACATTAATTCTCCATCTGAGAATACAAATCCTCATTTTTTTCGCCCGCTTCAATCACATCTGCATCAAGAAGTCCTTGTTCTTTGTAGACCTGATAGTAGGTATAATCCATATAAATATAATATCCCTGTACAAAGCGAAACAGAAAATATCCCTGTTCTTCCATACTGCCCTGCATTTGTTTTGCACAGGAGAGCACAACAAATGCACAGTGTTCATCGCGTGCACATCTCGCCACTTCCTGCACATCATAAAAGGCGTTGTTTCCCTCCATAGCATCATACAGCTCATTTTGAAATGTCCACGCTGGTTCCAAAATATTTCTGCCATAGGGCGTATAGATATCTGCGGTATACTGTCTAAAAAATGGAAGAAGCTCTGCGGGAAGTACTGCTATTGGTCTGTAATTATCAAGCTTGAGTGCATCTGCAACATCAATTACCTGCTGCGGAATATGATATAGATTCACCGATTTAAAATGAAGAGTATTGGCATATACAAACTTTCCATTCATCATAATCAGCAGGATTGTCAGTATAAAAACAAGCCCTTTTGACAATAACGTTTTCCATCGCGTCATCAATTTCACCGCACTGTAACAGACCAGAATCCCCATTGGCAGTGACCAAAGCACACGATAATAAACATCCTCATCAATCCGCATTCCAATCCATGCATACAGCGGACACAAAAAAATTACAGCAACTCCCGTCACCAAATACACAAGCGCCACCCGCAGTTTCCGGTCTTTTTCCATCATCCACAAAAGCAGCAGTGCAATCAGAAATAGTGGCACCAAAAAACTGTTATTATTATACAAAATCACATCTTCAATTATTGTGTTCATTGCAGAACGCATTGTATCCCACATACTGTAACCGTGTGCTGTCCCTTCTATTTAATAATCACATAACACAATGCCAAAATCAAACATGGCGTGCAGCAGGCAAAAATTTTAATCGCCTGTCGTATACTTTTATTTCTGATGCCTGTCAGAATCGCCGCGACTCCTACCACTGTCGGAACCAACATAAAGGATATGCTTGTTGCAAAAACTGCGGATAGACAAACGCAAACAAAAAACATCCACATTCCCTTGCTTACCTTTTCTTGTGCTAAATAAATCAGACACAGAAAAAGTGCCGGAATTACCATGCCTGCCATCATTCCCTTGCCCTGCCATGTTCTTGTCATTGCAAACGTTTCTGCGGTATATAATGATATATTGCCAAACATGTACCACACTGCAATAAAAATCATAAATATCGGTCTGTATTTTTTTTTATTCCACAATAGTCTGTTTCCAATCTGCCCATAAATACAGTACAGAAACATCAGCCACACTGGAGCAAGTACTGTATGTGCCACCACAGCAGGCGCAATCCCGCTAAGTCTGGACAGCCAAGCCTGATAAACAGGTGTCGGTGAAAAAGCGTGCCTGGTGTCAAGCGGATATAAATACCCCGTATAGGCATCGCGCAAATACATGGAATCAAACTGCTCTGTTATCACTGCCGTCGCAATATAATAAGCATCATCCCCATCATAATACTCATACCGCACCGCATAGACCATCTGAAAAAGTACCAAAGCAAAGACAATCACCCAACACAATTTGACAAAAAACGACATTTCGCGAATTCTTTTGATATTGGAAAAAAAATGGTTCCACAACGATCTGCCATGCCACAAAGAAACTACCGCCAAACTCAGGATAACACATGTATACACTACTACCAAAATTGAAAAACGTTTCTCAAGCAAAATCAAGGGGACTGCTATCAGCTCAAAAACAAAAAAGCTCACAAACCACCCGCAGACATAGGTCATTGCGGGTGTCTTTTGCAAGCTATTCATATGCTTCACAGGGATTAACCCAAGAAAAAACGGTACCGGAAAAACCAGAACCAGAAGTATGATCCACCTGATTATCGCCACCCGTGTCCTCCTATTATTTGCTAAGAACTCTTGGAATCTCTCTTGTGGCTGATTTTATCAGGCACAAAGAGACTCCGAAAATACATTATTCCGCAGCAGGCTTACAGTGCTCTGAAAGTCTGCTTCTGTTTTGTTTTAATTGTTTTCCTTCTGTCCAAAATACAAGGATAGTTCTGCTGCAATATGCTCTCCCAGCACGATATTTCCGTTATCCTTTGGATGGAGTCCGTCTCTGAGATAAAAGTCAGATGACTCTTTATCCGTACAGTCCATAAATCCAATATCATACAGTTCAATGATGTTAAATCCAAATTCCTTGGCTAGTTTTCTCTGTACTTCTAAATAATCATCCAGTGTTGGCTGGCCTTTTACATCGGAATAAGTGCAGTTCGCCTTCTTGGAATTATTGTACATTGTCACAAAGAAAATTTCTCTGTCTGCATAATATTCTTTGAGCTGCTTCATAAAATACCGCACTGAACCGCAGTATCCAGCGGTACTAAGTTTATCGTCCACATTGCCAAAGCGCTTGTTTGCCGGCGTGCTTAAATAGTCATTCACCCCTGCAAATACTACAATAATATCGGAATCAACATTTGTCACATTGCCAAAATTCATCGCAAGGGATAAATCCTCATCCCCATATACAGAAAACATTCTTCCACCTTTTCCATGATTCAATACATGATTGAAATGAAGATAGGAATCTGCATATGTAACATAACTAATCAGATTGCCGCTTGTGTCCACCGCGCTAGTAATTCCTTCTGTAATACTGTCGCCAATAAACACAATATTTTTTTTGCTGAAATCGTATGTGTTATTTGCAAGGATCTGCCTGTCCATCTGATTGATCTTTGATGTCTTATCCTTTGAATTTTTGAGGCTATATAATGTCTGTCTTGCCTCCTCAAAATTTTCCTGCTGCTTTCTTCTTGCTTCTAATTCTCCTTCCGAAAGCTTTTCTATCTCGCTGAGTGCAGGTCCCTCCTGCTCCTCTTGTGTGCTTTCTGTCTCTATTTCAGTCTCTTGAGTCTGAACTGTTTCGGTCTGTTCCTCAGCCGTACTCTCCTGTGTCTGCATCCCTTCTGTCTCTGTCACCGCTATCTCCGTCGTCTCTGTCTGTTCCTCAGTTGTACGCTCTGTCTCAATCGTCTGTACTGCCGAATTATTTGTCAATTGATCGGTTCCACAGCAGATACAGCCGACACACGTACACCCAGCAACACACTGTATAGGAGTATCGTTTTCTCTCACTACAATAGCGGCTTCATTTGTTCGTTCCCCACAGCCAATAAGCATTACCATCATTGCCGCTAAAATTGCTACCATTGATTTTCTTTTCATAATGAACCTCCATAAATACGCAAACTGCAAATTTGCAGCATAGCAAACGATTTGTGCAGCATTGCGCAAAAATAGTAAAGAGGCACAACAATATTATTTGATTCGTTTCAGCAGCTTTAAACATTCGGCTTCATAAAACCTGTTGTCGGACATATAAAACTCTGCAAGTTCGGTATTTCTGCCATCCAATAGCTCATATGCAGCCAAAAGATTTCCTGGATGAAACATCAGTTCCAACTCCTGATTCCTTTTGGCGGCATACGCCTTGTATGCCGGAAGCAGCGCCTCTACTACCTCCTTTTTCATCTCACAGGTATAAAAGATACCAAAAAATATGGGTATCTTTATCCCTTTTCTCAGCAAAATCTTTTTTGTTCTATTTGCATATATTTTAAGTATGCACCATTTCACCCAGTTTATAAACGGCACTCCTCTGAGCAGCCTGACATTGTGCGTCAGCGGAGCTGCCGGATCAACTGGTATTCGAATCTGGTGAATACTAAGGTGTTCAAATTCTTTTTCAGATAATACTTCCATCAAGCTGTCAAATACAATAGGAATCATATGATAATGCTGATGGGAGTCAATTGCCGTAATTCTAAAATTATTTTCTGCTGTCACAGCGCTAAGCTGCGCTGCAATTTCTAGCTTTAACTGACTGACAAGTTTTTTTCTGCCAGTTCCTATCTTTGTAAAATGATATCTTAAAATCTGTATAAATGACTTGTCAAAATAACCTTCTTTATCTACTAAAAGTGGTACTTTATCTGCTCCTGCAAGTGGTCTGCCCTCCACAAAATTAAGATGAAGCACGCGCCGAATTCTGTTTGCGTCCGGATCTATCTCATCCAGCATCTTTTGTGCATCCTGCAATATCAGGGAATTTGGCAGAATACTGATACTGTTTAACACACCATCTTTATGACAATCCAAAATTCTTCTGCACTGTTCCATTGTCACGCCGTAATCATCCGCGTGAAACCAAATACTTTTTTCCATAAGCTATACCCTTTTGGTTTTTCCCTGTTTTTTTCTGCCGGCCTCTCTCCATAAATATCCAAAAAATTTAAAATTTGTCGTCACATATCGCTTCCACAACCGTTTGGGGTCTTGCAGCAGCCTGTAGAGCCATTCAAGGCACAAGGTCTGCATTATTTGTGGCGCTCGTTTAATATGACCCGCAAAATAATCAAAACCGGCCCCTACCCCTATGGACACTGCATTCAGCTTTCCTCTGTGCGCATACATCCACTCCTCCTGTTTGGGAGCGCCAAGCCCAACCCATATAAAATCAGCATGCGCATTATTAATCAAATCTATTACTTTTTTATCTTCTTTTTCTGTAAGCGGCCTAAAAGGCGGGGCATACATTCCTGCTATCACTGCACCCGGATACTCCCGAATCATTGTTCGTTTCATATCCTCCAAAGTCTCTTGCGTTGCGCCATAAAAAAAATGTCTGTATTTCTTTTTGGCTGAGCTTCGAAACAATGCTGCCATCAAATCCGGCCCTGTCACTCTCTTGGCATCCTGAAATCCTTTTATCCTGCTGTATTTGGACAATGGCGCCCCGTCTGGAAGTGCCATTGCCGCACTGTTTTGTATTGTTCTATAACTTTCATTTTCATACGACATCACTGTTGTGTGTACGTTGGACACACAGATATATTGTCCTCTAAGTTCCTCAAGATGAGCGTCAAGCAGTGCCAGCGTATGCGGCATATTCGTCACATTGATATTTGTCTTTAGAATTTCACAATATCGTAATCCCTGCAGCATTACTTTGATCCCCTTCTCCCCAGAACTGCATAAATTGTCATAAACAAAATTTTGATATCCAATCCCAGCGACCAGTTATCAATATATTCCAAATCCAGTTTCACAATCTCCTCAAAATCCTGAATATCACTTCGGCCGCTCACCTGCCACATTCCTGTGAGCCCAGGAGTAATGCTCATACGCCTTCTGTAATATCCATTATACTGTTCAAATTCATCTACTGTTGGAGGGCGTGTTCCCACCAGGCTCATATCCCCAACCAATATATTGAGAAACTGCGGTGTCTCATCAATGCTTGTCCTTCTTATAAACTTGCCAACTCTTGTAATACGTGGGTCATCCTCCATTTTAAACATTAGTCCCTTTATCTCATTGTGTGCCTCAAGCTCTTTTTTTCGCTTTTCGGCATCGAGATACATCGAACGAAATTTCCATATTTTAAACCGCCGCCCATTTTTTCCAACACGCGTCTGTGAAAAAAATACTGGTCCTGGCGAATCTAGCTTGATTGCCACTGCTACAAACGGTGCTAGAACTGCCGTCAAAATCAAACCAACAATGGAACCAACAATATCAATCAGCCGCTTGACAAGAAGACGTCTGGAATCCATTGTTTTGAGCGCAAATGATATCACGCTGTAACCCGCAATCTTCTGAACATACGTATTGGGATTATCACGACTGAACAAGTCTACATTATAATGACAGACAAGCCCCATCTCTTCAAATCGATGAACCATGTCCCGAATCTCGTGCACCGCTATATCCGGCAGACAGATAAACACCTCATCTACTGTCATCTGAACTACTGTTTCATACAAATCAGCTTGACCTGCTATAATCGGCACCTCATTGATACTCTGCCCTTTCAAATCAGCATCATAAATGGCTGCGGCTGTCACTTCATAATACCATTCCCTGTATTTTATCAGATTGCCAAGCACTTCCTCAGCTATCGCCGCTTTTGTAACCACCAAAATTTTTGCCGCATTGGTGCTTTTGCAGTAAATTTCCCACATACTCTTTTTGAATAACAAATGTGCCGCATATGTTATCAGGGTATTGAGTATGGCAAATATGATATAAACGGAACGAGAAAACGCATATGCCTGCTGCGTAAGATACAGTACAACCACCAGTCCCACTACCAGAATCAGTGTATATCTTGCAGTATAATAAAATTCTTGATAATAGCCTCTGGTAAAAAAATTCCTGTTCGCATCCAGAAACATGTTGTAAAGCAGACACAATACTACAATATAGGCGCCAACCATTAGATGGAATTGTTTGGGGTATATCTCATAATTGATAATATTAAATCTTATGAACAATGCCAGTGCATAAGCGACTACAACACCCAAAATATCAATAATGAGTACGCTGTATGTCTCTATCATCTTATTTTTTCTTCTGATATTCTCCATCTTGCTCCTCTGATTCCTCTAAATCATGATATCATTCTAACATGCACCCCAATAAGCTGTAAAGTTGCCTTTTTCTCAAATTCTGCTGATTTTCTGTTCATTTTTACGATTATTTTGGATTATATTCACCAAAAAAGTTTTTTAATAAAATTTTCAGCAGATCACTGTTTCCTCTCAAAAAGCTGATTTTTGTTGGTGTTTTTCCTTTTTGGGGATAGACTCTTGCAACCGGAATCTCACAGGCGCGATATCCAAGCTGCGACGCTCTGACAGACAGATATGCCAAAAGTTCATATGTCATAAAAATATCTCTTAGCGGCGCCGTTCTCGGATCCTTTAAATACGAAACAGAATATGCTCTGTATGCATTTGTTGTATCAGTAAAATGCTGTCCTGCTGTCAGCGATATTATTGGCGCATGGAGAAGACGTACAGACAAATACCGAATAAGCGGCGTATTCCGATGTTTTCCGCCTTTGATAAAACGGGAACCCTGAACCAAATCATACCCCTCTTCCAATTTCTGGATAAAATATGGAATATCCTCAATGCTGTCTTTGTTATTTCCATCTATGGTGATTATTCCCTGATACCCTCTTTCGAGCGCCCAATGGATTCCCATGCGAAGCTGCGCTCCCTGCTTTCCTGTGTCTTTTTTTATCAAAAGTGTATTGACTTGAAGTTTTTTGAGTCGGTTCTCTTCCATACTGCCATCTGTCGATCCGCCATCACAGATAACAATGTCCGCATACTGCGATATCTGATGGCGATATGCGCGGTAAAGCTCTTTTAGGATACGCTCTCCCTCATTGATAACCGGAATCAAGACTACATAATCTTTCTGTTTCTGCGCATACTCAAAATATTCATAGGACGGCACGCCCATTCTGCCACCATAAATCACCCAAACATCTCCTTTACATAGGCCATTATCTCATCTATAAGAGACAATGTGGCACCTTTTCCCATCTCTATCGAAACATATCCTAGATAGCCGTTCTCTTTCAAAAAAGCAGCAATCTCAGAATGAAATGCGCTTCTCTTTTTCTCCATAACAATTGGCTTTAAAAACGGCTCACTGATATGTACATGACTGATTCGGCTCTGTTTCCCCTCCAATACTTCCACAGGCTCTTTATTTTCAATCATTGTCCCAATATCAAGATTTAATCCAAAGCCTTTTGATTCCACTTCATCAATTAGGGCAAGCGCTTCTGAAGTTGTATTGATATAATTGGTATTATAGATTGCAGGGTTTGCTTCGATTCCTATTTTTGTATTGTTTTGTGCAGCGTAATCTCCCAATTCCTTAAAAAAACAGATACCCTGATTCCACAATGCCCTGTCAGGAAGCACTCTGTTTTTGGGACTTCCAAAGACAAGATTTTGACACTGTACTGCATTAGCAAAATCAATGGCTTTTTGGGTATATTCCAATAAAACTTGCCTCTGAGCTTCGTCTGCAAAAAGCTTCTCTGTCCTTCCAAACCAAATAGACTGCATAGAAGATATAGCAAAACCTGCCGAATCGCCAAATGATGCCCTCCAGCTTCTGACAGCCGCTATATCTTCATACGGATCTGTCTCAAAAATACGTGTTGGAGCAATCTCAAGTCCTGTGTAACCATATTTTTTCATTTTGTCATAAACAGCAGCATCCTCTGATGCTGCCCATGCGATATTGGAAATTGAAAGCTTCATAAATACGCACCTTTTATATACTTGCAATAAAATTTTTGATATCTCTAATAATTTCCTCCTTGCTGCATATGTAGCCTTCTGTTCCTCCAAATAAATTTGCATGGATTGTCTTAAAGTCATATGCGGCAGGTGTTCCGTCCAACTCATTTGTGAACGTTTCCCCTGTAAGGCTCTGGTAAAGCTCCTTTACAGAGATTGGCTCAACAGCAAGGTTTAAAAGTGTGATTCCCTCATGAAAAGCGGTCTGCACATCCTCCCACAGACGACTTAACGGATAAAACTGAAAAGTGCTTCGGCTGTCTGTGAAGTTCAGTGCTGTAAACCCAAGCTTCTTAAACTTCTGCCGCAAAAGCTCCTTTCTTTCCTTTCCAAGCTTCATGCACCGATAAAATCCATTGCCAAGCGCCTCATAACATTCATCGAGCAGCACATCATCTTCCGGCGTTTCAAGCGCCTTAAGCTGCTCAAACTTTTCTGCCTTCAGCATAAATGGAATCACATTGATATAGTCATAGATAAAATTCTTTCTGATATTGTATCCATACAGTGCCGGAAGCCGGATAATCAGTGCATCTGGATAATGTTTCTGCACCCATGATTCCAGATAAAACCGATTCAGTCCATATGGCCAAAATCCATTTCCTTGCGCTTTTGAAAGCGGAGAATCTTTTTCATCTACGCCAATTGGATTTTGGTAAACATCAATCGTAGATATCAGTATCAGTTTTTGCGGATTAATTTTTTTGATATTTTCTTCAGCCTGAATTATCTGCTCCAGGTCACGGTCTGGAGCATTGTTTGCAAGATATTTTTCTGCACGCAGTCCTGCATAGATTAAAACGTCTGGCTCTAATCCATATGCTTTCTCTACATTTTGTGAATTAAATACACCCTCGATTCGGTTTCTTGCTTTCAAATAAATATTGCTTCCTACAAATCCTGTATAACCTACTAATGCAATCATATAGACCTCCTATTTATAGTCGCTGCGCGACAGATTCGCTGGACTATTTTAAATTCCGCTTTTTCCCTTCAAAAGTATCCTACATTTTTTCTATACTCTCAAAACTGTATCGTTTGCGTTTAAATACCAAATCCACAAGGATTTGCAGATATTTTATGATAATGCTCAAGATTCCAAACAGTCCAAAGAACGCAAATGCCATAAAAAAGATGGTTGTCGTCCACCCTGCAACAGGCGTGCTGAACAGATAAATCACTGCGGAATAACCAGCCACAAAAACAGCTACAAACATCATAATAATAGTCATCGTGATAGAAAAACGATATCCAAGCTCTGTAAACAATATCATGCTGTCAACCGCAAGCCGCATTCTATATTGATGTTCTATTTTGTCATTTTTTCTGTCACAGGTCTTCACTGGCTGATATCGAATATTCTTTGTTTTAAGACCACAATTGGCATACACCGCTTTCCGATAAGGCACCGATTTATTCATGCTGCTGATGCGGTTAATCACTCTGCGGCTAAGAATGCGAAACCGCTCAGAATACAAGTCATACGAAAAATTAGTAGATCGGTTAAATACACGATAAAAAATATTGGACGAAAACCGCTGCTTCTTATCTGGTGATGCACTGACAATATCATAACCTTCCAACGCCTTTTTGTAAACCATCATAATTTCCCGCGGCGCAAAATCTGCAATACAGGAATCAAATTCAAACACAAAATCCCCAATTGCCAAATCGACGCCGGCATTCATGGCAGCCTCTACACCATGAAAAAAACTCATATTGAGAATGGTAATTGTTGTATCCTGTGCCTGGGCGCCCACTTTTTTCGCAGTCTCTACGCTGCCATCCTGGGAAAAATCATTGACGCATATCACTTCTGAATGTTCAAAATTCTCTTCAAGCACCTGAATTACTGCCTGTAAAAAACCTTCTATATTCTCTTCATCATTGTGTATATAAACCACCGCAGACACAAAATTTTTTTCTTTGTTTGTCATGTGTCACCCTTTCCTTATCCTGAAATCTCATCTGTTGTCAAAATTTCATCCAAATCATACACCGTATTTATTTTGCCAGACAACACCCCTACAAACGCAGGTTTAACAGAATATGTCCGTATCACCGTCGGCCGTGAATCATCTACCTCAGAACTCATAAGAATCGGTTTCATAGAAAAAAGTGAACTTTTGTACGAAAATTGATATTCCTCCCGCAAATACTTGCGCGCAAGGTTTGCCATATAAGGAAATGCCGTCTTTGGCTTCGCTTTGCATTCATTGCAGTTGCCAAGATATCTGCTGCTGCAGTATCCGCCGCTTTGTTCCTGACAGGAAAATTTAGGGACCAAATCATAGCTTGTTGCATGCGGCGTAAATGTAACAGAAGTCAGCGAATGCATTCCTGTTTTTCCAAATGGCATAATTGAGAAGAACGGGCCGTCCATAACCGTAAAGCCATATTCCTTCAAATTCTCATTGACTTCGCACAAAATAATCTCACACAGTTCATATTTGATGCCAAATTTCTCATAGCCAAGCATATCCAAAATCTGGTTTGCTGACGCATAGGTTGCATTGAGCAAAAATCCTGTGCTGTACTGAACTGTATTTCGTCCTTGCTTTACATTCAATACATAAGAATCCTGTGTTTTTTCTATTTTTTCGATTCGAATACCATACTGCACTGCTGCCATACTACCAGCCTGCTGCAGTTTTTCCATGAAATAATCTCTCAAAATAATAGCATCATACGTATATTCCCTAGTCAAAAATGCGCCGTCACACATTCCATCTTGAAAGAATCTGCCTGGATAAAGCTCCTCGCAGGGAATCTGGGCTGCCTCGCAGAATTTTTTGAACTGTGTGCCATCGGACCAGGAATACTCACTTGATGTCGCATACACTTTCTGAAATTCACGGTTGATACAAAACCCATAATCTTCATTAAAACGAGCAAAATATCCCGCTGATTTCATCGCAGTTGAGAGCGAGCGCGGATAATGATATCCCTGGTGTACTCTTGCCTGGTTGATGTAAGTCGCACGTTTAAACGGTGCATCATCACACTCAAGCACCAGTACATGCTGTCCGCGGCTTGCACAAAGCTGCGCTGCATACAGCCCATATAACCCCGCCCCAAGAATTATTTTATCATATTTTATCATGACTGCTTCCTTCATCCCTTGAAAGAATTTCCCCAAAATAATATCTAGGTCTTTGTTTTGTCTCCATATAATTTCTGCCGACGTATTCCCCGACAATACCAAGTGACATCAAAACAGCTCCTCCGAGCACCCATATTGACATTAGGATAGAGGACCACCCACTAACAGTATATCCAAAATAATGTTCATAAAAAATGTGTATAATCATGCCGAAGCCTACCAGAAGAGCCACAACGCCCATTCCCAGAACCAGCCGAATTGGTTTAATGCTAAATGATGTGATTCCGTCTGCTGCCAGTGTAATCATCTTTGAAAGCGAATACTTTGAATGTCCCTGCATTCGTGGAAACACATCAAAATGCACCACAGAAGAATCTAATCCAATACTTGGTATAATGCCGCGCAAAAACAAGTTTACTTCTCCATATTCTGAGAGTGCCTCCAATGCCTTCGCGCTCATAAGTCTGTAGTCTGCTGAATTCTCATATAAATCACACCCCAGAATTTTCACGGAAAATTTATAAAACAATGTCGCTGAAAGTTTCTTGAACAAACCATCTGTATCTCTTGAATTGCGCACGCCATATACGATTTCACTGCCATTTACATATTCTTTGATAAAATCTTCCATAGCATTGATATCCTGCTGCAGGTCTGCATCAATCGTGATGGTAAAGTCACAGTATTTTCGTGCATACATCATTCCTGCAAGAATTGCATTTTGATGTCCCTTGTTGTGCGCAAGCCGAAGCCCCTTAACCTCCTCATGATTCTGGTACAAGTCTTTGATAATGCGCCATGTTCTGTCCTTCGACCCATCATCTACAAATACAATTTTACTTTTGTCTGATACCATAGCTCTGCCTTGCAGCTCACGCAGCTTTTTAAGCAGCGCTGCGGCTGATGTCTCTAAAGCTTCCTCTTCATTATAACACGGAACTACAATATAGAGTATGCCATTTTGTCTATTGTTGTCCATTTATATCCGATCCTTTCCTTATCTGGGCCAGGATAAGTATCCCCAAAATTAACGGTATCATACACATTGTAGGCAGTGCATATCTTATGCATGTATTGACCGGCGATATCAGACAGACCAAAATATTGACCGCTGCCGGAAGCGTAATCAAAAGTTCTTTATAATTCTTTCTGCCAGCCAGATACAGCACTGCAAATACAATACACCATGTATAAAAACCGCATCGGTACAAAAGCCCTATGCCCGGAGCATATTCAAGTTTGCTCACCTGCTCCAAAAGAAACCTTGCAGGGGCCAACGCTTCTATCTGGCGTGCCTCATGCAGTCCTTCTGTAAACATGTGCCTATCCATCTCATAAAAGCCGGTTCCTTCCTTGTAAGGTCTTGCTTCCGGATAATAATATCCATAAGAACACTCCAAAAAAGTATTAAAATAGGAAAGCGGATGACGCAGAAACTGTGCAAACCACACTTTAAAATACGCATCTTTTATTGCAGCAAATTCGATGTTGGTTCCATCTGCCGAAGATGCTTCGCTGATGCGCAGACAGTTTTTAACCCAGTCTGCAAGCTGCGGATTATACACTTCTACCAACTCATCATAATCAAACATTTTGTCAAGAAATTCTCTTTCCTCGTCTGTCACATCCTCTGGATAATCCTGACCGTATTTTGCCGTCTGCTGAAACAGTATGCAGTACGTATCTTCTTTTGCTTCTAGGTTGATAACTCCCATCGCTGGATAAAGCACATTGTTGATAAGATATATTATAACAAACATTGCGGCCAAAGCACATCCAAATATTAATTTTTTCTTGTTTTTGACGAGAATCAGAAGAACGGGCAGTGTAAATACCAGCACAAAAATACCATTATTTCTTGTCTGTGTCATCAAAATTCCATACAAAAGCATCAAAAACAGATTGCGTTTCTTCTCCCAGAACAGCTCTGGCAAAACAACACAATCAACAAGACTGACTGTAAACAAAAGGGTGAGCGGCCAATAAATCGTATCCTTGATCACTGTGACATCAAAAATACACCATACCGTAAATGCCCCATAGAACAATAAGCCTCCCCATCGAATGCAATATGGAGTTTTCAGACGCTGAAACAGTACACATACTCTTGCAATCGCAAATGCAGAAAGCATCGTCTGCAAGACAGGGATCAAAAACATTCCAAGATTAGGTATTCCCCATTCCTGCGAATAAAATGCAACTGCCCCATACAGGTAGCTAAGAAGTGGCGGATGATGGTTGGAAAACGTTTCTATGCCATAAAAATTACAAATCTGCGCTCCCCCATCCCATGACATCGAACAAGGAAAAAACGCAATCAGATACGGCAGTCTGCAAAGAAACACGACAAGCATCACGCCCATTGTCACATGCTCTTCAAAAAGCCAGCAGGTAAGCTTTCCTGGTGTTTTTCTTTCCTCTTCTATTCTGCAAGTACTAGCATATTTGTCAAGCAGCATTCCCATATAGGAAACAAGTATGTAAAAAAACGGAACATAACCGATAAATAAAAGTCCTGCAAAGAACTCATACTTTAAGTCTGGTTCCGCATTCTGCGCCTTTCCAATTATCATAAACAACGCAAACAGCAAAGCTGTTATCAACGCACTCAGACGTTTTCGCTTATCCAAATCCGTCAGAATACGCTGCGCAATCCATACACGTCTGTAAACAAATGCCAACAGTATCAGTGCTGCAAGCTGTGGAATGCCGTCGCCGTTCAAAGCCATCGACAAATTTCCTGTTGATTCCACATCTGCAAACAATGCCACTGTAGAAGCAGCAGCAAGCAGCAGTACCATCAGCTCTTTTGCAATTTTTTTCATTGATTCCTTCCTCTATTCGCACATCTTGACAACCCAGATATCATCAAATTTCCGAACACAGCCATCCTTCGGATATGCTGGCATTTTCTGATATTGTTGTGTCTCCATAATCGCTTCTTTGTCAGAAAAACTCAAGTCCGCCATATCGTATCCAATAAACATTTTGATAAAATTGTCTCTTACGCTTGTAGTAATCAGTCCATTTTCCAACGCAACGCCATCCAGCACCCGCAAATCTTCTTCCCCAAGAATACTAACCTCCACGCTGCTTGGATTGTCAATATAATGAAATTCTCCAAGTATCTCTATCGAATCACCCTCTTCAAATCCCTCGGTATTTTCCACCATAACAAGCACACGGTTAAAATACTGCTGTACGCGCTCAGTAGCAAAATTTGTTCTCAAATATGCACGATTGGTCAACAAATAATCGGTATAGCTGCTGACAAACATTGTCGCGATTGTCACAAAAACAGCCACATATCTGACTGCATTTTTCCATTTGATTGCAGTCGGGCTCACATGCCAGTCTTCCATACAGTACTCAAGAAGCGCGAGCACTAGAATATAAATCAGGGCATATGCATACAGCATCAGCATTGAATAGCTTACCTCTGGCGCCATAAAATAAATAAACGCTGCTGCAAGCGGCACAAATCCACAAAATACAATTAACAGCGCAAAGGTTAATACATCCTTGTACAGCTTTCTTGAAACTACGAGATAACAAAACAACACGATTGCAAGAATGCAGGTGATAATATTGGCAGTCTGCGCAGTGCTGCTTACAAACGCAAATGGCTTCCACAAAAAATACTCCAAAAATCTCTTGTAGCAACGCGCTATCAATATTGGCATCTCTCCCAATGCAATCTTTCCCATATTTCCGACACCACCATAAGTTTCATTGTCAAGATTGGGATAAATCAGATGGGAAAGCTTCATATATATCAGCACACAAATTCCCAGAATCAAAACACAAACGATTCCTTTTTTGATCATCTGAGGAAATGTTTTGCCATGAAATATATCTGCTATCATTCCCATCAGCATCAAAGTGATTGCAAAACTGATGTAACTTTGATAGATGCCAAGCACACAGATAAGAGCGATACTACATGGAATCCACCCATATTTGTACTTTCTAAGCAAATAAACCGCCAGGCACACCAAAAGAATCCCAATTCCTGAAGTATGCGCCATAAACATAAAGGTCATTGTGCTTATCACACTCGGAAAGGTCATCAACACTGCTGGTACAAGAACAGCTCCCGTTGTACTTTTGATCTGTACAATCTCCAGAATCAGACATGCTGAAACAGCAAGGCAAAAAAGAAATAAAAAGCCATGCACCGCTGGAATACTATATTTGCCTCCCAAAGGATGGATATATTTCAAAAACCATCTTCCAAGGTAATCCCCGCTGCCGCAAGATCCCATATTATTTGCATCATCCCAGTTCAAAAACTTGTGCGAGAGCATATAAAAATGCGTCAGCCATCCTATTATAACGCCTGACACAAAGCAAATTCTGGTATGCTTTGGTATTTTTTTATGAAATTGCGCAAGTAAGTCAAAATTCATCAAAATGCGATACCTCTCATTCCAGTTCTCTTTTGATTTATAGTACAAACGTAGTGCCTACGATATAGCCGTCTGCTTCATATAACTGCAGACCCAGATCTTTTGGATCGTATCTGTCATTGTCGTTATCAACGGTTCGAAACAAATAAACACAGTCATCACTTAAGTTTTCCACACTATTTTTCGTGTTCTCATGGATATTCAGCGGCCTGGCAAAATAATACGTGTTCATTGTCATATCATGATCCAGTGCATATTTTGCAATATGCATCATCTCATAATTGTCAAAGTTTATGGATACCCAAACTACATGCTTCACAGTCCCTGCTTCTGCCACCCGCTCCCAAACCTCTGACTGAAGCGGTGATTCATAGATTTTCTTCTGGGCATATTCTTTCTGCAGATTGCCCAGCTTCACACTCAAATCAAATACCTGCACCAGCACACAAACTGCCAGCACTGCGCGAAAACGCTTCCCTGCTATCCTATTTTCCTTCGCAAGTCTGTCACAGCACACAATGACGCCAATAAAAATCAGATAACACACTGGCCAGACAATTCTTCCTGTCGATCGGAAAATCGACCAGATCCGATAGAGTGTACTGCTATATGGAAACGAAAAAATAAGCTTGTCATTGAATGTTACCTGGGGCGATGCCGCAAATAAAATGAGTCCCAGCGCCATCAAAAGATACACCACGCCATAAAGCAAAACATTTGTATGAAGCTTTAATTTTTTAATGGTTATCCGCAGCAGCAGATACCACAGTGACACAAGTATCAAAACAAAAATCCCAAGCCCCAGATAAGCAAATCCCTCATACTGTCCATCTGCATAAGTCAGAAGTGGCTCAAAGATTCTCGAATATCCTTTTGCATTGAAAAATCCATTCAGATTAAAACTGCACTCTCCAAGCCCGTCTCCGCCGGCCTCTGCCCCTGTCGAAAATCCGCCAAGAAGCCAAGTCGCCGCAAACAAACCTACTGCAAAGGCTACGCCTGGAAGCATATAATCCAATTTTAACCGGTGTTCTTTTGCAAATCCACGTATCAGGCTGCACAAAATATATCCACCTAAAAACATACCACACATCGGCAGATAATACAAATGAATTGATGCGATTAGCGCTCCCAATATTCCCCAATATAGAGAAGTCTGCCTCACATTCCGATAACTTTTTCCATGTTTAACAAATAAATATATTGCTGCCAGAATCAGCCAGTGTCCGCCAAGCGCCGTATGGCGGAACATTTTTTCTATCACCGTCGGCGACAAAATAAAAAAAATACTGCCTGCCATGCTGCAGAATTTCCCAACACGCAGCGTTCTTAATATTTTAACGGAAAAATATCCCTGAAGCATAAAACTAAGTATTCCCCACCACCCAAAATACTGAAATGTATCGGGCAGAATGGGTGAAAGCAGTTTAAAAAATACTGCAAAAAGCGGAATCGAATCTGTAAAGATAACAGACGAATAAGACGGATAAGCAAGCTGATCCGTCAGTCCAATCGGAAACGTCCAGTTTCCTCTTCTATAAAAGCACCAGCCAAGATAATGTTGTGTTAAGTCTCCCTGAGACAACAGCCATGCATCATAGGCCGGATTCAAAATATGGGTGCCGTAGAGCAGTACAAAAACTACTGCTCCCAAAACAGCAGCCATCAGAAAATATAGTTTGTCTGCCAAATCTGTTCTCACCCATTCACCCCGCTTTTACATTTTATCATATCAGACACAAACATTGTCAAATCTGTTCTATGACTTGCTTTACAGATACATTTTCAATACAAAGATGACGACCTGTTGTGAGCAAATGTTTTTTACATGCTTGTGTCATCGTGCCACGTGCACATCCCGCACAGCTCATCCCTGCATGGCACACAATAATCGGCTCATGCCCCGCACAGTCCCGTTCGCAGCGGTAAGGAAGAAAACGACCATATGCGAACTCGCCCAAAATACAAATCCCTTTGGTATTCACTGCCGCCGCAAAATGAATTCCGCTTGTATCATTGCCGACAAACAATTTCGCATGTCGTATAACCTCTGCCAGTTCAAGCAGCGATGTCTTTCCAAAATAATTGTGCACTCTGTCCTTTTGAGCAGAATGTCCCATCGCTTTTATAAAACGTTCATATAAATAAGCTTCCTCACTGCTTCCACACAGATAAATATCCCAATCCTTTTGTTTGATAAGGTATTTCCCCACCTTGGCAAACCGTTCAATCGGCCACATCTTTTTTTCTGAACTTGCGCCTGGAAAAAGCACTGCATAGGACTTCTCTGGAAGAATCCCTTCCTCTATACAAGAAGGCAGAAGTGTAGGATACCCTGCCATAAAATCATGGCCCAAACCGCGGATAAACCGTGCATTGCGCTCTAGCTCCATCAAATCCTCTTCTCCAGAAGGAATTAATTTATCATAAATTTTATCCAATCTTTTGCGAACCCAGCCAAAAGTAAGGTATCTGCTCAAATTTTCTCTGGATTCATCCGCCACAAATCCTATCTTTTCATCTGCCGGAATGGAACAGGCCAAAATATCCATATCAACGGTCCTAGAATATGCTGGCTGCAGCAGCACATTGCAGTTTTGCTTTTGCAATATGCGCAAAACTTCTTTTTTATAGGAATTATCTGCCTCAAATTTCTTGTTTTTTATCGCAATAATACGGTCAAAAAATCCTGTATGCTCCGCAATTTCTTCACATGCTGTATTGCAGATTAACGTGATATTGTAGTTTGGATAACATTCCCGATATTGCGATGCACTGTCAAGCCAAATCAGAAAATCCCCGATTGCATCTATTTTAATGACTACTATTTTTCCCGAAACTGTATTTTGCGGTCTTTGGTTTTTGATACAAAGAACGCGAAACTGTGACAACCATATATTTGCCCACCTCTTTATTTTTTCCAGCTTATTCTGCCATGTCATACCAACCTCCACACCGCAGCTTTGCTGCGGCTCAAAGAAACGCTTAGGAACAGTTCCTTACATTATTTGCTGTACAAAATCATTCAAATCTTTGTATATATGCCCTTGGTATTTTTCCTGCAATTCGTCAGAAACTGCATGACCGCTCAATACCAGCCCATATTTGCATCCCGCATGAATCGCAGTTAGAACATCTGTTTCCTTATCCCCCACCATATAAGATTCCTCCAAAGAGATATCAAAATCTGACACAGCCTGATTTATCAGCCCTGTTTTTGGCTTTCTGCACTGGCAGTTGTCTTGTTCTATATGGGGACAATAATAAAATCTATCTATTTGTGCATTATGTTCTCTTAATCGTTCATTCATATATTGATGTAGTACTTCTACATCCTGTGGCGGATAATACCCTCTGCCGATACCAGACTGATTGGAAATCACAATCAGTTTATAACCCATCTGTTTCAGCTTCGACAGTGCAGCCGGAACGCCTTCAATAAATACAAGGCGATTCGTTTCGTGCAGATAATCAACATCTACATTAATCGTCCCATCTCTGTCAAGAAAAATTGCTTTGTTCATATTTCTTTTTCCTATCATCTAAAACGGTTCCCGCCAAAAACACAGATTCACCGCAAATATTACTGATAAACAGCCTCTTTGACAGACCAGTTCTCAAGTTCTGCCGCATGACCATGAATCATAAATTGGATCGTATGACCACCATAAATATCTATATATGTTCTCTCGTAGCGTTCATTGTCTTGTATTTCTTCAAATGTCTTTCCATATCCGTCATACTCTGCACCAAATGCCTGCAAAATAGTTGGCAAAAGCTGCTTTTGTGAAACGGGTGCATCGCTGATTTCCATTTGTTCATGATGTTCCTTCAGACTTTTTACCAGAAAAATTGGACGTGATGTCTTGTCAGGCTGCCCGCTATTCTGTTCAGAATCCAAAATGTTTCCCTGTCCATGATCTGCCGTTATAATAATTGTAGCATCGTCGTATTTTCCTAGTGTTTTCAACCGCTCCAGATATTCATAAACGATTTTCAGGCTGCCGCGGGCTTGCGATTCCAGAGTAACTTCCCTGCCTGTTGCATCATATTTCATATCATCAGAAAGATAAAAAGGTGCATGAGGCCCCCTCATATGATAAAACCGAAACACACTATCTGTACCTTCTTGTATCATCAATCCATCTTCCAAAAGGCGATTGTAAAACAATAAGTCATTATGGATACTCCATATATTTTTGGCTCCAGCCATATCATTGATTTCATCCGAATAATATTCATATGATGGCTTTATCACAAATGGCATCACTTTATACATTGATGTTTTTAACATTGTAGCATATGTTTGGGCAAAGTGATATTTCCGTGTGACAGAATCCGAATAATTCTCAATCTCTTTATAAACAGACTCTGACAACAGTGGCAAGTCTGTATAAATTCCTATTTTGACCCCCTTTTGTGCAATCCGATTCAGTGCATCGCTATTCTGATAAGCATATGAAAGATAGTTTCCCTGTTGCTCGTCCCATTTTGTGCCTGTCAGCATATATGGAATTGCAGTATCTGTATGCGCAAACTGGGACGTTCCATTTCGATAGAACGTAAAATCTGACAACGGTTCTACGATTGTAGGATCTTCGTCATACAACGCTTCAAACCAACTGCTGTCAAAATTATCGAGCACAAACACCAGCACATTATTTTCCCATCCAATCTCCAAAGATCCTTGTGTCGTAAGCGCTGCACTCTTATTATTTTCCCCAAAATCCGCTGTTATAATCAGCCATCCTAATGTTGCCACTTGAATAAGTACTATATAAATGCACAAGCCCTTACAGATATTTCGGATTGTTTTGTTATGGTATGCACCTGCAATCACAACACCTATAATGAGCAACCAAATTCCTACATTGACAATCTGAACCAGAATTGGCCAGGTTTGCTGCTCTCCATTCATTGCTGCAAGTGCGCCATTCAAAAACAAATTTTGCACATATCCTGCACAGCTTATCCCTGCTATAGCAAGATACCAAATGCGAAACAGGCTTTTGGGTAGAAATGCGGCGCCTGTCAATGCAATGAGTACTCCCATCAAAACACTTCCAAGCAAACAAATCAAAAAAAATGGGAGAAATCCTGCGCTAAATTCCTCTGAATTACTTAAGAACAGTTCATTTGGAAGAAAAATCCCTGTCATCACCACCCACGCACAAATGCAGGGAAACGCATCCCACAAATACTTTTTTAGTTTCTGCTTTTCAATATATTCGATTTCTCCATAAAAAATAAAACTATAAGCCACGCTCCCAAGCATACATAGCACAAAAAGAAGACAATAAGCCACATTGCTAATCTTCCCAGATAAAATAAATGCCGCAGGCATCACTAGCACCCAAAGAAAATCAAACACTGCGACAATGCAGCGCGCCCTCTTAGCAAACAGCAGCAAAAATAAAACAGGTGCCACCACACATACCGCAATCAATGGAATTCCATAGTGAATATATGTGGAAATCTCTGCATCCCAAAAACTTTCCATCAAAGTGTTTCGTATACTTCCCAGACACAGCTTGACTGCGGACAGCAAAAAGTAATTCAATGCAAAGAAAAATACAATGGACTTCAGCCCATAACGTACAATACTTTCTCCTTTTTGCCTTCTGTCTGAAAAAATCAGTATACATCCTGAAATAATCGCAAAAACAAAAATATAAAGCAAAATCATCGTTGATTTTCCTCTCTTTTTCTTAGAATGTCACTTCGCCGTCATGGTCCAAAAGTGAAACATTCTCAACGCCTTCAAGTGCACAAATATCTTTTAAAAGCTTGTCGCCTTCTTTCACACTCAGTTCTACTACCATGTCCATGCCTGTGACTGTCATATTTCTTGACTTGATTCGGTAATGCTTTGCATAGACATCAATTTTCTTTTTAATGGCATTTTCCATTCCGTTATCATTCGTCTGTACAACAAGAATGCTGGCATCTTTTATGGCTGGTATCAAATCCAGCAAATAAATGACCGCTGTCACTATAATTGATACAATCAATGCAACTACATGCAATCCTGCACCACAGATGATACCGATTGAAATTGCCCAAAACATAAATACCAGATCCAACGGATCTTTGATTGCTGTTCGAAATCTCACAATCGAGAGCGCACCAACCATACCAAGTGATACAATGACACTTGACTGAATCGTAATAATAATCGCCGCTGTAATTAACGCCACCGCAGGCAGGGCAATATTAAACGCCTTGTTATAAAATCCCTTTCTTGTCATAAAACGGTAGATAAAAAACATATACAGCGCCAAAAGTGCCGTAATTCCCATTATAATCAGAATATCAACTGTCTCAAGATTCATCAGTTCATAATTTTTCAGGAAAGAATCCTTCAATATATCTTTAAAGGTCATGATTATCCTCCATGTCTATCTCAGGTTATATTTTCTGCACAGACAATATTTTGAAACCGCTGTCCGCTGCAAGTGTGACGTTTGTATTGCGTGATGAATGAAGTCTGGAATATACTCATCAAACTTCACCTCCATAATATGCTGCCCGCCCTGCATCACACTTCTTGTTGGAATGCGCTCCTCAAAAAAGCCTTCAAACTGGCTGCTGCTTCGTACATTTCTGTCAAACGTCGCACGTACATTCCCATTCTTGTATATATATGGTATTCTATCATATTCTACAATGATTTTGGGCCGCAGCAGATGGGTCCTTTGCAGAATGCAGAACTTGCGGTACAATGCATTGTCTGTCTCATATGGTGACAGCAGTTTTCCCTCTATAATTCTCACACATTGTTCTCTTGTGAGCGTACAGGAAAGCTTCTGCGTCATGCCATGCTCTTTGCGCTTCAACTCTAGCCTGATAAAACTGTCATCTGCATTATATATTCTGATTCTAAATTTTTCTCTTGGTTCCACACCGTTTATATTGTCCATATAGCAGCCATTGTTATAGGTGTCAAAATATAAACTTCGTATGGTATACATCATCGTCTCATCAATATGACTATCTATCTGCATCAGCGGCGCAATGCGAAACTGAATGCACAAAATATCATTTTCTGAACATAGATACTTAAATTCATGTCTGTATTTGCTCATTACAGCCCCTCATTTACTGTCCCCATTCCCATAAAAGATAATTGCTCCTTTGTTCCAAAAAGCTTTTGAGCGCCTCGACTGACTGTTCATAATTTGCTTCTTTATCTGTTTTATCAGGATAATCGGGATAAACATTCCACCGATAGGCATTCATCATCATGGAATTTTTATTAAGTTCTTTCCAAACTTCTATCTTTTCAAGCGCTTTTTTGATAATATCCGGCGCTTCTTTTTGGTAAACCTCTTTGACGTATTCCTGGAAATCCAAATGCTGGTACAACCCATGATAAATATTGCAGTCTCCAAATGCGGATGCATACAGCCCGCCAGGATCATTTAGATCATACGTATCTGCAACCATACCTTCTACGCCCAACGCCTTATCATAATCCCAGACAGGGCCAGCAAACAGCTTCGTACTCTCATCATCCACTGGTTTATAGAAAAACTGGCTTGTATAAATGGTATCTGCATTTTTGACAAGCTCTTCAAGAATATATCTTCTGACATAGGAATCCATATCGATATAATCTGTGTACAGCTCACCTGTATCTGGATTGGTTCCATCTTCCGAAAAAACAGCATCTTCCAGCTTCTGATACAAGTCTGCAATATATTTCACTTCATTCTCAGATGCATACGCAGGACTTTTAATCACGATTGGCTGCTGCCTTGAAGTGATAAAACCGCTGATTTCATCCTCTATCAGCCGAAAGTCTGTTTCAATTTCTATTAGGTAGCCGCCTGAAATATCATCTGGGTCCTCCATCTGGCTTATCCCCTTTATCAGTGAAAGCGCTCCATATTCTTTTGAAAAGCCTTCAAGATGCCTGATATCAACACCCTTATTTGCCGCTTTGTTTGCCGCTTCCAAATCCGTAATTGGGATTCTGTTCTCACCAACTTCCACTTTTTCTGCAAACAAATAATTTCCCGCATATTGTCCATTCAAGTACAAATCAACAAATGCAAGCTGTGCCGTGCATGGCACCTGAAACTGTTCTGCGATATCATAAGAAACTTTATTCCTAAGCGCCGTATCGTCAAAAACATTCGAAATCAGCAGCCATTTTTCTGCACTTCCCATCTCCAAAAGATCAACGCTGTCTGCAAGCTCTACCAAATAGGATTTTTTGTCCGCCTGTGTGTAAGTAGAATTTCCGCGGCATTTGATAGTCACAAAATTTGTACTGTAATGAACCATTCCTTCTGTATCTATCAGTGAAAATCTTGCACTTTCTTCATTTCCCTTCACTGCGTGAACATACTCCATGTTTCCTGATTTGGTCTCCATAAAAACCGCTGGAATTGAAGAAGAATACATCACCACCAAAGTATACGAGAGTCCATCGTCTGTCTTTATCGTGTAGCTGCCGTCTGCTGTGTCAAATGTATCACCATTTGCAATTTTCTTTTCATCTAATTTGATATCCTGATACTTATTAAAATCCCAGGAAGATTGCAAGTTTTTAAAGCTTTCCGGCAGAAATAAATAATATTGTTCATCTGCTTCACAATACCACCAGTTTACCGCAAACGGCTCTGATTCTGCTGCATTCTTGGCGTTTTCATTTTTGACATTGCATACAACAGCCAGATGGAACACTTCCTTGCTGCTGTAATATTTTTGTACCTGCACAACGGCAATGATTCCCAATGCAAATAACGCACACAGAATAAAAAGTTTTGCAATACGTTTTGTTCGTCCAGGCATAAAACTCCTCTTATTTTACCGTTCGTTATATTTTTCCATAAAATGTTCTCGGTTTTTGCGCGCACTTTCTTTTGGCCTTCCCAGATCCGCTCTGGAATCAAGGGATACCAGAACTTCTATCAGGCAAAGCTTCTTTTCTGCTTTCGCTGCACGAAGCGCCTCTGTTAATTCTTCCTTTGTTTTCACAGTTTTGGTTGTTTGATATCCGCATTCGCGCGCAATATTGGCATAGGAGTGCCCACTGTACCCTGTTGGCATCGCTCCTACCGATTCATGTGCCGCATTGTTAATCACAATATGAATCATATTTTCAGGCGCTTGGGCTGCAATGATTGCCAGCGCTCCCATATGCATTAAAACCGCACCGTCACCATCCACACATACAATTCTTCTGTCGGTATCTGCCTGGGCTGCACCAAATGCGATCATAGACGCATGCCCCATCCCGCCTACTGTCATAAAAATTTTGTCATGATTGCCATAAATCAGATTGCTCTGCTCATACAACTCTCTTGAAATCTTTCCCGTCGTAGAAACAAAATAGCAGTCCTCATAAAGTTCTTTCAAAATGCAGCCAAGCGCCTCTTCTCTCCCCAAGGAATGGCCATTTTCCCATTGAAAGGATTCTGATGGTTCAAAAGTTCCCTTTTTTATCACCACTGCATACTGCTTCTGCTGCTGAAAGCATTCCATAGCCTTTGCAAAATACGTGTCGAGCATTTCTTCTGTTGTATCAGCATCCAAAATATTATAAGAAACTCCCATAACTTCCAGAAGCTTGCAAGTCACTTTTCCCTGATACACATGCTGCGGTTCGTCTTTTACCCCTGGTTCTCCTCTCCAGCCTATCACAAAAAGCATTGGTATCCCATACACTTCATCATTTGCTATTGATGCCAGCGGATTAATAATATTTCCCTCGCCGGAATTCTGCATATAAATACAAGCCGGTTTACCGGTTGCAAGATATACACCGGTTGCAAGACCAACCGCCGCTCCTTCATTGTGTGTCACATAATGCTGAAACGTTTTGCCCTGATCTAGGCAAATTGCATCGCACAACTGCTTTAATGTCGAATCTGGCACCCCTGCTATTGTATCAATTCCAAGTTTCTTTATTTTATCCAAAAATATACTGGCTTTCATTGCTTGTCCGCTCCTCTTTTATCTGCATAAATGGCATCATTTACACAGCGTGTAAATTGTTCTCCAACACGTTCAGTTCTTCTACGGTATCAATTTCTATTATTTGATCTGCTGAAACAGGATAGATTTTAAGGCGAAGCTTGTCAAGATTCCAGTCTACAATCTCATCCCAATACCGATTGGCATTCTCTTCTTTTGCGTAGGCTTTTTGAATCTCCTGCGCCAAAATAATAGCATCTTCCTTTTTAAAGAACGAAATGCCAACCATATTATACGTATCTGTCCCGCCTTTTCCTACTCTGGAAATAAAACCATCCTGCAATTCAAATATCCAGTCATCGGAAAATCCGGAAACCATTTTCCCATAGTATCCGGAATCATCCAGCTTTTTATCAAAAATAGACAAGTCAGAGACAACCAGATCCGCCTCGCAAATAAAACAGTCTGCACTTCCCAAAACATCTTTTGCCGCATAAACGGAAGAAATATTATTTTTTACCAAATAATCCGGATTTTCTATCAGGCTGACCTCTTGATATTTTTCACACAGATAAGAAAACTGTTCTTTTAAATACCCTACAACAATATAAATTTCTGATACTGCCCTTCTTTGCAGTCCTTCAATTACCGTTTCAATCATTGGTTTGCCAAACACCTTTACAAGGGGCTTGGGTATTGTCTCTGTCAAAGGGAGCATTCTGCTTCCAAGACCCGCTGCCATAACAATTGCTATCTCTTTCTTCATCTCTGCTCCTTAAATATCATCTATCAGCGTAATAATATCTTTAAATGGCATCAGCCTTGCATCTACTTCCAGCGCTCTGTGATTTTTCAAAATTTCTACTGCTGTGCTCTGCATTGCCGGAAATGCACTGCGCGTCAACTGATTGGCATAAATTACAATATTGACGCCATGACTTACAAATTCGTCTTCTGTCACACTGTTAAAAGAAGTCGGCACTACAACAATCGGCGTCTTAGTATCTACTTTTCGAAATGCATCACAGAATGCAAAAATTTCATCTGGCGACTTCTTCCTGGAATGAATCATAATCGCGTCTGCTCCCGCTTGCACATAGGCAGTCGCGCGCTTCATGGCATCTCCCTGACCCTTTTCCAAAATAAGACTCTCGATTCTGGCTATAATCATAAACTCTTCTGTTCTCTGCGCTCTTTTGCCTGCGCGAATCTTATGACAAAAGTTTTCAATCGAATCCTGCGTTTGTTCTACTTCTGTTCCAAATAAGGAATTTTTCTTCAGTCCTGTCTTATCTTCAATGATGACAGCAGAAACCCCCATTCGTTCCAAAGTACGGACATTGTATACAAAATGTTCCTCTAAACCGCCTGTATCCCCATCAAGAATAATTGGTTTTGTTGTAACTTCCATTACATCATCAATGGTTCGCATTCTTGAAGACATATCTACAAGCTCAATATCAGGTTTACCCTTTGCTGTAGAATCACAAAGACTAGAAAGCCACATCGCATCAAACTGATTCAGTTCACCATTGTGTTCAACTACTGTCTTTTCCGCGATAAGTCCTGTCAGTCCGCTGTGAACCTCTATCGTTTTTACAATCGGGCAAAGCTTCAAAAGCTGGCGCAGACGTTTTCTGCGAAACTCCGGCATAGCAAGCTTTTCTTTGATATTGTCATCTATTTTTTTCACATTTTCATTGTACGTATAGGCAACTTCAATCAGTTCTCCGCCGTATTTTTCAAGATTATCTATCACATTCTGACGAATTGCACGCTCTGGTCCATTCTGCCAATTATCGCCATGAATCACATAATCTGGCTTTATTGTGCCAATCACATTGTCATACATTATCTCATTTTGAATCATAACGGTATCTGCAAGCCCTGTATCCGCAATCATTTTCTTTCGTTCTTCCATTGTGATTGTCGGAAAGCGGTTAAATTTTATCATTGCTGCATCACTTAAAATTCCAACTGTCACCTCGCCGTATTTTTTTGCTTCCTGAAGAATATTTCTATGCCCCTCATGGATAACATCTGTACAAAAACATGTGTAAACTTTTTTCATTTTTATACCTCCCGTGTGCCAAAACACCCCTGCCGATCAATCATTTGAAAGCAGCTTTCTTTCAAACTTGGTTCCATTCCGCGCTGACTTCTTGTAAAAACTGTACCTAATGCTCATAACGAATCGGTATCTGAATCTGATATTTTCTAAGCGCTTCCTCTAATACTACAAAAAAATCTTCAATATCTTTTGCAGTAATTGCACCAAGTGCACACAGGCGAAACGTATTCTGTCCGGAAACTTTTCCAGGATATATCGTAAATCCACGCTCATAGCAGTAATCATGCACCTTTTCAAAATCCCAATTGGCATCATCAGGATATCTGACAGAAACAACAAGTCCAGCCTGCAGCTCTCTTTTTATTAAATCCTGAAAACCAAGTTTCTCAAGTCCTGTATGAATTGCTTCAAATACACTTAGATGCCTCTGCCACTTAGCTTCTTCTCCCTCGGCAAAATATTCATCAAGCGCCTGTCTCGTCGCATAGATTGTCTGAACAGGCGGCGTAAAGTGCATTTCTCCTGTTGCCTCAAAAAAATGATACTGCAAATACAAATTACAATAATAAGAACGCTTTGGATATGCAGCAGATTGTTCGATGATCTGCCGGTTGCCCACGACAAAAGAAAGCCCAGTCATAGCCATAAGCCCCTTTTGTGCAGACGCCATGCAAAAATCAATATTGTCTTTCTCAATATCAATCGGCCGCATCGCATACGTCGATGTTGTATCAACCGTAAAAACTGCACCATATTTGTGCGCCAATGCACCAATCTCTCGAACAGGATTCAAAATTCCTGTTCCTGTTTCATTGTGCGTTGTATGAACAAGCGCTATTTGAGGATTTTCTTTCAATACCTGTTCAACCTTATTCAAATCAGGCAGCTCGTCCACAGGAAACTTTAAATCGATAAATGGTAGATTATAATATTCACATACTTCTGCTGCTCTTGTGCTGTATGCGCCATTATTGATAATCAGCACCTTTTTGTCCGCTGGAAGCAGGGAATTGATACATATATCAATATTGATTGTCCCTGAACCACAAAACAAAACCGCAGTATATTTATCCAAATCACCATGCACAATCCGAACCAAATCTTCTCGCATCTGCTTCATCATCGAACTAAATTCTTTTTCCCGCGGGCAGATATCCGGAACCACTTGCGCCATCTTAACAGTATCTGTTGTTGTTGCTGGTCCTGGATTCAACAAAATATTTCGTTTGACTGTCATCATCATTCCCTCGTCTTTCTTTTCCTATCCATCTCAAACAGCGTCTATAGGCACATATCAATCCTCTTCCTCATCATGCTTTTTCTCGAAATAAGCAAGCCGTTCCATAATATATGCTGCGCCAACCGCACCGCTGTTTCCAATACTATATAAATATTCCTCTCGAATCTTTTGCAGAGATTCTTTTGAAAATGCACTGCTGTTAAGCAATTCCTCAACTGCCTCTGCAATCTGATCAAGTTTGTCCAACTCAATGCTTTTGCCAACTCTGTCCCGAAGCTCAATATCAATCGGCGTGATTCCCAACTCCTCATAATCCTCATTCATGACCTTCATTGGTGTATTGACAAAGAGCGCTGGCTTTAATGTGGCAAATGCATACTCAAATGCAATGCTCGACCAGTCTGTTATCACAAGATCTGCCTCATACACGGTACTATTTGATGAAAAATCAGTCTGCAGTTCCATATCATCCCGCTCGTCCATATGAAACTTCTCACGAATCCGGTTGATTCGCTCTTCCTCATGCCTGACAAACTGCGGATGCGGACGCACGATAATCTGATAGCCCTGATTGTCAAGTCCTGTTAAAATCTCATCAATGCAGGAATACAAAATATTGTCTTTCTGCCATGACGGAGCAATCAATATCATTTTTTTCTTGTGATTTGCAATATCCATTGTTTCATAAGCAGCAATCATATTGTCAATCACACTAGAACCCCAGTCGATAATGTTCTTTTGAGGGAGCTGATGCAATTCCTCCCGCTTTCTGATTTCCTTTGTACACAACGGCCCGGAGGAGAAAATCGTATCAAAATGATCCAATGCCTCTTTTCTAAAGGTCAGATTGGGACTGTTCACATCATGCGGCACGTAAATATATTCATTGTCTTTCCTGACAAGCGAACGTTTAATGTGGAAATTTTCAAGGTCTGGCGTCGTCATTACAACAATATCCGCTTCCATTTTCATCATTAATACAATCAGCTTATTTTCTCCGATATAAAACGGCCGGAATCTGTCGCTTTCCATCTCAAAGACCTTATCTTGGGGATCGCTTGTAATATAATTAATCACAACATGAGACTTCTCAAGCAGTGTTTCTATGATATTTTGATAGTATTTATAAAAACCATTCTTCTCAGAATAAAACACAAGCTGCATATCATAATCTTTAAAAAACCGCTTGTAATCGGCATTTTGTTTCTTCTGGTATGGGTCTTTTGCAAACAGTTTCTTCTGCGCTTTCTGAAACTGGCTTGCCTCCCTAAGCTCTTTTCTACTCTTCTCAAGTGCATCATAATCAATATATTTTTTGGGATTCATCACAATATTGAGGAAATATAACTGCAGCACAGAAAAAAGATTGCTGAATGTCCAGTAGATTCCCACGCCTGTCTTGACAAAAAATCCTAGATACAAAGACAGCGCTATTGACAAAATCATCGTTCCATATTGATTGATTTTTCCCTGCTCTGACTGCAGCACATTGATTTTGTTTTGCATAAAACACATAAACCACGCTGACAGCGCCGCCAACAGAGGAACCATATAAGAAACGCCGCCTGTCTGAGCAGGCACCACAGACAAATCAAACATCCCAAACATCGTGTCAAGTGTACCATCTGCTCCTCTGAAAATATGAACCTCTGGGTAGTTAATCACGTCTATAACGCCCATAAGCAGTATAAGCTGCAGGGCAAGCGGAATCAAATCCGCAAGCGGTTTATAGTGCTCCCTTTTATACAGCTCATACTGCTCCTCTGAAATTTTATCGTTATTACCGAAATATTTTGCCTTGATAAAATTTATTTCCGGCTGCATCCTGACCATTTTAATCGAATTCTTCTGTACCATCAGTGATACTGGAAGCAGTACGATCTTCGTCAAGAACGTAAAAAATACAATTGCCCAGAAATAATTGTGCAGGCAATGATAGCTAAAATACATCAGCCATCCGAGAATACTTCCCAAAAAACTAATTATGCCGCTCATTCCGATTATTCCTCTTTGCCGGCAATATCCTGTTCTGCCTGCTCTGCTTTCTTATCCCTTTTTGCCTTTTTGCGTTTCTGCTGTCTGAAAAACTTCATAATCTTATGCCTGTACACCGTCGCTGCAGCACCGAGTGCAATCAATACGCCTGCCACTGCCTGAATCACATAAGTCACCGCTGATGGATCGATATAGGCAAACGACGTATTGCCTAACAATACAAAAAAACAAGTAAAGAAATACAGAAATTTACAAATTTTCAAGCCCTTTTTCATTTTTATAACCATGCTCCTTTCAAAGTCCGCGAATTCGTGCTTGTCCAATAAAACCAAACAGATTATATCACCTCTGGAAGAAATTGGCAATCTTCAATAGGATTCTTTAATATTTATTTAATGCGTAGATTCCAAATTTTTCTTTGACCGGTGCAATAAGCGCCAGTCCTCGATTCTTCCAGCCTCACCGTTGATTTCATATTTTTCAAATTCTCCTGGTGTGGAAACCTTCATATAACGAATTCTTTCCTCTTGTTCTCCAATCTCTTTGAGTGTTGGCTCTGTTACCAGTATTCCCAATTTCTTCTGAATTGTTGCAAGCATATCAGCATGACTTACTGGCGCACTGCTTACCGCCATCTCATCATGTGTCTCACCTGGCTCTTTTACAAACAAAATAGGATAAGAAATACTTTTCATCGTTCCATTTTCATCACTGAGCACTTCTGTGAAGCCGTGATCGGCTGTGATCATAATCAGTGCGTCTTCATATTTTCCAAGTTCCTTTAGCTGGCGTAAATACTCATACACAATTTTTAACGCGCCTTTTCGCTGTGACATCCCGCTGCCCCAATGTTCGTCCCGTCTGGAATCATATTCAAGATATTGAAATTCTTCTGTCATGGTATAAGGCGGATGTCCGCCATGCATATGAATAAACCGAAAAGTTCCTTGCGAACCATTCTGGCTTATGTGCAGTCCTTCCTCTGTCAGTTGATGATAAAACGGCAAATCATTTTCAATATTTACAATTTCATCACTTACAACAAGCAATTCAATATCGCTCGTATCATACATATAATACTGTTTTGCCGCGAAGGGTGCCATCTTGTAGCGGGAACACTGTGTCATCAAAGAAAACAAATCGCTCGTACTGCATGTTCTGGGTACACCTTCTTTATAATTAGATATCTTCTCCTGCATCGTCTCTGGAACATATCGCTTATTTGTAAACACTCCAACATCATAGCCCGCATCATGGATCTGGGTCAAAAGATTCTCATTCTCATAGGCATACTCCACATAATCCACTGTACTTTCTTCCACAAAATCAGCGCCAGAAAGCAAAAATGGAATACTGTCATAGGTAGGAGAAAATTCACTTGTTGCATTTGTATAGTGTGTAAAATCATTGAATGGTGCAAGAAACTCTGGATTCTCCTCCAAAATTTCATTTAGATACTGCTCGTCAAATTTATCCAGAATAAATACAATCACATTATTCTGTGCTCCAACTTCAAGCATACCTTCTGTTGTAAATACCATATCGCTTTTGGGGGCTGTATCCTTTGATGTAGCAATCATGACGCCAAGAGATACCGCCTGTATCAAAATAACCCAGATACTTACAGCTTTTATCACTTTCCAAATCATCTGTGATTTTCGCAGATAAAAAACCACGATTGCGCCAATCAAAATAACCCAAAGTACCAAATTCCCGATTATTTTGGGAGCATTCCATAAATTGCTTGCTGTTCCGTCCAAAATTTCAAGATTTCCATTCAAAAACAATCCCTGAATATATCCTGCCGTCAAAAACGAAAACAAACCGATTAAATATAATTCAAACTGCTTTTTTGTCAAATACACCAGCATACAAACAAGCAGCAAAGCGCCCACAAGCACACCTGCCAGCACAAGTTTCCCCATAAAATACCAATAAGACATCGGAAAATCCGACGCATTGTTCAAATACAGTTCATTTGGCGTAAAAATTACCACCGTGATAAACCAATACAACAATACAGGAAGCGCCTTCTGAATTCCTTCTTTTACTCCGCTTTCATAAATGCATTCCACATCCTTTTTTCTCAAAAAGCCTATCGCAGCCGTCGTCAGCACAAAAGCACAAAGAAATGCGATACAATATACCTTGTTGTTTATCTTCCTGACAAAAAAGAATGCAAATGAAAGCAGAAAGAATAAAGCAGAATCAAAGAAACGCACAATTTGCCCAAAAGATTCGCGAAACAAAAAATGCATCAAAAACGGCAAAGCAATACTTATCAGCAGCAACGGCACGCCATAATGTAAAAGTGTCGCCGCCTGTGCATTCCAAAAGCTCTCGATTAAATTCTCCTTATGGTAGCCCAGGTAGTATTTCATGGCTGACACAATAAAAAAATTCCATACAAAAATAAAGCTAAAAAACCAAAAAACATGTTTTCTTTCTTCTTTTTTATGCCGATTCAGCAAAACAAACACAAGCGAAGAACCCAAGCTGCATACTATCAGTAATAGCATAATTCCAAACTTTTGATACATTATTCCCCTCATTTCTGTACGGTTTTAAACATATTGCATTTGCAAATGATATCGTGACACAAACATTATCCTGCTCAAATATTACCTTCCCATAAAAAGTCTGCTAACAATTCTATTTTTCTGAAACAGTTTGCTCAAACAAAAAGCAGCTAATGTTAATCCAAGCGAAAGCCCCAAAACATAAGATGATTTTATCAAGTACCGATAAGACTCCGAAATCCTACAATAATCTTTTATCCAAAACCAAAAAACAAGTCCTGTAAACAGATAAATACTTATTGATACCTGCCCAAGCTTTTGTAACACTATCATGGTAAATCGTCTGCTGAAATGATAAAAAAATAAAATTACACACGCACTTCCTATTGTACCTGTTATCAACTCTATCCAATGGAGTTTCAGCGTTATCAGATAGCATATTCCCAATGTCAGAATTATTATAGTTTCATCCTTTTCTTTTATTTTGTTAAAAATTTTATAACGGTTCAGCAACATACCCAGTAGAAAAAATGGAAGCATTCTTCTGGTTCCAGAATAATTCCCAATATCAGGCATTATAAAATTTATAAAAATCAGAATTCCATAACCCAAAAGATGATTGTGAAAAACGTATTTTGTGATAAACCCATATAAAGAACAATAGAAAACTGCCCACAAAAACCAGTTAGAATATATTGTAGAATTAAGGTATCCCCACAAGCTTTTTTCATCATAACCAAGTACTATTATCTCGCATAGATATGTAACAAATCCCCATACTGCACAGGGAATCATAACGCCTTTAAGTTTTGCTATAATTCCCTTCCATAAGCTATAGCGATTCAATGTATACCAAAACAAATATCCGCTAATAATCATAAACATTGGCATATGAAAACCATATATCAGACAAAAAATCATATTTTCTTTATAATCATAGTCAATCGGCGTCGCAAATTGTATACAATGTCCTAGTACCATCAGATATATCGTAAATCCACGGGCTATATCTACCCATTTTTCTCTTTCTGTACCCATAAACGGCCTCCCCAGCGCAAATCCCCCCAAAAGAAGCGCCACTATCTCTTCTCCGCAAGTGCACGTTCGATTAATCCACAAAGCGTATGAATCAGCAAAATATGCATCTCCTGAATTCTAGGGGTATGCTTTGATGGCACATTTAAAAGATAATCTGCACAGGCGCCTAGTTTGCCGCCTGTGTGTCCTGTCAATCCAACTGTCTTGATATACATTTTTTTAGCCATCTGGAACGATTGAATAATATTTTCAGAATTGCCGCTTGTTGAAATACCAAATAAAATATCGCCCTTTGACCCTAGCGCTTCCACCTGTTTTGCAAAAATATTTTGATATTGATAATCATTTGCAAGCGCTGTCATTACCGCAGCGTCCGCAGTAAGTGCAATTGCCGGAAGCCCGCGACGCTCCATCTGATATCTGCCGACAAGCTCACCCGCCATATGCTGTGCATCGGATGCGCTTCCTCCATTCCCGCACACTAGAATTTTATTGCCATTTTGATATGCCGCAATACAAAGTGCAGCTATTTGTTCTATGGATTCTATCAGCGATGTATCCTCTAAAAGCTGTCTTTTTGCCTCCATACTTTCTCTGATATTGGTCTTGATATATTCCTGCATTCATACCTCCGCTCAAAATCTGAGCCTAATAAATTTCATATTCTTTTGCAAGATAATTGCATACATAATCGCGCGCGCCATCTTCAAGAGAATAAAACGGCTCCTGATAACCTGCTTTGCGCAGCTTGTCCATAGATGCCTGCGTAAAATACTGATACTTTGGTCTCAATGTTTCCGGCATTTCAATATATTTAATGTTGGGGGCTAATCCCATCGCCGCAAACGTCGCCGCCGCCAAATCATAGAAACTGCGCGCTGTACCTGTCCCAAGATTATATAGTCCACTTATTTGAGGATGATCCATCATAAACAGAATTACTTTGCAGATATCCTTGATATACACGAAATCTCTTAGCTGCCCGCCGTCTGCATATCCTTCTTTATAGGATTTGAACAGTCCCATCTCTCCTGTCTGCGAAATCTTTTGAAACGAATGAAAAATGACACTTGCCATTGAGCCCTTAAAATATTCATTTGGTCCATACACATTAAAAAACTTAAAACCAACATGCTGCTTTGGCGCAAAGCACTGTTTTTCTGCCCATAAATCAAATAATTGTTTTGAATAGCCATATCCATTTAAAGGACGCAGTTTTTTGATATCCATCTCATCGTCAAAACCCTCTGATCCATCCCCATACGTAGCAGCGCTGCTGGCATAGATAAAGCTAATCTGCTGTTCTGCACAAAACTTCCACAAAGCCTGCGTATACTCAAAATTATTTTGATACAAAAAATCAAAATCCTTTTCTGTGGTTGCTGAACATGCTCCCATATGAATAATATGTGAAACTTCTCCTGCAAAAGAGGGCAATTCTTTCAAAAACAGATCTCTGTTAATATATCTTGTATATCTTTTATTTCGCAGATTCATCCATTTATCTGTCTGTGCTATATGATCGACAATAATAATATCCTCTATCCCTCTATCATTGAGTTCACGCACAATACAGCTTCCTATAAATCCGGCACCGCCGGTAACAATAATACTCATATCCCAATCTCCTATTTTCAGTTCCGCTTCCGCCCAAATACAACCTTTTCAGCAGAACTTTTGCTTTTTTAATTCCTACTCACAATTCTTAACAGAACGCTCCTGTAATTCTTCTATTTTTTTTATAATATTTGTCGTAGAGCAGCCATCTACAATGCTCACATACACTACACTGCCGCCATATGCTGCAACACTGTCCATCTCTGGTATCCATGTTCCCTGATAGTCTCCACCCTTTACCACGATATCAGGCTGTATTTGCTCAATGATACCACAGGGAGTCTGCTCTGAGAAAATGCATACATAATCAACACATGCAAGTCCAGCCAATACAATAGCGCGCTCATCCTCTGGCACAATTGGACGTGCTGCCCCTTTGAGTTTGTGCACAGAACTATCAGAATTGAGCAATACAATCAGCACATCTCCCTTTTGCCTTGCTTCCTCTAAATAAGTGACATGACCTGCATGAAGAATATCAAAACAGCCACTTGTTGACACAATTCGTTTTCCCTTTGCTTTTTCTGCCTTCACATGTTCTGTTAGCTCTTCCAAACAAATAATTTTATTTTTCATTTAGTTCCCTCACAAGTTCTTCTTTTGAAACCGTAGCGGTTCCGCGCTTTCCAATAACCACCCCTGCTGCAATATTAGCCAGTACTACCGATGCATCCAAAGAAAGACCACTCACCAATCCAAGTGTCACCGCACTGATTACCGTATCTCCTGCTCCTGTCACATCAAACACCTGTACAGCTTTCGCTGCATAATCCCTGCGTACTTTCCCAGATTCAAAAATAGAAATTCCATTGGCTCCTCTTGTGACAATGATACTTTTTGCCTTTGAAACTGCAAGATATCTTTTCCCAGCCTGATCGAAAGAATTTTCATCTGTAATCTTAATATCAACCGCATTCTCTAATTCGAGGTTATTGGGTTTTACAAAATCTGCATTCTCAAAAGCGGATATATTGCGGCTCTTGGAGTCAATTGTAACAATCACATGATTTTTGTTGCAAATACCAATCAGTTCCTGAACAAATTTCGGACTTTCAAAGATTCCTTTGCAGTAATCCGACAGTACAACAGCACTCCACTCATGAATATGTGATGTGACATACTGCAGCAATTTCTGCTTTGTCACGTCTGCTATTCCTTCACAATTCTCTTGATCTACCCGCAAAAGCTGCTGCCCTTTTGTAGCAAAACGCGTCTTCAATGTTGTTATTCTGCCATCTTCTGAAACAATTCCATCAATGGCTATCCCTGTATTTTCCAAAAAGTCTCTCAGCCATAATCCGCTCTCATCCTTGGCCGCAACACCCGCAATTGCAATATGACCGCCCATGGCATACATATTCAGCGCAACATTAGATGCACCGCCAGCGTTTCGCTCCCGCCCTTTATAATTTAATACAGGAACCGGCGCTTCTGGTGATATTCTGCTAACCTTTCCCAAAATATATTCGTCCACCATCAAATCCCCCAAAACAAGGATTCGCTTTTTGCAAAATTCATTTTTAACTGCCTGTTTGATTTTCTCCTGCATAATTCCTCTTCATTTCGTTTTAATAATCGTATCCTGCTTACGAATCGGACGCTTCCCTTGGCTGAATCTCTACAGCGCTCCAATTCTCCAGATCTCTTGCATCTCCACGTATCGTAAACTTAATAATATGCCCATACCAAAGGGAAACGCACACTCTTTCCTCATCATTTATCAAAGGTGCCTCCTCCAAAGTATTTCCATAGTTCTGTACCTCTACCCCCATCGTTTGGGCCAATGTTGCCAGATATTCTCTGTGTGAAACAGGCGCTTCGTTCAACACAAGCGCGTCATGATGCTCCCCTGCTTTCTTCACCATCAAAGTTGGCATCAGCGTTTTATCCGGCTTTGCTGCTTCCTCAACAAATTGTGTCTGCTGTCCATGATCTGCTGTGATAATAATTGTTGCATCTTCATACAACCCCAATGCCTTTAGCTGTTCCAAATACGCATATACAATCCGAAGGCTTCCCTTCATTTGGGAATAGACATTGGTATCTCTTCCTGTCTTGTTGTATTTCAGATCCTCGGACAAATAGTAAGGCTCATGCGCCCCTCTCATATGATAAAACCGAAATGCATTTGGATAATCATCTGTTACGGAAAGTCCGTCTTTGTTCAGGCGCTCATAAAAGGGAATATCATTTTCAGTACTCCACACCTCTGGTTCGTCAACCATCTCTGCGATATCGCTTGTATAATACGCATAAGAAGATTTTGCTAAGAAAGGCGCTGTCTGATACATTGCACAGTTCCACATGGTTGCAAAGGTGTCCCAAAATTTGTACGACCTACGTACCCCTGTCTTATAATTTGCAGTAAGATCGTATATTTGTTCTGAAGTATTTCCAATATCTGTATAAATCCCAATATCAAAATCCTTTTTCTTTACATCTTGTAGGAATGTGCTGTTTTCATAAGCATATCTGCCGTATTCATTCCCCATTCCTTCCTGCCACTCTGTTCCTGTCAACATATATGGTATCGAAGTTCTAGTATCTGCAAACTGCGAGGTGGCATTTCTATAAAAAGTAAAATCGGATAATGGCTCAAAGAAATCTTGCTCCATATCCATAAGTTCCTGCGTCCACTTGCTCTCAAGCCGGTCAAGCACAAAAACCAGCACATTATTCCCTTCTGATAGTTCCAAAGAATGTTGTGTTGTCAGCGCTGCACTCTGGGATTTTTCTGAAAAATCCGCAGTAACCACAAGATATCCCAATGTTGCTGCCTGAATCAGAACAATATAGATGCAAATTCCCATCCAGAGCTTTATTGTGCTTTTCTTGTGATAGCCTAGCGCCAAAAGAACTATTGCTGCCAAAATCCAAGCTGCGGCATTGCCCGCTTTTACAGCAAAAGGCCATGTCTGCTCACTTCCATTTAAGACAGCTAGTTTTCCATTCAAAAAAAGATTTTGTACATATGCCATAATTGTCATTGCAGCAATCAAAAGATTCGATCCTTTGACTGCCCACTTAGGCAGCAAAAAAATCTGTGCAGCAGCAAAGAGAACGACAAGCGCCAACGTACACACAATCAAAATCAGAAAAAAACCTCCAAATCCGCCTGCAAAGTCGCCCATATTATGAAGATAGAGTTCATTTGGCAGATACACTCCATGCATAAAAAACCATGCTCCGACTGCTGGAAGCGCCATTTTTAGTACAATCCGAGACTCTCTCAGCGAATAGTACGAAAATGCCTGACGATACAGTATTGCCGTAGCAAAGGACAATACTATGCACGCGACATACAAAATACAGTAGACTATATTACTGATTCCGCCCATGATCCAAAAACCAATAAAGGCTCCTCCAAAAATAAGAACGCTAAATACTTCTATCAAATGTTTGGCAATGGTCGTTCCCACTAATTTTAATACAAAGGGTTCTATGACACTCACTACCGCAAGCGGTATTCCATAATGAAGATATGTTCTTGGTTCAATATCCCAAAAACTTTCAAATAATGTGTCCTCTCCATTTCCCAGATACCATTTTATCACAGATAATATGAAAAAATCACAGCAAAAGAAAAACAGAACTGCCCTTAAAAGCACCCCCACATTCCTGGTATCTTGTTTTTCGTTCCCTAGTTTCGTCCACAAAAAAGCAGAAATACAGGCAAATATTAAAATAAATGGGAATAGTGTACTATTGTTTCCCACAACGATGAATCCTCCTATTTCCAATAACATCCCATTTCTACAGTACTGGCATTTTGGGGTCTTTCTGAATCCAGCGGATAGGTCCAATGTTCATTAAAACATGTCGCTATCTTTGATGGATAGTTGTCTTCCCATCGTCTGCCTTTGATTCCAAAAAGAAGCTGCGTCGCACCGCCCAAATGAATAACCTTTCTGCCCGCCTGTTTTAATTTGCCTGCAAGCGGCATCCCATATGCCCCACACCCTATAATTGCCACATCAAACTCTATTTTTAATGCTTCCTGATACATATATTCCAATGCTTCAAACCAGTCCGCAAACCGTTCATCCCGCTCGCCACAAATTGTTTGAATTGCCTTTAATGTTTTTAATTCAAATTCAGGGAGAATATCCGTACCCGGAAATATTTTTTCACGTTTTTTATATTGAGCTTGTATGGTATCTTCAAAAGGATGAATCACCAAAACCTTTTTCCCTTTCAAGGCGGCTGACCACGGTCTGTTGTCGGCAAGCCACGGCTCTATCCAAAACAGATACGTCAAATCAACCTGTGGTTTGTATTCATCAATCACAAAATCTTCCATATTCAGATGCCACATTGCTAGTAAATCCGCCTGCTGATAGGCGTTCAAAATACATTCTGTAAATCGATCCAAAAGCTGATAATCAACAGGAAAAAAACCTGCCCCATTTCCAAGCCTTGTAAACCACTTATCCAAATACGCATCCGCCTCTTGAGAATGCCCCATAATCTTTACTTTTAGGTTTCCGACAACCGTTTGAAGCTCTGTATTTCCAAATCTGCATACCATAAATGGCTTATCCGACAAAATCAAATTATAAATATAATCATTTGTTTTCTTTTTGGACAGAATCCATCGATTCGCATAATGCAGCATCACAGGTTCTCTGTGAAAATATTTTAAAATTCCATGCCTACGCAAAATTTTATTAAAATAAAAATCTCGAAAACGCCATTTTCGCTCATAGCGCTGCCATTTTTTCTGCAAGTCTTTGTCCATGCCTCAAACCTCTATTATCACTGCTTAATGATGATGCAGTTTATTTTTTATTCGCTGTATTAGTTTTCCTGCTTTGCTGCGCTTCCATTGTAATTCCCGAAGCGAACCTGCATTGATTCTATGTGAGTCAATAATCTGCGGAAATGTGCTGCGCTGCTCTACGTCATATTCATAATGATTGACAAGCCCAAACTGCGAAGGGTCCCGAAAACGCTTTATATGATATTTTTTTGACATTAACGACCATATTGACTGATCGTGTCTATGCGCCACAAAATCAGGGTAATTTTCCAGTCCCTGCGTATTTGCCTGCTCTGTTATCATACGCTCATCCTGCGCATATTGCAAATCTTCTGCAATAAATTTTTCAACAAAAGCAGATTTTTTCAAAACAACATACCCGCCAATAGACTGCGGCGTATCCGTAAAGGCTTTGTTATCACACCCCATCAGCACAAAGGCATCACGTTTTGTATATTTTCTCTCAAGCATTTCTTTTTGCAGAGAAAACACCATCATATCAAGTTTTTCCCGCTCCATACAGTCAATCAGATATTGTATTTTATTGATAAATATAGAGCCTGCATCTGTATATATCAAATAATCTCCATCTTTTAATTCCCTATACGCTTTATTCAAAAAATACGGTTTCCAAAGATACAAGCCGTTTCCTTTTTTTTCGCTTAATATTTTTTTATTTTTTTTCACAAAATCTGCGTCAATATCATCAGGGGTATATGCTATCGTTCTATCTGCTCCCCATTTTATGGCAGTCTCCAAATTTAACTTCTGCGCTTTCTCAAAATGCTTGTCTGCATAATTTATCGCTATTATCATTATTGATATCCTCATTACAAATCTCAGGACTAAACTGTTACACGAATTTTATACCAACATCTATATTGTGTCAAGAAATTTCATCTTATAAACTTTTCCAACATATCCTTGACATTTATTGGCTGGGCTATGTTATACTAAAAGACATGGATTATTCACAGAGGAGTATATAAATTATGGAAAAAGGCCGTTTTTTTATTAAAAATGCATTCACTGCACTACTGTGCTTCTGTACAGCACTTATGTTCAATCTAAAGTTTGAAGTACCCGAAATTCAGAATGATGCAGGTGTTCTCTACAACATTACAGAAAATTTAAGGCAGAGCATCACTCTTGATTTTTTTGCAACGACAATTATCGCGCTGTCTTTTTATTTTATTACCTTGAAGATCAATCAGCTGGCAAAAAGCAGTATCCGTGCACAATACGTCTGTAACTTGATTCTTGCCTTTTTATGGCTTTTTTCTGAAGGCTTCCAGATTGACAACACCCTTACAAGCTTATATTCTTCTCCTGGACAAGTGGTAAAAAGCATTCTGTATGTAATAGGAGCTGCCCATTTATTAAACAGCATTGGAAATATTTTGTATCTGTTTTTATCCTCTCAAAAGGAACTGCAGGAATTGCCTGAAAAAAAGACTGTTTTTGCTGTTTTTTCTCATACACATCCTTACCTGTTTTGGTTTCTTTTAGTCCTTATTGTCTGGATACCAAACACCATCCTGTCACATCCGGCAAGTATAGAAAGCGATGTATGGGATTCTTTGCATCAATTTTTTGGCTGGTCTGAATTTACAGCGCATCATCCCCCATTTTTTACAGTTTTAATTGGATGGTTTGCATCCTTTGGAATCTCACTTGGCAGTATTAATACAGGCTTCTTTTTATGGACCATGCTGCAGACGCTTCTCTGTGCTGCCATTATGGCTTATGTGCTCTATACCATTCAATTGCTAAAGGCGCCTTATTGGCTTACCCTACTGTCATTTTTGATTGCCGCTTTATCACCTTATTATACTAGTTATATCACTACAATTGTCAAAGACACTCCTTATTCTTTTGCAGTTTTACTTTATCTTGTTGAACTTGTGTATCTGCATCTTGACTGGAAACAATATTGGAAATCACCTGTGCATATTGGACTGTTTTTCTCTTCCAATATTGCAATGATTTTGCTTCGGCACAATGGAAAATATATTCTGTATGTAATGGGTATCTACTTACTTTTCAGATGCATCTTCAAAAAACCTGCATTTTCTAAAAAGAGCATTGCATTCTATGGTTTTTTGTTAATACTGCCCTTACTGATTGCAAACGGCATTTCAAATATTGTGATTCATCAATATCATGTGACTGTTCAAAAGGGGGAAAGTATGCGGGAGGCGCTTTCTATTCCTTTCCAACAAACTGCAAGATATGCAAAATACTATGGTGAAGAAACTCCCGAAGAAGAAAAAGCTATTATTGATACTGTGATTGATTACTATGCACTTGCTGGTGTTTATGAGCCTGGCATTTCCGACCCTGTCAAGGCGCGATTTCAGTACACGGCAACCGCCCAAGACTGGGCAGCATATTTTAAAGTCTGGCTGAAACAATTTTTCAGACACCCAATGATCTACTTTGAAGCTACGCTGAATCAGAATTATTATCTGGTTTATCCCATGCAGGAAAACAGCAGATTTTATTATTCTACCTATGTAGATTACTTTTACGACCATGAATTTATGAACAGCGTAGGCGCCGCACAGACTATGACATTTGCCAAAGCAAATGACACCCGAATAAGCTTCTATAAGCTTTTGCATTCGCTGCCGATATCTGGTGCCTTCTCTAATATTGCAGTGTACAACATCCTTTTAATGTATCTGATAATATTTGCTGTCCATGACCGCCAAAAAGGATTTATGTGGATTACAATTCCCATTCTGATAAGCAATCTGGTTGTTCTTGCCGGACCTGCTATTTATGACAATATCCGCTACGCGCTTCCCATCGTGTACGCTATGCCTTTTGTGACTGCATATTTTATCCAGACCCGCAGGAGTCGTTAACAACCCATCAATCTGTCGCAATTTCCTATATCAATCGAGTAGGGGAACGACCTTCTCCACTACTCGCCGCGCGGGGCACGTGCAGCAAAGCTGCTAATTTCCTTACGTGCCCCTGTGCATTAAAAAAATTGAGCGCAAACACGCTCAATTTTTTAAACATTATCCGGCACTTTTCGAATTACATTCTTATAAATATTTATCATAAAGAACCCTGACACGCAGACGGACATGATTTCTGCGATAGGAAACGCCCACCATACAGCATCCAATCCGCCAATCTTGGAAAGAATAAACGCCACTGGCAAAAGAACCACCAACTGTCTTGCAACAGACACTATCAAACTATACACACCATTTCCAAGCGACTGAAAGACAGCGCTAGAAATAATGCAAAACCATGCCACAAGGAAATGCACACCAATGATGCGCAGCGCCAATACCCCCATTCCAATCATATCTTCTGAGGCATCAAACATCCGAAGCAATACCGTCGGAATGCTTTCAAATACGACAAAACCCGCAAACATCAGCAAAAATGCATATGCCAAACTACATTTAATCGCCTTTATCATTCTGCTTCTTCTGCCTGCACCATAGTTGTATGCAATAATTGGTATCAGTCCGTTGTTCAAACCAATTACTGGCATAAAAAAGAAGCTTTGCAGTTTGAAGTAAATTCCAAACACCGCAGTCGCAGTTGACGAGAAGGTAATTAAAATCATATTCATACTATACGTCATAACAGAACCTATCGCCTGCATAATAATTGACGGCACACCAACTTTATAGATATTGGCAATTGTATACCCGTCCGGCCTAAATCCCCTAATAGAAAGCGTTATCTCTTTGTTTTTCTTTAGATTACATATCAGTCCAAAAATTCCTCCTGCAATCTGTCCAATAACTGTAGCAACTGCCGCTCCCGCAACACCGAGTTTTGGCATCCCGCAAAGCCCAAAAATTAATATTGGATCAAGTATAATATTAATAATGGCGCCTGTAGCCTGCGCAATCATCGAATACAGTGTCTTTCCAGTCGATTGCAGAAGTTTTTCAAAAATAAGCTGTGCAAACAACCCAAAAGAACACACACACACAATTGTTAAATATTGTACTCCCATTGTGTAAATCTCTGGATCTGCATTTTTAATCTGACTTGCATAAAAGGGTTTAACAGCCACAATCCCTATAATCACAAAGGCAACATAACTTAGAACCGCCAAAAAAATAGCATTCATTGCAGTCTTGTTCGCCTGCTTGAAATTCTTTTCCCCCAATTGTTTTGACAACAATGAGTTTACCCCTACACCTGTTCCAGCGCCAACCGCTATCAAAAGTGTCTGTATCGGAAATGCAAGTGATACGGCCGTAAGTGCATTTTCACTAAGCTTGGCCACAAAGATACTATCTACGATGTTATAAAGCGCTTGTACGAGCATAGATATCATCATAGGCAGCGACATATTTAAAAGTAATTGATTGACAGGCATAACGCCCATTTTATTTTCCTGTAATTTTTCTTCTGTTGCGTTGCTCATCCATACTCCTTTTCTTTTTTACTTAATAGAAAATTGTGACCGTGTGGACCATTGAAACATAAAATGAAATTTTTTGAGCAGGGCATGTCTCAATATTTTTCCACATGATTACAGGCAAAATCTATGCGGACATCGTATCAATAACACGTTATCCGCAGCAGATATTGCCTGTTCAATCGCTATTCTCTCATATAAGTTTATCAAACTTCAAATCTTAATTGTTTTTATATCCTTGTATCCACAAATATTGTGTAAACCGCCTTAATGGCTGTTTCAAAATCTTCATTTTCCACACCAATAATAATATTTTGTTCACTGGAGCCCTGGTCAATCATTCGAACATTGACATTAGCATGTGATAACGCTGCAAAAATCCTGGCCGCAGTACCTCTCTGCGACTTCATGCACCGTCCCACTACAGCAATCAGAGCAAGATCGGATTGAATTTCAATACTGTCAGGACTTACTGCCTTATTAATTCCAGAAAGTATGTTCTGTTCCTTGTCAGCAAACTCAGACTGATGCACCATCACGCTTAGCGTATCAATTCCAGACGGCATATGTTCGAAAGAAATATCGTACTCTTCAAAAACCTGAAGTACTTTTCTGCCAAAACCAACCTCTGAGTTCATCATATCCTTTTCAATGCTGACAGACGCGAACCCTTTTTTGCCAGCAATCCCTGTTATGGTATATTTTGCTTTTTTGCAGGTATGCCCTACAATCCAAGTTCCCTCATCATCTGGTCTGTTGGTATTTCGAATATTGATAGGAATTCCTTCTTTTCTGACAGGAAAAATCGCGTCTTCATGAAGTACAGTTGCACCCATATAAGAAAGTTCTCTTAACTCGCCATACGTAATGGTATCAATACTCTCAGGATTGTCTATAATATGTGGATCTGCAATCAAAAACCCTGATACGTCTGTCCAGTTCTCATATACATCAGCTTGTATCGCTTTTGCAACAATCGAACCTGTAATGTCAGAACCTCCTCTTGAGAACGTCACTACCTTGCCGTCTTCCATCGCGCCATAGAAACCTGGAATAACTGCTCTTTCTACATTTTCAAGCCTCTTCGACAACAGCTTCTGTGTCATCTCTGCATCAAACACCCCTGCTTCATTAAACCGAATTGCCTCTACAGGATCGACAAACTCATAGCCAAGATACTTTGCCATGATAATACCATTGAGGTATTCTCCGCGGCTGGCAGCATAATTAGGGCCTTCTTTTTTCTTGAAATTGTCAATGATCTTGTCAAACTCCGTCGACAAATCCAAATCAATTTTCAGCCCATCAATAATTTCCTGATATCTTTTCTCAATCTGTGCCATCTCCGCATTAAAACTATGATCTCTTTCTGCAAGCGCATAACATGCATAGAGCATATCTGTCACTTTTGTGTCCTCATCAAAACGTTTGCCGGGTGCTGATGGTACAACAAACTTCCTGTCTTCATCTTCATGAATAATATTTCCAACTTTCACAAACTGTTCTGCACTCGCAAGCGAACTACCACCAAATTTAACTACCTTTTTCATTTTATATGCTTTCCTTTCTCATGCCCCACAATATCCGATATTATACTGGCGGCCGAAAAAAACTGACCGCTCAGTATAAAGTTATGCACACAGCCGCATAAGGAACTATGCCGCTTCGCGGCTGCGGCTGGCGCTATACTCATGGCAGATTTCATCTGTCATGAGTATAACCTAATTTATTCGAATCATTGACAAAATGTTCCCGAATTGTCCTGCTTTTTCCTGATATGCTGCTTCTGTCATCTCTTCCGTCACAAAGCCACACTCGCCAGGCACAACATCCGCAAACATTGAAACCTCTCCAAACACTGCCTCTATCTGTTCCTGTGGTGTCTGCCCCATGCGCACAAAAAACCTTCTAACAGCGCCGTCAATTGGAGAAATTTCTAATTTTTCATCGTCCCACTCCACTGCAAGATGCTTTCCTTCATGTTTTGCACAGTCAATCACATCTGCTACAACTGCGCTTGCAGTCGCGAGCTTTCCTGCTCCCTTTCCATAGTACATCGTCTCTCCGCCCATGTTGCCATTTATGAGAATCGCATTAAATACACCCTTTACTGCATAAAGCGGATTTTCAGGCTTTACTATAAAAGGTGCTACAATTGCATAATGTTTCTTGTCTTTTTTCACACTTTTGGCAAAAAGTTTAATTGTTGCCCCCATCTTTTTGGCATAGAGAAAATCTTTGTCCGAAATCGCTGTAATTCCAACGGTTGTAATATCCTGAAAATCTACATTTTTGCCATATGCAAGTGATGTAAGAATCGAAATTTTTCGACATGCATCCAAGCCAAGAATATCCGCATCTGGGTTTCGTTCCGCATATCCTTTTTCCTGCGCTCTTTTGAGTACATCTTCAAATGCCAGTCCTTCTGTTTCCATCTTGGTGAGTATATAATTCGTTGTTCCATTTAAAATTCCTGTAATTGATAAGATATCCTCCTGCACCAGAGATGTGCGAAGGGGTCTAATAATTGGAATTCCGCCGCCAACACTCGCTTCAAATAAATAACTGCACTGATGTGCTTTTGCAATTTTTAAGAGTTCACATCCATGCTTTTCCACAAGTTCTTTGTTGGAAGTGCAAACACTTTTGCCGCTCTCAAGCGCGCGTTTTGTAAAGTCGTATGCTGGCCTCTCGCCGCCCATTGTCTCACAGACAATCGACACTTCTGGATCGTTGATAATCGTATCAATATCGTGCACTAATATCTGCTGTACTGGATCGCCTTCAAACTCCCGCAAATCAAGCACATATTTAACCTCTATTCTATCATTCATCTTATCTGCAATCATATCTTGATTCTTTTTGAGAACTTCAAATACGCCGCTTCCCACAGTACCATATCCTAATATTGCTACTTTAACCATCTTCCTATGTCCTCCTATTCCCTGCCCAGCACTTTTACATTGTGCACGCCGCTTCTTTTTTCTATTTCTGCCACCATCTCTGATACATCGCCCGTCGTGTCAAGGATTTGTACGCTCAGTGATAATGACGCAATGCCGTTAATCGGTATTGTCTGGTGTATGGTAAGAATATTGGCGCCAAAGTCTGCCACTACCTTTAACACATCCGACAAAAGCCCTGGTTTATCGTCCATGCTGCATGCAAAAGTAATCGTCTTGCCCCTTGCAGAATCATGAAACGGAAAGATATCATCCTTATATTTATAATAAGAGCTCCTGCTGATGCCCACACGTTCAACTGCTTCCTGTACTGATAATACCTTATTGGTCTCCAAAAGCCGGTTTACTTCAACTACCTTTAGAAGCACCTCTGGTAACGCTCTCTTCCTAACGACGAAGTAAGCTGTTGTTTTATCCATATGATCATCATTTCCTTCTACCTTATATTAATCCCCTACGCCACTTTTGGCGGTTCAATCATTCACACAATTGTCGTTTCCTACAATATCGAAAACATCTTTTATGTTTCCCCTATGAGGACATTTGTGCGCCACTGCAATACATATTATCATAGCATTCAAAAAAGTGCAACCCTTAAATTGCACTTTTTTAGAATAATAGTTGTATATTGTTACTTTTCACACCCGCGCCATGCACTTGCTGCATGGCGTCGGAGCAAGCGCCAAAATGCGTGCTTTTTAGCATTTTGTGTGCATCAATTGTTGCAATTCACACCGAAATCGTTGTAAGTATATGAGAAATCTGGCGTAAGTGTGAATTGTAACTGTATATTCGTTAATGGCATTGCACTGAATAGCAGCTGTATATTTATTCATTCTTTTTTAAATAATAGTAACCGTATGCTGGCAGGCTGATTTCGTTTAAACGCTTCTTTGTTCCCGAAATCAGCTCTGTAAATTCTCCATCTTCTCCATCAATATATAATGTCTTGTCATATTCACTAAAGTTAAACAGACCTACAATCTTCTCTCCTTCAAACGCTCTTACAATACTTAAAACAGAGCGATCCTTCGTTTCGATTGTCCATGTATCCGCATTGGTCACAAATACTTTTTCTGCCTTACGGATTTTCTCCAGGTTGCTCAATGCGTGGAAGAGTTTCTCCTCGACAGTACCAGGCTTTGAAATGTTTTCTGCCAGATTCCAATTCATTGCCCCACGGTGAATGTACCTTGAATCAGCCGCTTTATTGGGATTTTCTTTATATGTATAATCATTTACCTGTCCAACCTCATCTCCGCTGTAGAGCACTGGAATACCGGACTGCATAAACATATAAGCGTGCAGCATTACGTCCAATCTGACAGCTCTTTCCATCGCCGCTTCATTCTGTTCAAAACCGGCTTTCTCAATACCGCACATTGATGCAGTTGTTCCGCAGAATCTGGCATCTCCCGTAATCGGATCTGCATTGTAAAGTTCACCGCGGCTGTTGCTCTCCCCTGCATATCCCTGGAAATAATCGTTGAGATATTGTTTGTGGGCGCGCTCCTCAATTCCTGCCATCTTCAGCGTATCATAATCGAGTCCCCATCCAATATCATCATGGCAGCGCAGATAATTCAAAAACACATAATCTTTTGGAAGTGAATTGACAATATCAAGCTGTTTTTTCAGCAGGCTAATATCCCTTGTCGCCACACTATGCCATGTTGTTGCCATTGTAGTTACATTGTAAAGCATATGGCATTCCGGTTTCTCAACGCTTCCAAAATAAGGCACTACTTTTTCAGGTTCCATCACAACTTCACCAAGGAGTAGAACACCTGGACATACAATCTCACTAATCATACGCATCATACGAACAATCGTATGTACTTGTTTTAAGTTGCGGCATGGCGTATTGAGTTCCTTCCATATATAGGGAACTGCATCAATTCGAACAATATCAATTCCTCTGTTTGCCAAGTACAGGAAATTGTACATCATCTCATTAAAAACTCTTGGGTTCTTGTAGTTCAAATCCCACTGATATGGATAAAATGTTGTCATTACAAAGTGATTTGCATCTGGAAGCCATGTAAAGTTTCCTGGCGCCGTTGTAGGGAATACCTGTGGAACTGTCTTTTCATATAATGTAGGTATATATGAATTATCAAAGAAGAAATAACGGCTCATGTATTCCCCATCGCCCTGACGTGCTCTTTTGGCCCATTCATGGTCTTCTGAGGTATGGTTCATAACAAAATCCATGCACACATTGATGCCCTTTTTGTGACAGGCTGTCGTCAGACTCTCCAAGTCTTCCATAGAACCTAAGTTCTCCTGCACTTTTCTAAAATCGGATACTGCATACCCGCCGTCAGAACGTCCTTCCGGTGTCTCAAGAAACGGCATTAAATGCACATAATTTACATTGCATTGTTCAATATAATCCAGCTTGGATTCCACGCCTTTCATATTTCCGGCGAAATTGTCAATGTAAAACATCATACCCAGCATATCATTTTGTTTGTACCAGTCTTTGCTGGTTTCGCGGCTGCTGTCCATTGATTTCAATTCCTGATTGCGTTCTTTGAAAAAGCGCTCCATATTGTCACACAGTTCAGCAAACATCGAACTATTGTTATACAATTCCATATAGAGCCAGCGCAGTTCATCTAGATGGCGTTCAAAACGCTTGGCGTATATTTTTTCTGCATCTGCTTCTTCTACCACAGGTGCCTGAACTGGTTCACTTTTTTTTGTGCTTTTTGTTTTTGCAGTAGTGGTACTGCCTTTTTTACTACTTTTTTTACTGTTTTTTGCTGCCACAGTATTTTCCTCCTATTTTTAGTCCCGCTTCCCCTTCCAGCGCTCTGTATGCCAGAACAATTCTTTTCCGTCATTCTTGGTCAAGAATTGTTCTGCGCGCTGTTCGGGGGCGCTGTTTTTCTTTTTTAGTCCCGCTTCCCCACTCAAATTTATTTACTTTCTGCTTTCTATCAGTGCCTTTACTTCATCGAGCCCTGGCATTACGCGCAGCGCTCCTTTTCTGGTTGTGATAATTGATGCTGCTGCATTTGCAAAAGTAAGCATCGAAGAAAGTTTTTCTTCATCAAAATTTTCAAGCCCATATTCTAAAACATGATACAGACAGCACGCCCCAAACGTGTCTCCTGCCCCTGTTGTCTCGATTGTATTTTCCTGCAAAAAGGGTGCCACATCTACACACAAATCTTTATAATAAGCACGGCTTCCCTCTTTTCCCATAGATAACATAATCAAGGGGATTTGATACTGGCGTCTCAGTTTGTTGATACCAGCGTCAAAATCTTCCTCCCCAGTAAACCACTGAATTTCATTGTCAGAGATTTTCAAAATATCACACTGTGAAAGGCCATATGCAACCTGTTCTTTTGCATCATCTAACGATTTCCAAAGCGGAGGCCGCAAATTGGGATCAAAAGAAATCAATGCTCCGTTTTCCTTAGCAATGCTAATTGCTTTCTTTGTCGCCTTGCGTACCTCGTCATGCGTCATGGACAGTGTGCCAAAGTGAAAGATTTTGGTATCTTTTAATAGTTCCTCATGCAGCTCTTCTTCCTTTAACATCATATCCGCACCAGGGTTTCTATAGAACGAAAAATCCCGATCCCCATCTGGAAAAGTTTCGACAAATGCAAGTGTTGTCCTTGCCTCCTCGTCCACAATCAGATTGGATGTATCAATTCCTACCTCTTCCAAAGTCGCCTTTAAACGGTTTCCAAAAATATCCTGTCCAACTTTACCAACAAAAGCCGTCTTTTTCCCAATTTTATTGAGCATGGACAATACATTGCAGGGAGCACCACCAGGATTTGCTTCATAAACCGGATTCCCTTGGCTGCTTGTACCGTTTTCTGTGAAGTCAATCAGTAGTTCCCCCAATGCTACTACATCAAAAGTCTTCATCTTATTTTCCTCCTCTTCTTTTATGTGTACTTCTACAAATCAAAAATTTGACATCTCGAAAGTACATTTATCATGCTGAAAAAAAGTGCAGCCACTCTCATGACTGCATCTTCTCTCAAAACAGTAACAATTCAGCCATGCCCATTCATAAGTTGTCGGGTTGTACATTCTGACAGTTCATTGAAGCTATTTCCGACAACTTATTTCATGTTGGGCATCTGCCCTATAAAATTGAATATACAAAGTGCCTTGTAAGAACAATTCTCCAACGCATTTGGTATATTCAATTTTGCATGACCGAACTGTTACTCAAAATATGTATCAGGTTAATCTATGCAATCATAACCTTACAAATTAATTGTACCTCACCTCCCTGCAAATTGTCCACAAAAATATCATTTTCTAAAAAATTTTCGTAACAGTCCAGCCTTGCTCATTCATAAGTTGTTGCGTTGTACATTCTGACAGTTGATTTTTTAAACGACTGTAATTATAATGATACCTAATAGCAATACGCTTAAGTTTACAGGAAACTCACAGATCTTGAAAGGAACATCATTACAAAATGAATACAATAAAAACAAATTTTCATACACATTCACAGCGCTGCGGTCATGCTGACGGAATCGAAGAAGATTACATAAAATCAGCTATCTCATGCGGAGTTTCTGAACTAGGCTTCTCCGATCACGGTCCCTATCCCGATTTTGATTTTGGACTTCGGATGCCATTTTGCGAGCTGCCCAAATATTTAGAAGCGCTTGATGCCCTGATTCCAAAATATCAAAAAGAAATCACAATCAAAAAAGGTCTTGAAATTGAATATCTGCCAAAATACCAAGATTATTATGAAGATCTACTCACCAAATGGGACATTGAATATCTGTTGATGGGAGAACATTTTTATCTAAATGCCCAAGGAGAAGAGACCAATATTTATGGCAGTGCTTCTACCACCAGTCAGTTTATCGCCTACGCACAGACTATCGCAGAAGGCATGAAAACTGGACTCTTTAAAGCGGTGGCACATCCGGATCTTTATATGCTCAATTCCTTTGCATGGGACGACAACTGCAAAAAAGCCGCCGATATCATTATTGACACGGCGGCGGCTACTGACACAATCCTAGAATACAACGCAAATGGGCTGCGGCGCGGACTGAAACCTTTTCCTGATGGTATCCGATACCCCTACCCTCATGATGCTTTCTGGGCTATGGCGGCACAGGCTCCCATCAAAGTAATTGTTAGTTCAGACTGTCATAATCCAAAAGATGTCTGGGACGATTCTGTAGAATTGGCATATGAGAAACTGCAAAGCATTGGCATCCAGCCAGTGATGCATATTTTATAAGGCTTTATGGAGTGTTTGGGTTTGTTCACTTTGTTTTGTATGCAGAATTTGCTGCTGTTTACGCCTTCGATACATAAAATCGTAAGGCGTAAACAGTCACTTTCTTCTTTCATAAACAATAATGCAGCTTTCCATTCTTTTTTGCATTCAAATAAATCTGTTTGGACTGCTCTGACATATTTCTGCTCAAACACACACGCGATGAAGAAGAAGTTATTATCCCATCAAAAATAATGACATTTCCAAACGGTATCAGCGTTGCTTCCACAGCCTGCGGCATAGGAAATCCTTCCAGTATTTCTCTCCATGAAGAAACAATCCCTTTTACAATGTATACCTCACTATTTTCAATCGATATCAAAACGGAACCGTCCCATAAATGCCTGTCTACTATAAAACCGCCCCTCACCGCTCTCTTCCAACTGCTGACAATCTCAGTTTCTTCTTCATCCAAGGCTTTAAATCCCGACAAAATATATTCATCAATCACCCTTTTGTCATCCCATAATTTTTCTGAAATCTTCCTGATTTCTATTATTGGCAGTCCAATGGGAGATGTCATCCCAAAAAGATTCCTATTTATTTTATATTTTTGATTTACAAAATCTAATAATGGAATCCATAATTTATAAAATTACTTTGCCTCTTCGTTTGTTAATACCATACAAATACCTCTCTCTAATAGTATACACGAATCCTTCATGTCAGAACAGTTTACTGCGACGAAACATGGTGGAAATCTCAAACTGCCGATTAAAAAATGAGTGCATCTGCATGATTTTTCAATCTACACTCCTATTTTAACTTTCTCACGGGTTGCATCGTTGACAAGGTTCATATCCGTCTGCAATCATCTCTTCTTTGGTACTAGTCACTTCTTTTCTGTTTTGTGCCTTTGTATCCGTAGCGCTTGCACAGTCTGGCAAATGGAACTTTTTGGTATTTTTATTCACAATATACTTCTGTGCTTCCTCCGTTTCTCCTGATGTTGCGCTTTGGGCATCTTTCTTTTCAGTAGAAAGCCAGCTTTCACCGGTTGCGTAATCAATCTCTACTCCCGGCTGATTGTTATACACAAATACATGAAAACAAATTCCTTCTCCACCATCTTCAACAGAATATGCTTCCATCTGAACACCTCTTGCCACCAACTCGTCACCATTAAAAATAGGCGTTACACGATAAAGAACATGATTTCCTGTAGATTTCACATAGTCTGCCACATCATTTTCAAACGGAAGCATCCCTGTAACATTCAAATATCGTGTCCCCGTAATCAGATTTTTGTTATTTGCATTTTCCCCTGCAAGCTGAAAACCAATTAAATGACATCTGTTATATAAATATTTTCCATCCACTATATCATATTTTATCAAATGCCAGCCCGAAGGCTTGATATGTCCTATCGCGCCGCGCTCCTCTGTTGGCATAAGCTCTTTGCAGATATTGGCATATGCCACACCACACCGTTCAAGTTCATCCAATTCACTATAGTTTTCAAAAGCAGTCTTATCCTTTTTTTCTTTTTCCGTAAAAACAGGTTGATTCCCATTCAGTTCAACATATGGCTTACCTGAATACGGCAAAATAGCGGACAAAATCTCATTGGAACTGTCAATATAAGGTTGTGATGTGCTCTCTTTTTGTATACTGGCGCTGTTGCTCCCCTGAAAGTCTGCGCTGCATCCCTGACACACTAGCAAAGCAAACAGCAGCAGCCATAAAATCCGACAATATTTTGTTTTCATACGTACCTCCATGTCTGTAATCATTCAATCACTACATTACTCAAATCTTTTTCAGCTTTGCAAACGCCGCATACATAATCTTATTCCCATATCCGTCAAAATTCACTGTCACCTTGAAATCTCTTGTATCCTGCACAATATTGAGCACGGTGCCGTCTCCATATTTAATATGACGAACTCTGTCTCCAGTAACATATCCTAGTGTTCCTGGGGCAGTAGATGGCATCCCTTTGGTAAGTCCATCTAAAGATTTCGCAATATATGGTTTATTCTGGGCAGGTGTCTCTTTCTTCTTAACAACCGCCTTGGGTTTTGATGCAAGAATCTCCGAAAAATCTTTTTTAACTGCTGGATTTGCCTGGGGCTGCTGCGTCGTCCGTTTTACCTGCTGCTTTGCCGGAGCAGACGGCTGCCCTATATTCTTTTGCTTATCAAAAACAGTGTCCATTTGTTTCTCGCGATTTACAGCAGTTTGCTTTGCTGTTTTTTTATTGTATTCATCAAGATACGAAGCCGCCTGCGTCCAATTCCCTCCACTGTTTCTGCCTGTTTCTGCCTGAAATGGTTTGGCTCGAAAGACACTTCTTTCATAAGAATCTGTGTCATACGACTCCTCATCCCAGCGTTTTATGGTTGGCAATTTATTGTCAAGCAATTTTTGTGGTATTTCTTGCACAAAACGACTCACAGGGTTGTACTGCGTCTCCCCCCGAATCATTCTTGCCTTGGCATAGGTAATTGTCAGATCCTCCTTGGCCCTTGTAATCCCAACATAAGCAAGGCGGCGCTCCTCTTCAAGATCTTCTATATCATTAGATGTGATTGTCATATAACTTGGAAAAACACCATCTTCAAGCCCTGCCAGATATACCTGTGAAAATTCAAGACCCTTGGCGCTATGCAGCGTCATCAAAAGAACCTTGTTATCATCCTTGTTCACACCATCAATATCCGCTACCAGAGCCACCTCCTCTAGAAAACCGGAAAGTGTAATTTCTTCTCCAAGCCTCTCGTGTTCCATCTCGAAGCTTACCAGTTTTGTGATAAGCTCATCAATATTCTGAATTCTATCATCTGCATCCTCCTCGTCTGATTCTTGAAGCTCCTTCACATAACCTGTCGTTTCAATTACATCTATTATTAAATCTTCCAGCGAACATGTCTGCAATTTTGTCCGAAACATGCGTATCATTGTCACAAAATTCTTAAGTTTATCAACGCCTTTTCCTTTTGTAAAAGCCGGAATCTCATCCACATTCTGCAACGCTTCATAAAAGCTAATTCCCATATGGTCTGCATAATCCTGCACCTTCGTAATGCTAGAAGCACCAATTCCACGTCTTGGCACATTGATAATGCGCTTCACTGCCAAATCATCTTTCCCATTATCAATCGTCTTTAAATATGCCAAAATATCCTTTATCTCTTTTCTTGCATAAAAGTTTACGCCGCCAACCACATTATAAGGAATATTCAGTGCAATAAAACTCTCTTCAAGAAGGCGTGACTGTGCATTTGTCCTGTAAAGCACAGCACATTGATCGTAATCACACACCAATTCCCTCTTTTTTCGCCGAATATCAGATGCTATATATTCGGCCTCTTCATAAGCATAGGCAAACGATCTGAAATGAATCCGGTTCCCAGCTCCATGATCTGTCCAAAGGGACTTGTCCTTCCGCGAAATATTGTTTCTTATCACAGCGTTTGCGGCATCCAGAACATTTTGTGTAGAACGGTAATTTTGTTCCAGCTTTATCACAGTTGCATCTGGATACACCTGTTCAAAATCGAGTATATTTCTGATATTTGCCCCTCTGAATTTATATATTGACTGGTCATCATCCCCCACAACACAAAGATTGCGGTTCTTTGACGCCAAAAGTCTAATAAACTCAAACTGTGCCGTATTCGTGTCCTGGTATTCATCTACCATAATATATTGAAATCGGTTTTGATAATTTTCAAGCACATCTGGACAGCTTTTAAAAAGCTCAACCGTTTTGACAATCAAATCATCAAAATCCAGTGCATTATTACTTCTTAAAACAGACTGGTACTCTGTGTAGGCTGTTGCTATCTTTGTTTTCAGATAATCGCCTTGCGCTGACATTTCGAATTCGATAGGTGTTTGCAGATTATCTTTTGCAGAAGAAATCATGTTCAAAATAGACCGTTCTTTGAGCTGTTTTGTGTCAATATTTAGCTTTTTGCAGACATCCTTCATAACGCTCTTTGCGTCATCTGTATCATAAATTGTAAAACTGTTGTCAAATCCGATCCTGTCTATATGCCTGCGAAGAATACGAACACAGGTTGAATGAAATGTTGATACCCAAATGCTCTCCGAACCATACCCTACAATATCATCAACCCTGTCACGCATCTCTCCAGCCGCCTTATTGGTAAAGGTAATCGCCAAAATATTCCAAGGATTCACACCACTATTTTCTATCAGGTATGCAATACGCCTTGTGAGCACGCTTGTCTTGCCGGAACCTGCACCCGCAAGGATAAGCACCGGACCTTCCGTCGTAAAAACTCCTTTTTTCTGCTGTTCATTTAATGTATCATAAAGTCCCATCTATCTTATCCTTTCTTCTAAAACAAATCCTCAATAATCCATAAACGTTCTGACCTCTGCCTCGTTCCCACACTCTGGGCAGCAAAAAGTTCCAAAATAATATGGCAGGTGTTTCGCCAGACTCTTTCCCTGCATCAGCTCTAAAAAATCACCAAACCACAAATATGTATCCTCAAAATTCACCCCGTCCCAGTTATCTTCTGCGGGTCCCCTTTGTTTAATCACGGACATTGCTTTTTTGTTGGAAAACTCCAAGCTTTCTTCATCACAAAAATCGCACCTATTGCATCCCACACCAATACATTCATCTATTTCCGGCATCAAAAAAAGAAAAGCATCGTTTCGATTGCCAAAAGCCGCAAGCACAGCCAGCGCAAACATTGTTTTTGTCATCTTGTCCATTCTGCCAAGCGCCTTGATATGTCTAGAAAGGAATTGCTTGATAAGGAGCTGAAATTTTTGAATACTCAACTGATAATTTTCCAATACTGTATCATCTTTCTGCACTGTGCCAGTCACATAAATTTTTCTAAGGGTATCATTTTTCAGTCCAGATATATCTGCTCCTTCATACTTCCCCTGTGTGTTGAGCGAACAATCTACCGAAAGTGACACGCCAAGCTCTGAAATATATCTTACCAGTGTTTCTTTATCATAATGCTCAAAATCGCGTGCAATTTTCTCTACAAGGTAAGGAAATACCAGATAAATCACAGAGTAAAACGTCATCTGATGGGATATCGCCTGACAACATTCTTCAAATGCACCTTGTTCATCATCCATAAATTTCTGTATCCACACTTTTGTATGATCAATTTTTCCAGGACTATGATAAGATTCCCACTTAGGTGAGTCAAAATCCTCTAATTGTATTTTTATACTCAACAATTCTTGCTTGGGCTGCAAAAATATTTCCTTTAATTTTTGAAGGTTATTTGTATTTAGCTGTTCCTTTTGCTCCATAAAAACTCCTTTCTGTTGCAATATATGGAAATTATATCATTGAAATATTCCTGTTTCAATGATTTTCATCACTTTCCTTATCACCGCTCCCCCTTTTTACGCATATGATACTTTAAACATCTTTTGAAGATTAGATTGAAACGTCAGCTTAGCGGCTGATTTATGGAGGGATTTGTATGAAAAAATTCAAGCCAGTTTCCATTCTTTTGACAGCAGTATTGCTTATTTCAGTTCTTGTTAGCGGGTGCAGCCCCAAAACCGAATCTGGTGCCTCTGCAAAAAAAGTTGTGCTTAATGAAGTCGCACATTCTATTTTTTATGCGCCAATGTATGTAGCAATTGAGGAAGGATATTTTGCCGATGAAGGAATTCAGTTAGAACTTGTAACCGGTTACGGCGCTGACAAGACCATGACTGCGCTGCTGACTGGCGAAGCCGATATCGGTTTTATGGGAAGTGAAGCTTCCATCTATACCTATCTTCAGGGCGCCCAAGACTATGCTGTAAACTTTGCCCAGCTAACACAGCGCGCTGGAAATTTCCTCGTAAGCCGTACTCCCATTGATGATTTCAATTGGGATATGTTAAAGGGTACATATGTTTTAGGAGGCCGTAAAGGCGGTATGCCCCAAATGGTATTTGAATATATCTTAAAAATGAATACCATTGATCCGGAAAAAGATCTTACCATTGATACCAGCATTGATTTTGGATCTACTGCAGCAGCTTTTGCAGGCGCAAAAGAAGGCGATGCCGGCTATGCAGATTTTACAGTAGAATTTGAGCCTCATGCTACACTGCTTGAATCACAGCAGGCTGGATACATTGTAGCATCGCTTGGTGTTGATTCCGGTTATGTACCTTATACCGCCTTCAGCGTCAGAAAAAGCTATCTGGAAGAAAACCCAGAAACCCTTCTATCATTCACCAAAGCACTGCAAAAAGGCATGGATTATGTCGCAAGTCACTCTGCCGACGAAATAGCATCCGTTATTAAACCGCAGTTCCCAGAAACAGAACTGGATACCATCACAACGATTATTACGCGCTACCAAACACAAGATACTTGGAAAAAGGACCTCGTGTTCACAGAAGACAGTTTTATGCTTCTGCAAAATATCTTGATAGAAGCTGGAGAACTAGAAAATTATGTTCCTTATGATGATTTAGTTAACAACACATTTTCCAAGCAAGTTCAATAAACAGCATTGTATGGCGGCAACATTCTGCAAAAAGCGCAGCCTTTTTTTTAAAAAGCTGCGCTTTCGCTATCATAGTATCTCAAATATCAAATTAATCCTAACTCTTCTTTCAGCATTGTAAATCTATTTTTTTCAAAAAGAACCCATAGAACATAATATCTCTTTTGCAATCAATGAACCTTTGTAAAACAGTTTGCCCATTATATATCGCATGTTACCTAACATCTGTTATTCTACATGGAGCACCATATTTATTTCTGTTCTAACCCCAAGAACACCAACTCCGCAAACAGACACCTTATAAGTACCTGGTTTGTTTAAATCATATTTCCCAAAAATATTGATAGAATATTCCCCCATATTATAAGCAATTCCTGCCGCGTCCTTCACACCAATTGCATTATAAATATCATATCTCGATGCACCAACAGGCAGCCGCAGCACACCATCATGATTCTCATTTCTCAAATACAAAGATGGCCGTATCATATTCCAGGGATTGCGACTATTTGTATCGGTCGGGTCCCATTTTTTTAACGGATTTTCAGTTGTAAGCTTCACCTCCGCAGGTTTTCCAAGGGGCCCTGGATTCTCCTTGTCATCATATACGACCACCTCTGTTCCTGCCTTGCAGTTTTCATAAATCCACTTGGCATCCGCACAAGTCAACCGTACACAGCCAAGCGATGCTGCTTCTCCCAGAAGGTTAAACTGTTCCCATTCCATATCCCCCGCATTCTTTGTATAGTATGGTACAGAATGGAACATAATACCTTTGTAAAAACGGACCGCATACTGTCCATAGGAACCATCTATCATCTGGCGCCATGTATAATAATCGCTTGTTTTGAAATTCCCAAGTGGTGTCTCATGTCCCTCTCTTCCGCCTGAACAAACAAACGCCTTTACGGGCACACTGAATTCTCCTTCTGTATTTTTGGTATACACTGTTACACAATTTGCTGCCCGATTCACCATAATCTTATATTCCGGTTTCGTATCTTTTGCATCGACATGCAGCAGCGTTCCATCAGCAAGCAAACCAATACACAAACATATAACAAGTGCAATTGCAGCGAGTTTCTTTGAATGAAAAGTCTCAAGAAATCTTTTCATAAAACAATTCCTCCTCCTTTGTATAACATATACGCTCAGAATTTTCTCGTAATATCAAACCTAAACAGAATCCATAGGTACATCAATGCCATGATGTTGGGGTCAAAAGGTATTTTTCCCCCTATGATACCACGGATTGCTCCGCATTTCATGCTCCCGCAATCCTAAAACACCTCAAATTCGCTCATTTTTCTGTGAAAAATGGCTACTTTTCGGTGTTTTTGCGGGTCCCAAGTTCAAAAATCCTTTTGCAAGCAAGCTTGCATCGGATTTCTTGACCTTTTGACCCTGGTATCATGTCATTATATTATCTTACTTTCATAGATTTGGCAATGGAAATACAACCAAAGGGGCTGTCGCATTAAGAAAAATATATACAAAATCCTGTACCTATTTTTGTTAATACGGCAGCCTCTATGTGAATTTTCATTTTTACATACTTGCTGTGCTTAATTGATCCCGCAAACGATTCTGAAAGCCCATCATGCCAATCGTATCATTTAAATAAGATGCATATGAGGACTTATCCTGTTCATCGCTTGTGTCCTTTTGTGAAAACATGCTTTCCTGAATGCTCAGCATATCCGCAAATCCTCCGGTTGCTGTGCTTTTGGGAGTTTCCAGTTCCTCCTCGAAATCTTTTACATACAGCTCTTTCTTCTTTGGTTCTTCAGATGCTATTACAAGCGGCTTGCCAGATCTCCCATTGTCTTTTCCGACTCTCTGTATCGCGTTCATACTGTAGGGATTGCCGTGAATTGAAGAAATTCTATAATTTTGTAATCCTGAAAAACCTGTGATTCCAGATATATTCATGAAATACCTCCTTTCATACCCTACAGTCATTATAAAGCTATTGTCAGATAATTTCAATATATTGTCGCAAATTTACATATATTTTTGTAACAATTCAGCCTTCGGCTTCCTGTTACAGACATCAAGCCATGCATAATCGCTTCGCGATGGCTTGATGTTTCTCAACCACTATGCATTCTTACGGACTTTGCAGCATAGTGCAAAGTCCTAGGCTGAACTGTAACATATTTTTATCATTACTCTGACTTTTCGTTTTTTTCGCGTTCTCCTGTTTTGATTTCATCAATTAATTTTTCTATCAGCATCTTTTTCATATAGACGTCAAAACTCAGAAAACAGATAAAAGAAAACATTTTTAAAAACTCACGGCTGCTCTCTGGTGCATCGTCAAAGGTTTGCTCTGCCTGCTCATACTTTGACATAACCTGTTTCTTTAGCTCTTCTATCTGATCATAGCCCACCTGAAACACTTCATCATAGATAGACTGTATATGAAACTCCTTATCTGTATTAAAAAACTTTTGCGTAACAGGACCTAAAAGCGCCTGGATATCACTAATTGACAAAAATCCCTTATAGTAATAAATAAAAATCAGCACCAAAATATGTTCTCTAGAATATTTCTTTTTGACAGGCGGAGGCAGCAGGTTGTTTTTAGCGTAATTGTTGATCATTGTTTTTGTCATAACCTTGTCATCTTCTGGATATCTGGAATTTCTGCGGAAATTTTTATCCATAAATGTTGTTACCTGATCCATATATAAATCTATATTGGGTATATCCTGCGACTTCACATAGCTGATTCTGTCAAAACTTTCCATAATACTATTCAATAGGTCTTTCGTATTTATATGCATAAATTATACCATACCTTTCATATCCTAAGATGTTCTACGATTCAAGATATTTTTCTATATTATATAGTATCCCAAATTGCTTATCAAGGGATTTACTTATTTTTCTGTTTCCACCCATTTACATTAGCATACAGTTATGTTACAATAGTAGAGCTGTAAAACTTCACAGCATTAAAGCATATGGTATTACAGCAAATTTTACAACATCTGTTACTGTATTCTAAGAGTCTCTTTGCAGCCGCAAGAATGATTCCGAGAATGCATGTTATGTTATGGAGGCAATCAATGAATAAAAAAATAAAAACTGAGGCTGTAGAACATCTGATTGATGCCCTGTTATGTCTTAGGACAAAAGAAGAATGTTATAATTTTCTCGAAGACTTGTGTACTGTAAATGAACTGCTGTCACTCTCACAGCGTTTTGAAGTAGCCACAATGCTGCGTGATCGCAAAACATATCTGGAAATTGCAGAAAAAACAGGAGCCTCAACAGCCACAATAAGCCGTGTAAACCGTTCTTTAAATTATGGGAGTGATGGATATGAACTGATTTTTGAAAGACTTGCCATACCCAATATCAAAGAAAATTAAACTTCTTCGCGATATGTATCAGCCATGTATTTCCATAAAATCAAGCGGATTTATATAGGACTTATTCTCAATAATCTGATACCCCAAATCCTCATACCCTTCTTCTATGCGAAACAACTCTGTCGTATCTGTTACCACATCACCTTCTTGAACTTTTGGTTTTGTACCATTTCTGTACACAGAAAAATAACCATTGTCATGATCAATCATGACAAGATACCCCATAGCTTCCCTCTCCTCTATGCAAGAAACTGTACCATTTGCCGCCGCAGTCACACTTGTTCCCGATGTCGCATGAAATATCACAGCAGGGTTGCCATCAAGAATGTTTTCCTGCTCATCATAGGAAGCCCGTCCCTTTATCGGAAATCCTGTGGGCAGATAACTTTTTGCAAGTTCTGCTTCTCTCTCTTCTTCCTGCCTTATTTTTTCATCCATTGTCTTATTCAATGCAAAAACTTCTTCCTGAAGTACTTCCTTTTCGGCAGTGAGCTGTTCATTTTGCTTCGCAAAGACATCCATCTGTGATTTTAGCGTTAGTACATTACCATTTACAGTTTGAAGTTCTCCTGTAAGCGCATAGCAATACATCAATGCGGCGATAAAAAGGAATCCAAAAGCAATACAAAATTTTATAAAAACCTCCGTACTGATTCCTTCTCGTCTGTTTCTCTTTGTTTTATTTTCCAATATGTCCTCCATTCATTATTATGTACCCTCGCAGTCTTTTTGTGTGCTCCTGTGGTTAATTCTGTATCAAGAGATTTTGAGTGTACATTATTCATTATTTTCCAGCATTTCTAAAGGCTGTTCTGTCTATTATATTCAAAATAAAAGGCACTTACAATTCGCACACTATCCAGTTTTTTCCATGATTTTATCTTTTATTTTGTATGAATTGTAACATTTATTGAAACAAAATACCAAAATACAAGCATCTTCATATATTCCTTCCTCATAAATCCCAACAAACAGGGCTTTTCATACGATTGCGCAAAAGACGCGCAGAAATAACATCTTTACTTTTGGAAATTGCTGTGATATTCTATACATATTGCAGGGAGACAGGGCTCTGCATCACATACATTCTGTCAGATATCAGAATGTGAATGCATTTCCAAATATGCTTTCGGTCCCTGTAATACTTAATTTTTTTGGAGGTATCATCATGAACAAAGGTACAGTAAAATGGTTCAATAACCAGAAGGGATACGGTTTTATCTCTGATGAAGCCGGCAATGACGTATTCGTACATTACTCAGGTCTTGTAATGGAAGGGTTCAAGTCATTAGATGAAGGCGCCAGCGTGGAGTTTGAAATCATAAATGGCGAAAAAGGTCCCCAGGCGGTTAACGTTACCAAATTATAAAATATATGTACCAATTTAACGCGAACTAACAGGGTGTTTTATAAACTATTTTTATCCCCGCGCATAAAAGCTTCGTGAATTTAATCACGAAGCTTTTTGAATGCTCTTTAACACCGTATCTAATAGCAGCGGGCCGCCAAAAATATCAAGTGCACTCCCAATTGTCACATGAATCCTTCTGCCGCCAAGACAGCCAAGCAGCTCAATATCCTCATAGCTGTGTACACCGCCTGCATAAGTTATCGCTGTTTTTTCATGTCTGCTGCTCCAAGCGCCAAGCTGTTCTATAAGGTGCTGCTCTATCCCCTGCCGCTTTCCTTCCACATCCACCGCATGAATCAAAAATTCATCGCAATACCCCATCAACGTATCAAGGGTACTGTCATTCACTGCCTCGTCCGTAAACTTCTGCCAGCGATCTGTTACAATATAATATGCTCCATTGCGTATACGGCAGCTCAGATCGAGAACCAAATGCTCTTTTCCAACAGAACGAACAATTTTCTCCAAATTTTTCCAATGAATATGGCCGTCCTGGAATACATAGGAGGTCACAATTACATGAGAAGCACCTGCTTCAAGATACATTTCTGCATTCTCTGCACAAATGCCCCCGCCTATCTGAAAACCGCCTGGATATGCCGCAAGCGCTGCAAGCGCCTGCGTTTTTGTCGCATCATAATACGCACTTGACGCAGCATTCAAAAGAATGATGTGCCCTCCCTTTAGCCCTTTCTCTTGGTAGAGCTTCGCATAATACGCAGCCCCTTTTTCTGCGACAAAGTTTTCCTCTGCAGCGTCATTTTTGTCCGCAAGGGAGCTTCCGACAATCTGTTTTACCTTTCCATTATGAATATCTATGCATGGACGAAACTCCATATATATTGATTCCCTCCATTATATTATATCATTTTCCGGATAACATCATGCATATCATACCGCCCCGCAGGCATTCCCTTCATAAACTTAGCCGCTGAGACAGCACCCTTTGCAAAAAGCGCCTTGGAATATGCCCTGTGGGAAATTGTCACTACTTCATCCTCCCCGGCAAAGATCACATCATGATCCCCTACAATGGTTCCCCCTCGCACAGAACTGATACCAATTTCCTTGTCTGTACGCTTTGTGCGTGTTTGGCTTCTATCATATACATACTCGTATTTATTTTCTAGTTCCTCATTGATGGTATCTGCAAGCGCAAGCGCCGTACCACTTGGCGCGTCAACCTTCAAGTTATGATGCTTTTCAACAATTTCTACATCAAATCCTGCAGGCATCAGCACCTGTGCAAATTCCTTTAAGAACACAAGCAACAAATTGATTCCCAAAGACATATTCGCTGATCTTAAAACCGCAACGCTCTTAGATGCCTCCTCTACATGCGCAAGCTGTGCTTCTGAAAGTCCTGTCGTGCAAAGCACACACGGAATCTGCTTCTCTACACAATAATCCAGAAGCCCATCTATTGCCGCCGCTACACAAAAGTCAATTACAACATCTGCCGCGACATCACAATCTGCGATATTTTGAAATACAGGATAAGTATTTTGTATATGATCAGATGCATCAATTCCCGCCACTATCTCTATTTCAGGATCTGTGGCGATAATCTCTGTTATCATCCGTCCCATCTTTCCATTACAACCGTGCATTATCACTTTTGTCATCTTTTCTCGTATCCTTTCACAGCGCTATATCATAAGATTCCATATGTTTTCATTGCCTTTTCAAGTTTTGCAGCATTCGCTTCTTCCATATCTGTCAAAGGTCTTCTGAGCGTTCCTGCATCCATTCCAAGCAGATTGACTGCCTTCTTCACTGGAATTGGATTGACTTCACAAAACAGCATATCAATAAGTTCTAATGCCCGCAATTGTTCCTTGCAGCTTTCTGCTGTTTTTCCGTCAAAATAGAGCTGGCAAATATCATGTGTCTGCTGTGGTGCAATATTGGAAAGTACAGAAATGACGCCTTTTCCTCCAAGGGAAAGAAGGGGTACAATCTGATTGTCATTTCCTGAATAAAGATCTACACAGCCATCTGCCAAAGCCATAATCTTCGCAACCTGCGAGATATCTCCGGTTGCCTCTTTTACTCCGACAATATTTTCTACTTCTCTGCATAGGCGAACGATGGTAGCGGGTGTCATATTGCAGCCTGTTCTCCCAGGAATATTATAAAGTATGCAAGGTATCTTCACTGAATCTGCTATCATCTTAAAATGCTCAAACAAACCATTCTGAGTCGCTTTGTTATAATAAGGCGTCACCAAAAGCAGCCCATCTGCTCCTGCTTTTTCAGCCTCTTGCGAAAGATAAATCGCTGTCTTTGTGCAGTTTGAGCCACTGCCTGCAATCACTGGTACTCTTTTATTGACCTGCTTTGCACAAAAGCGGATGCATTCAAGGTGTTCCTCATGTGTCAAGGTAGATGCCTCCCCTGTTGTACCACAGACAATAATGGCATCTGTTTTATTGGCAATCTGGAACTCAATCAGCTTTGCAAAAGCTTCATAGTTTACTTCTCCATCTGGCTTCATAGGAGTAACAATCGCCACACCAGCTCCCGTAAAAATAGACATATCAACATCCTCCTTTAATAAAATAAAAATAGAATCCTCTTAACAAACTTGTATACAAACAAAAGAAAAAGACCGATTATCTACTCAATAGACAGTCGGCATCACACACTAAGTATCCTGTACCGGCATCTGCCGGACCTCGTTAAAAATGATAGCTCTCCATCTGTTGATGACAGTCATACAGTTATTAACCGCATGCCCAAGCCAAAAGCCTTCAGGCGGCTTCTGCTTTCGGCGTTTCTCCCTTTCCCCTCTCCTCAGCAATGCCTGAACATCTCATAAAAGGTACTGATAAAAAACGCGACCTCTATCTAAATTCTTTCTCTATGTTTCTTCATTATTATATATCCTAATCTATCGTCTGTCAACCAAAATGTCGAGTGCCAGCGCACTCGACGATAGCATGTCTGGGTGTACGCTAATCCTCTAATAAATTTTATAGTTGACCGCCTCTATTTTGAAAATCTCATCTGCTAATTGGCACACAGCATCATTGAGATGTATGCCCGTCAAAATAATACTGACATCTTCAGCCTTTGCTTCCAAGATATGGCTCAAGTCCTCAATGGTAATAATGCCATTGTCAATGAGTCCAAGCACCTCATCCAAAATAAGCAAACTGCATTCACCAGTTGTAAGAACTTTTTTGGCAAAATTAAGACCATTTTTGATGTTGCGGATTTCCTCCTGTTTATGTTCATCGGAAAGATGCGCATATTCCTCCTCACTTTTTTCAAAGCGGAAAATTTTAACCTCTGGCTCCATCCGTTTGAGAAACGCTTCATTTTGATAGCCTTTTAGGAAATTGATAAGCACTACATCTTCGCCTGCACTTGCCACCTGAATAGCTCTTCCAAGCGCTGCTGCAGATTTACCGTGTCCCTCTCCACTGTACACCTGTATTAATCCCTTTTCCATTTATCCATACCTTATGTCCTTTCCCTGTAAATGCAATCATAATAGCATAACATATAGGATTTTGCAACTTATTTCATTAATTACAAGTGATATTTTCTATTTACAGGGAGCTATTTGCTCCTGTTTTTTGTATAATTTGACTTATTGCAAGTACAAATTGTGGTTCTAACACAAAAAATTCTCCAAAATTATAATTTATTACAAAGCTTTTTCTATCTATTTTTTATACATCGCAAATATAGTCTACAACTCTTCTTCATCATCTGGCAGCTCAAGCTTGCTCACTGAAACTTCATAAGCAATTCGCTTCTCAAGCTCATCTTCAGAAAGCTTTTTCATATATTCTCTTGACTGAATACGTCCCCATACCAGACAGCGCTCTCCCACCTCGAAATTAGACGCATAACGGGCGTTTCTTCCCCAGCAAATACATGGGATATAATCTGATTTCCCATAGGGACGGTTTACTGCCAAAAGCAGGTCTGCGATTTCCCTTCCCAATGGAGTCTTCCGATAAACAGGTTCTTTGCAGACATATCCATCCAGAAAAATCTGATTTGTTTTGATATTTTCGCTGATTTCTTCAACAAATTCTATTTCTCTTGCAAATACAGAAAGAACCAGCTTATTTTTGTGTTCTTCATGCCTGTTGTAGGAACGAAATTGTCCGTTCACCACGACCATCATACCCCTGTAGTCTTCATTTACATCCAGCAGTCTCTCAGAAATCATCACTGGTATAATGTCCATGGATTCAGACAGTCTTGCTACCTGAATATCTACCATATAGAAGCCCTCGCCAAAAATTTCATGGCTGAATGAGAACTCACTAACGATTTCGCCCATAACTGTTACCTGATTATTTTCAATTACCTGCTCATGATATCCATTTTTTGTCTTTAATGTTTCTTGCATTCTTTCATTCTCCCTTCGTTCTTGTATTTTAATCATATGCTGATTTATACGGTAAATAAAGCCTGACTTATCGCAATATCAGGTATATTACGCTGTATTTCTACAAAAAATTCCTCTTTTCAGCAGGTATCTTTATACAATAACGATGGATTTTGTGAAATGCCGTAGAAAAGTTTTGTTGCCATTTTTTCATTGCAAAAAATATATACAAGTGCTATACTGTTTTAGTTTTGAAAAGAATTGGACTTATATTAACATTTCATAATTTCATGTACTTTCATAACTTTTTGTTCTGGTTTTGAAAGATACATTTCAATTTATTACGGAGGATTTCTATTATGATGCAGACAAGAGAAGATGTCAGAAACATCGCAATTATTGCCCATGTTGACCATGGCAAAACAACGCTTGTGGACGAGCTTTTGAAACAAAGCGGTGTATTTCGGGAAAATCAGGAAATTGCAGAACGTGTTATGGACTCAAATGATATTGAACGTGAGCGCGGAATCACCATTCTATCAAAAAATACAGCCGTTATGTATAAAAATACAAAGATTAATATTATTGATACTCCAGGACATGCAGACTTTGGCGGCGAAGTGGAACGCGTACTCAAAATGGTAAATGGCGTTATTCTTGTTGTAGATGCCTTTGAGGGTGCCATGCCCCAGACAAAATTTGTACTCCGGAAAGCACTGGAGCTAAAACTACCTGTTATCGTATGTATCAACAAAATTGACCGTCCGGAGGCGCGTGCCGCTGAAGTTGTCGATGAAGTACTAGAACTGTTTCTTGAACTTGATGCCGATGATTCCCAGCTTGACTGCCCTTTTGTATATGCATCTGCAAAGGCTGGCATTGCCTCCCTTGAAGAGGAAGAGCAAGGGTTGGATATGACCCCCTTGTTTGAAACAATTCTTGATTATATTCCTGCCCCCAAAGGAGATCCCGAAGCAGGTACTCAGGTTCTTATCAGTACCATTGACTACAGCGAATATGTAGGACGGATTGGTGTCGGCAAGGTTGATAATGGCACAATAAAAGTCAATCAGGAAGTTATTATCTGCAATCACCACGAACCCGATAAGCAGAAAAAGGTGAAAGTTAGCAAATTATATGAATTTGACGGACTTAACAAAGTGGAAGTCAAAGAGGCAAGTATTGGATCAATTGTCGCTATTTCAGGGATTGCCGACATCCATATCGGTGATACACTCTGCTCTGTTGACAACATTTCCCCGATTCCTTTCCAAAAAATCAGTGAACCAACAATTGCCATGCAGTTTATTGTAAATGATTCTCCACTTGCTGGACAGGAAGGCAAGTTTGTCACTAGTCGTCATCTGCGTGACAGACTTTTTAAGGAGTTGAACACCGACGTTTCTTTGCGTGTCGAAGAAACAGAAAGTACCGATTCATTCAAAGTTTCTGGACGTGGCGAGCTTCACCTGTCTGTGCTAATTGAAAATATGCGCCGTGAAGGATACGAATTTGCTGTCAGCAAGGCAGAAGTTCTTTATAAAACAGACGAAAACGGCAAACGGCTTGAACCAATGGAACTCGCCTATATTGATGTACCAGAAGAATTCTCTGGCACTGTTATCGAAAAACTGGGGCAAAGAAAAGGGGAACTTCAGAATATGGGCAAAGCAAGCGGCGGTTATGCGCGTCTTGAATTTTCAATTCCTTCCCGCGGGCTGATTGGATATCGTGGTGAATTTCTGACAGACACAAAGGGTAATGGTATTCTGAACACAATTTTTGACGGATATGCTCCTTATAAAGGAGACATTCAATACCGCAAGCAGGGTTCTTTGATCGCATTTGAGGCAGGCGAAGCAATTACTTATGGCTTGTACAATGCGCAGGAACGTGGTACGCTGTTTATCAGCCCTGGTGAAAAAGTCTACTCCGGAATGGTTGTTGGCCAAAATGGAAAGGGCGAGGACATTGAATTAAATGTCTGCAAGAAAAAGCAGCTTACCAATACGCGTTCTTCCAGCGCAGATGAAGCACTGCGGCTCACACCGCCCAAGGTTCTTAGTCTTGAACAGGCGCTTGACTTTATTGATACGGATGAGCTTTTGGAAGTAACCCCACAAAGCCTGCGCATCCGCAAAAAGATCCTTGATGCAACTGCAAGAAAACGGGCTTCTATCAAAAAATAGGGTGATAGCATGATGGTTCCTTATTGCCCATCTGTGGTTTTTGTGTTAGAATAAAAATGTACTATTATTTGGAAAAAATTCGTAAACAGACGTAAACTTTTTCATAAAATGAGCCGATATTTCTATAAAGCCCTTATATTATTAAATTCTGCTTCATAAAACAGGTTTTATAGAAATTCTGCTACACATGCACGGAAGCAAAATCATTTGAAACAGGCGAATTTTTTAGCCAACAAAAATTTATTCAAAGGAGTGATATTTATGGCTAATATTTTTTGGAATTCATACTCAATAAACAACTTTTTTAACGCTTCATTAAACCGCGGAAATTCAACATTTGGAAGCTTCTACAGCAACCTTGGCGACGCTGCAATGATTAAGTCAGGCACATACAAAAAACTGATGAAATCTTACTTTAATGAAGCAAAATCAGACTCTTCAAGCAAAAGCACCTCATCTTCTGATTCTAGCAGCAAAAAAACGGATTCTTATACTTACGACAAAGATGGCAACAAGGTTCGCAATTCAAGAAAAAGTACTGTTTTAGATCAGCTTTTAGATCACAAGACTCCTTATGTGTCAAAGTGCAAAAATCCTTATTTGGACAAAATGCTTGAGAAGTATGACAAGAAGACAACTACTGCAGATGGTACTGTGACAGACAAAACAGAATCTTCCAAAACTGATACAGCAACATCTGGCACCAATACTTCCGAGAACAAAACGCAAGTATCAGAAGCAACCGCAGGCGCAGTTGTTGATGCATCTGTATAAAGCGTAACCGCGTAACGTAAAATAAATCCTCTGCATATACTATAAAAAACATATGCAGGGGAATTTTTATGTCTCATATCATTAAAGCCGAAACCCCATCCTATTCTGGAGATTTAACGGTAAGTGTTACTTCCTCACTGGGCTTTATTCCCATCAAAAATGCAACCATTACAATCTCTTACTCCGGCGACCCCGATTCTGTAATAGAAACCCTCACTACTGATGAGTCAGGACTGTCCAATACAGTCTCGCTTCCTACGCCCAGTCTCTCCCTGAGTACAGAGCCAAGCGAAGAGATGCCCTACTCAGAATACAATATATCTGTTACAGCACCTGGCTATGAACCTGTAAACATATCTGGAACCGAACTGCTGCCAGATGTCACAGCAGTTCAGCCAATCACTATGACCCCATTAGAATCAGAACCACCTGATGAAACAGAAGAAGATATTGTTATACCCGATCACACCTTATATGGTGATTACCCGCCCAAAATACCAGAGGACGAGATTAAACCTATGGATGAAAGCGGCGAAATTGTCTTAAGCCGTGTTGTCATACCAGAATATGTGATTGTACATGATGGTGTTCCACAGGATTCCACCGCCAAAAATTATTATGTCCGCTATACAGACTATATCAAAAACGTCGTATCTTCCGAGATTTACGCAACATGGCCCGAAAACACAATCTACGCTAACACCTTGGCAATTATGTCATTTACGCTAAATCGCGTGTATACGGAGTGGTACCGGAACCACCACTTATTCGTGGTAAAAAATCGTTCAAATTCAGCTTAAAGCGTATCACAATCTGCTCATCCGTCACATCAATTCTGTCAACAAGCTTATTTACTAACACGCGCTGTGTCTCTGCATCTGCATTCTGAAAAACCTGCTGCCATGTGGGAATTTTCGCCTTTAACTGCATCCACTCCTCCATCGTAAGCGCCACTTCCCTGATAGCTCCCCTCTTTTGATACACAAGCTGCTTTTGCTCCTCTGCCTTTTCTTTCTGCTTACGTATCACAGCGGCAAGCTCCTCAATGGACAATGCATATGTACCCGAAATTGCCTGCGGAATGCACGCCTCCATTGTTTCAATACCATCTGCTATTTTCTTTAATTCTTTTTCCAGCCTCCTGATCTCGGATTCCAATATCTTTCTCTCCCGGCTCTGGCTTTGCTCTATCACTTCAAAGATATCTTCTTTTTCCTGAAGGTTTCGGATATATTCCATAATACTATCATACACGATTTTCTCAACCCTGTCTGCCCGAAACTGCGTTACTTTGTCATGCGGTATCCCCAACTGCGCACTCTGGCAGCGGTATACAGGCGTCCTGCTTGCCCGCCGCTCACCTGTATCTTTCATGGTCCAATAACTGTATTTTATCCCATTCGTGAGTTTTCGTCCGCAATAGCCGCAATATATCACATCAATCAGCGACAGCATACCGCCATTTCTGCGCATGACCTTAACGCCTTGATTTTCCAATGTCTTGATATATTTATCAGCCCTGCTCCTGCGTTTGACCTGTGTCCTGTCCCACGTGTCTCCGTCAATAATCTGCAGGCTCCCGTCCGGCTCAACAGACTTTATCCAATCGTCGCTGTCCAGCCTGTGGTATTTCCCATTAATCCGCTCCCTGCGTTTATATGCCACATGTCCCGCATAAATAGGATTTGTCAGAATACTGGTAATCGTCCCGCTTTTCCACACGTCTTTAGGAGCCATAGTCTTATAATATTCATCCTCATTCAATACTTTCGATATTTTGGCAGAACCAAACTCCTTGTTCAGTGACAAGCTATAGATATGCCTTACGACTTCCGCCTGCTCCGGTATCACTTTCAATTGATGAAGCGCCCTTCCATGTTTGCTGAGTTCCCCCGACAGAACAAGTTCATAGCCGTATGGCGCACATCCTCCCATAAATCTGCCCTGCTGTACTAATTTCTGTGCGGTATCCTTTACGCGCATCCCTGTATCAGAACTGCTCTTCTGCGCGTTTCCAAAACGCAGCGCCAGCATCATTTGTCCCATGATATCATCACCTTCCGGTGAAATGCAGCCATCCTTAACGGTGTAAATATCCACGCCATAATTCTTTAATGTCATGACATAGGCGCCAATTTCCCACATACGTCTGCCTATCCTGTCATCCTTATAAGCAACCAAAATATCATACTCTTGCTTTTTGGCATCTTCCATAGCCTCCTGCAATGTATCCCTGTCACTGACTGCTGTTTTGTAACCACTTTTACTTCCTTCAAAATATTCTTTTTCATCTAACACCCAGTCGGAATGTTTGGATATATACTCCATAACAAGCCGGCGTTGTACTGATAAATCGCCATCTGCTTCCAATTGTTGATTGGAACTTACCCTCAAAAGCATTCTTACTATCTGCTTCTTCTGCATGAAAACCGCCCCTTTCAGAATACGCCTTTAAGCTGCTCCTCTAATTCCATCATGAGAATGGACTTCACAGACTTTTGAATCATCACAGCATCCTCGGATTCATCCGGAAACTGTAACACTACTCTAATCGTTCTGTTCCCACAATCCACATCCTTCTTTATCTCCTTCATACGCTTTCTCCCTATGTTCTTTACTTCCATATTATTTGCACAAAACTTGTCACATTCTAAATTTTTCATACCTGTTTGTCTCCTTTCCTGATTAAATAAACTTCACTGAGTTATATGCGTCCGGGAGGGATCGCTTTCTTTGCGCACAAAAAGAAGAGCTATTTTTCAAGCTCTCCCTGTTCATTGAATCACTTATCTCTCCTCAGATTATCTTTTTGTATATGAGGAGGATAATTTCTTATTTGATTTATATTTTAGTCTGCTGTCTTTATACGCTTCTCAATAGCTAAAAGCGACTCTATTGTTAATCCTGTGGCAGCTGCTATCTCTTCTATTGTAAGTTTTCCTAGTTTAATCATGCTGACCGCAAAATTTTTCCTTTCTTCCTGTCTGCCTTCCCACATGCCTTCCTGTCTTGCTTCTTCTTCTCTTTGAGCAATCACGTCTTGCATCAAATTTTCCATTGCCTTACACATAACTTCATCACTCCTTATCTTCTCATACAAAGCTGAATTGGCAGCGATACTGACTTCAAACACAGCATCCGCATTTTCCCTGTCTCCTTGATTCACCAACATTAAGGATTCTTCGAGAAATCGCCTTACATCATCTTCCTTCGCATTTTTAGAAAGTATCCTGAATGCACTGTGCTTTTCCGGGTCCAGCTGATTCATAACAACAATCTGAACATCAAACTGGACATTTCCCCTGACATAATATATACCCGGATATCTTTTTTCTATTATCCTGCCGGATTCCTCCAATGTCTTAAACAATTCCTGTGGATAAATATCTCTGAACAGGGACACTGTAACCTGTTCCTCCGGTATTTGGTTTACAGTCTTTCCAAGAGCCTTATACAGACAGGCATAACCTATTGTCTTAAAGAAATCATCAATCGTAAGTCCGTCATCCGGACTCTTATACTCGATTATATTATACCTTTTAAAAATTCTGCCCGCCTCATTCTCCAGCTGTATATCATCGCGTTTCCCAACTATAAGCAAATCCACCCTAAGCGGCTCCTTGCTTAAATTGTATTCTATGTTAAATTCAATTTCTGCCGTTTCCAGCCTGAATTCTAATTCTGCCGCTCCATAAAACCCCGGATGAAATTGAATCTTATCTGGTGTATCCATTGTCGTTCACCACTCCTTTTCTTGTATATATTATAACTTCACTTTTGATTTATTACAACCTCTCATTTCCGATAACTTCAATAAGTCTTTTGGCCAAGTCTTTAAAAATCTGCTATAATAGAGTGGAA
>CAJUKA010000004.1 GCA_910586585.1 uncultured Lachnospiraceae bacterium
TTGCGTCTGCTAGTCTCCCCAGCTCTGCTGGGGGATTTATATCTGTTTCATTAATTTGAAAAAAATTTATGGAAGCGGGGAAAATGAAGTACACGCTTTGGACGGTGTAAGCCTGTCTGTCGAAAAAGGCGAATTTGTCGCTGTGGTTGGCACATCAGGAAGCGGAAAGTCAACGCTGCTACATATGCTTGGCGGATTAGACAGACCAACGTCTGGCGTTGTATCCGTAGATGGAAAGGAAATCTTTAACCTTAAAGATGAGGAACTAACCATATTCCGGCGTCGGAAAATAGGTTTTATTTTTCAAAACTATAATTTGGTTCCTGTGTTGAATGTCTATGAAAACATCGTTTTGCCTGTACAGCTTGATGGAAATGAGCCAGATAAGAATTATATAGACGGTATTATAGATACATTGGGCTTATCAAATAAACTGTCCAATCTGCCAAACAATCTTTCGGGAGGGCAACAGCAGCGTGTGGCAATTGCAAGAGCACTGGCGGCAAAACCTGCAATTATTCTTGCAGATGAACCAACCGGAAACCTTGACAGCAGGACAAGTCAAGATGTAATGGGACTGCTGAAAATAACAAGCCGAAAATATATGCAGACGATTGTGATGATTACGCACAATGAAGAAATTGCCCAGCTTGCAGACCGCATTATTCGCATCGAGGACGGACATATTGTGACCAGACAGAATGGAGGTCAGACAGTATGAAAGTATCAAACAGAAAATGCATACGAAATATAAGCCTTAAAAATATGCGTTCGGCCAAGCTCAAAAATATTGTTGCTATTTTGGCAATAGCGCTTACCACCTTACTGTTCACAGCGCTTTTTACGATTGTAATATCTCTCGTACATGGTATTGAACAGCAAAATTTCAGACAGGTTGGCGGATATGAACATGGCGGATTCAAATATCTGACTTATGAGCAGTTTCAGGAGTTAAAAGATGATCCGCTTATCAAAGAATATGGGATCCGGCGTGTTGCTGGTATGGCGGTCGAAAAACCGTTTCACAAAAGTCATGTGGAGATTAGCTGGTGCGATCAAAACAGTGCAAAATGGATGTTTCTGGATCCAATCGAGGGAAGACTTCCAAAAGAAGGAACAAATGAGGCGGCAACAGATTTGGAGATACTAAGACTTCTTGGTGTAGAGCCTAAGATTGGAGCCCAATTTACGATTCCGATTGTTAATGGCACACAAACTGTAATGGAGACATTTACCTTGTGTGGATGGTGGGAATATGACGAAGTGGTTGTGGCGAATCATGTAATGATACCAGAAAGCAGACTCGATGAGATTATTTGTAAATTTGACGCAGCGAATCTGGACAAAGAAATTGGTACTTACATGCTGAATGTTATGTACAAAAGCAGTAGAAATATTGCTGAAAATAACAAGACTATCCTTGAACGCCATGGCTATCAAAATGAAGATCAGAGCAAGGATAATTTTATTAGTACTGGGGTGAATTGGGGGTATATGTCAGCCCAACTTGACAGTAGTCTGGATATTATGACAATCATTTCTGTTGTAGGGGTTCTTGCCTTAATTATCTTTACGGGATATTTGATTATCTACAATGTTTTTCAGATATCAGTATCAAATGATATCCGTTTTTATGGTATGCTCAAAACGATAGGAACAACGGGGCGGCAAATTCGAAAGATATTGTATATTCAGGCATATTCTTTGTCGGTAATAGGCATACCGCTTGGAATGGCAGCAGGGTATTTTAGCGGTGTTGTTTTGGCAAAGATAATTGGCACACAAATGGATGCAATAAGCCTTGATTCGTTTTCAGCCAATCCATTGATATTTCTGTTCTCTGCTGTATTTACATTGCTTACAGTGGTGATATCCTGCCGAAAACCGGCCAAGTATGCTGCCAGGGTTTCGCCAATAGAGGCGCTTCGCTATGTAGAGGGAGCTACTATAAAACGTACTGTGAAAAAGTCAAAAAAGGGTGCTTCTGTATCAAAAATGGCATGGGCCAATATTGGAAGAAACCGTATAAAGACAGCAGTGACTATCAGTTCTCTGGCACTTGCAGTTGTACTTTTGAATATAACAGTGACTTTTGCAAATTCCTTTGATATGGAAAAATATATCAATAAGTTTATAGTGGCGGATTATTTAGTGGCAAACGCTTCGCATCTTGAAACAAACGGTATATTCTGGAGTGAGGATATTGCTGTTGAGGAGAACGTAATAACAGAGATTAAAGAGCAAACGGGAATTGCTGACGGCGGAAAGACTTATGGTTTTTTTGCGAGCGAATTTGTTCCAGAGTCACACTACAAAGGACGGCATTCAAGATATGTGCCGCAGGAACAAGTAGACATAATGTTTGATAGCGCTGTAAAAGAAAATGGATGGGTTATGGATGATGCCAAGCTTTATGGAATGGAAGATTTCTGCCTTGACAAGCTGAGGGTTTTGGAAGGCAGTCTTGACAAACTTTATGAAGGCGGAAATTATATGGCAGCCGTATATGTTGACAATGACTATGGTGAACCTGAATGGGATGGATACTGGAACTGGGCAAAGGTAGGTGATACCGTAAAAATCCGGTATGTGGAAGAATATGAATTTTATAATATTGAGACAGGTGAAATCTATGAAGATATTGATAATATTTCTATCGACGTGCCAGTTGCATCGAGACCAACAAAGTATCATGATAAAGAATATGAGGTTGTAGCACTTGTCATTGTCCCACCACAGCTCAATTATCGTTCCTATGGTACAGATCAGTTTGTCATGAATGCAGATACATTTCTCAAAGATACGAATTCTTCAGCAGTGATGTATTATGCATATGATATGGACCACGCAAAACCTGAAGGCATTGATAAAATGGAAAACTTTTTGCAAGATTATACCCAAAATGTTGCAGACGATTATGGGTATGAGAGCCGTAAAACACAGGAAGCTGAATTTTCATCATTAAAAAATATGTTTATGTTTGTAGGAAGCGCACTTAGTTTCATTGTGGCTCTTGTAGGAATTTTGAATTTTATGAATTCTATTGTCACAGGAATTCTTTCCAGGAAACAGGAGCTTGCCATGCTCCAGGCAGTGGGTATGACTGGAAAACAGTTAAAACAGATGCTTGTTTTAGAGGGAGTGTATGAATCAGCAGGAGCGGTATTGACAGCGCTGGTTCTTACAATTCTCACGGCACCACTTACCAGCAATATTCTTAGCAGTGCATTTTGGTTCCTTACGTATCAATTTACGATATCTCCGATATTTATCATCGCACCATTGTTTACACTCTTAGGAATATTGATACCTTATTGGGCATACCGTTTTATGGTAAAAAAATCTGTAGTTGAAAGACTGCGGGAAACAGAATAAATACGATATTATAAATAATTATAAATAACTACAATACGGCAGCAGTGCTAAAAAACTGCTGCCGTATTTGTGCGTATATAAGCAGGAATGATTATTTCGTTGTAAAATCAAAACGTATGGGCTATACTGTAGAGAGATACTTATAAATATGTACTCTCGGAAAATCAGCCACATAATCAAGTACAAAGAAACTCTGAGAATACATAAGGAACTGTAGGAAAACACTTCGGAATGGAGGAAAACATGCAACAGACAAATGCCGAATGGCAGCAGGATTATAAAAAGAATATAGGAAATGCAACAGATACGCTGCGGGAAAAATTAAAATCAAAGAAAAGAATTGTGGTAAAAATTGGTTCCTCTTCTTTGCAGCATCCTGAAACGGGGGATCTTGATTACACCAAGATGGATATCCTTGTAAGAGAACTATGCAATATCAGAAATCAGGGAAAAGATGTCATTCTTGTGACATCAGGAGCTATTGGCTGTGGCCGGAAATCCCTTCATATCAAACCGCCGCTTACACTGGCTCAGAAACAGGCATGTGCAGCTATAGGACAAGCGAGGCTGATGACTACATACCAGAGAATTTTTTCGGAATACAGCCATCTTGCTGCTCAGATTTTAATTACCAGACATACTATCGTTTCTGATTTAAACAGAAAAAATGCGCAAAACACATTTCATGAGCTACTTGCTATGGAGGTCATTCCGATTGTCAACGAAAACGATACGATTTCAACCTTTGAAGTAGAGGACGTTATCGGAGACAATGATACGCTTTCTGCGCTTGTTACAGCGCTTACAGGCGCAGATTTGCTGATTTTGCTATCGGATATTGACGGTTTGTTTACCGATGATCCGCGCAAAAATCCAGATGCTAAGTTTATATCTGAGGTCGAAAGCCTGACCGATGATTTCATCCGCATGGGAAAAGGTTCCACAGGAAGCAGCGTTGGCACTGGTGGTATGGAGACCAAAATCATTGCGGCAAAAATTGCTACCTATTCAGGAGCGGACATGGTGATTGCAAATGGCAAAGATGTACGTGTCATTCACCGAATAATGGAGGGAAGAAACTACGGAACAATCTTTAAAGCAAATAAAAATGCAGACTTTGATTTTACGGAATTTATAGAAAACCTGCATAAATAATTCTGCTCGAAGTGTGCAAAAGAAAGAAGTGAAAACATATGAAAAAAATAAGAAAGACAAGCACCACAAGAATCGTTATTGGCAGAATCGTTTCAATTATTCCTGTCATATTTTTACAGGGATTTATTATATTTGTTCTAGCAAAATGGCTCGCACCATTTGCGACTTTTTTTTACACGATATTATCTGTTCTTTCCACGCTGTTTACCCTTTATCTGATTGCCAAAAAGGACGAAGGCGCATATAAAATGCTATGGCTTCTTGTGATATTTTTGGCGCCGCTGCCAGGTGCATTCATGTATCTCTTCTATGGCAACAAACGGACTGGAAAACAGCTTGAACAGAGAATCAAGGACATAAATATTACCATACCTGTTCAGTTAAACGATGACACAGAGTTAATGAAGACATTGGAAACCGAAAATAAAAGCGTTGCGCAGACCTTTGGATACGTCAAACACATGACAGGTTTTCCTGTACTAAAAAATGAAACAGCACAGTATTATCCAGTCGGAGAGCTGCTCTTTGAGCAAATGTTAACTGCCCTTAAAGAAGCCAAACGGTATGTCTTTCTTGAATACTTTATTATTCAAGAAGGCGTGTTGTGGGGGTCTATGGTAGATATCATGGAACAGAAAGTGAAAGAGGGCGTAGACATTCGTGTTTTGTATGATGATATTGGAAGTTTCGGAACATTTTCCACAAAAAATAGAATATCTTTGTTGAAAAAGGGCATTAAATGTGAAAAATTTAATCCTCTGATTATCATAAGCGGTGCATTAAATAACAGAGATCACCGCAAGATAATGGTAGTGGATGGGGCAGTAGCGTTCAGCGGCGGAATCAATCTTGCTGATGAATATATTAATGAAGAACATCCCTTTGGGCACTGGAAGGACATTGGTTTCCGCATAACAGGAGACGCCGTGAAAAGTTATGCATACATGTTTATAGAATTTTGGAATGCATCTTCTTTCAATAAAATCTCAAAAGAACTAATTGGTATTTCTTTGGGCAGAAATTATTTAGAAAGAAAAGTTCCATTTGATGGTTATGTGCTGCCATATTATGACTCCCCAAATAGGGAAGATGCTGCAAGTAATAATTTATACATCGACTTACTCAGTCAGTCAACAGAATATGCATGGTTTTACACCCCCTATTTATTGTTGGGAGATGGTTTGTTAGATGCTTTTGTGAGAGCAGCAAAAAAGGGTATCGATGTTAGAATTATCATGCCGGGAATACCAGATAAAAAGGTTGTGTACCGAATGTCAAGAAGTTATTATCGTGTTCTTTTGGAAGCTGGCGTCAAAATTTATGAATATACGCCTGGATTTGTTCACGCAAAGGCAAGCCTGGTCGATGACCGAATTGGTTCAATCGGAACGGTCAACCTTGACTACAGGAGTCTATATCTTCATTACGAATGCAATGCACTTTTTTATAAGGCTTCTTTGCTTGAAGATTTAAAAAACGATTTTGAGGAATCAATGCATGTCAGCAGAGAACGCACGTTGCAGGATGAAAAAAATGAACTGGTGCATAATCTTATTAATAACGTTCTTCGTATTTTTGCACCATTGGTATAACACCCAAAATCTTCTTTGCACTTGTGGTTAATATTTGTGTGTAAAGAGATTTCGAGAATACATAAAAATAAAGGAGGAGGAATTAAATTTATGTATATAGGAAATCATTTAGCATCGTCAAAGGGACTTGAAATAATGGGAAAGGAAGCAATCAGCTTAGGCGCAAATACCTTTGCTTTTTTCACAAGAAACCCAAGAGGAGGATCTGCAAAGACGATAGATCCCAAAGACGCTGAAAAACTACGCGATTTGTTAAAAGCACATCATTTTGGTACACTTGTGGCACATGCGCCTTACACCATGAATGTGTGTTCCGAGAAGGAGCAGATTCGAAACTTTTCTAGGGAAATGCTAGCTGACGATTTGAATCGCATGGAATATTTACCAGGAAATTACTATAATTTTCACCCCGGTTCTCATGTTGGACAAGGGGCTGATGCAGCAATTCCCATGATTGCAGATGCAGTAAATAGCGCATTAAAACCAGAACATAGCACAACGGTTCTGCTTGAGACAATGGCTGGAAAAGGTTCCGAAGTTGGCCGGAGTTTTGAGGAACTCAAACAGATTCTTGACCTTATTTTGCTCAAAGATAAGGTTGGTGTATGCTTTGATACCTGTCATGTATGGGATGGCGGATATGATATTGTTGGGAATCTTGATGGCGTGCTCAAAGAATTTGACGAGATTATAGGACTTGAAAATTTAAAGGCCATTCATTTTAATGACAGTATGAATGGCTGTGGCTCTCACAAAGACCGCCATCAGAAAATTGGTGCGGGTGAAATTGGTATAGAGGCAATGAAAGCAGTTGCGACACATCCGCTATTGAAGGACAAGCCGTTTATCTTAGAAACGCCCAATGATGATGAAGGGTATCGAGCAGAAATTGCTATGATTCGGAGCTGGTAACTGCCTGTAGCGAAGTTCTTTTACCATGATATTTGTAATATTGTAACAGTTCATAAATTTTAGAGTTGCAAAGAACGTGGCAAGAGGGGTATTATAAATTTAGAAGGAAACTCTTTCCATAAATTTTGATGAAAAAGCATGGAGCAAAGAATGGAAACAAAAGCTGAAATAAGAAAAAGAATCCTTGAGGCCCGAAAAGGGCTAACCAAGGAAGAGGCGGTGTCAAAAAGTGGAGCAATTGTTCAAAAAGTAATAAAAACTCCTGAATATGAGGAGGCAGACAATGTTTTGTTGTATGCAGATTATAATTATGAGGTTCTGACACAGGGGATATTTGAAGATGCGGTTTCTCACAAAAAAAGAGTGTATTTTCCAAAATCCGATCTTTTGACAAACAATATGGAATTTTATCAGATTCTGTCACTTTGTCAGCTTGAAAAAGGGCTGATGGGAATTTTGGAACCTAGAGAAGATATGCGATTCCGCTACAAATTTAATCCAAAAGAAGATACCCTTGTGATTATACCTGGTGTTGCATTTGATATATCTGGATATCGGATTGGTTATGGCAGAGGTTTTTATGACAAATTTCTTGTCAACAAACGTCAGCTATCTACAATGGCCCTGGCATATGCGTGCCAGATTGTAGATGAGATTCCAAGAGAAGCACATGATATCCGAATGGATAAAATTGTGACAGAAGAAATTATATATTCGTTTTTAAGATTATGATAGAAAGGACGGGTAAGCACATTATTATGACAATAAAAGAAATGGCGGCGGCGATGAAGCTAGATAGTACCCAGATGGCCTCGAAGTCGGCAGAAATAAGAAATCATGTTCTGGAAGAAATAGCAAGAATACTGCTTTCTAAACAGGAGGAGATTTTCAAAGCAAATGAACAGGATTTATTGGAAGCAGAACAAAACCATATTCCAGAAGCAGTTGTCAAAAGACTGAAATTTAGCGCACAGAAGCTTGCAGATGTCACCCAAGGAATCGAAAATCTGATTGCTTTGCCGGACAAAGTGTATGAGACGCAATTGGTACGGGAACTTGACCAAGGACTTACGCTTGTTAAAGAAAGCTGCCCAATTGGAGTGATTGGAGTGATTTTTGAAGCAAGACCCGATGCATTGGTCCAGATTGCAGCACTCTGCATCAAAAGCGGAAACTGTGCGATTTTAAAGGGGGGAAGCGAGACAAAACACACCAATAAAATTTTGTTTTCTCTGATTTATCAAGCAGCTATAGAAAATGGTCTGCCAAAGAATTGCCTGTATCAGGCTGATACAAGAGAAGAGATATCAGAGCTGCTTTCCTGCCATGAATCGGTTGATTTGCTGATACCAAGAGGGTCCAATGCTTTTGTACAGTATATTATGAACAATACCAAAATACCTGTTATGGGTCATGCAGACGGTATCTGCCATATTTATGTTGACAGGGACTTTGATATTGAAAAAGCTGTTCCGATAATTATTGATGCAAAGACGCAGTATACTGCTGCCTGCAATTCTGTGGAGACGTTGCTGATACATAAAGACGCTGTGGACTGTCTGATGCCTAAATTAATCAAAGCATTTCAGGAACATCATATAGAACTGCGTGCCACTGCTGAAATTGCAGATAAATACGACAGTAAGCCTGCAGAAGACGAAGATTTTGCCACAGAATACCTTGACTTGATTTTGTCTGCAAAAACGGTTTCAACGATTGATGAAGCAGTTCTTCATATCAACCAATATGGTTCTCACCATACAGACTGTATTATCACAGAGGATCAAAGAGCGGCTGAATATTTCATGAAAATGGTAGATTCCGCAGGCGTATATCAAAACTGTTCCACACGCTTTGCAGATGGCTTCCGGTACGGTTTTGGCGCAGAGGTAGGCATTAGTACTGGTAAGATTCACGCAAGAGGGCCTGTAGGCATTGAGGGGCTTCTGACTTATAAATACAAACTCTATGGAAGCGGTCAGGTAGTTGCAGACTATGCTTCCGGCAAAAAGACGTTTCACTTTAAAGACTTATCTCAATAATTTTTTGGAAAGGAAGGAAAACATGGACTCAAAAATTACTGTTTTGTGTTATGAACGATGCACTACCTGCAAAAAGGCGCTCAAATGGCTTGAGGAGAATAACATTCCCTACGAGGTTCGCCCAATTAAAGAACAAAAGCCAACAAAAGAAGAATTGACAGAATGGTATTATGCAAGCAAGCTTCCAATCAAAAAATTCTTCAATACCAGCGGAAATATTTATAAAGAACAAAAGCTCAAAGAGAAACTTCCAACAATGAGCATAGAAGATCAGTTGGAATTGCTTGCAACAGATGGTATGCTGGTGAAACGTCCGCTTGTTATATCACCAAATGGAATATTAACTGGATTTAAGGAAGAAGAGTGGAGCAAAGTTCTAAAATAAATTTGTGTTTGAAAGGAAGGTTATCAAAATGAAAAATATTTTTAAGAAATCTTTTCTGGCCGCTGCAGCAATAACTGCTCTGATGTTGTGGCAGGAGCCCGCCACTGCTTATGCATTCAATGTAACGCCAATTGATGTGGTAGAAATGTATGCTACTTCCGCAACGCCTGTGTACGCAACCCCTGATTTACTTTCACCTGTCGTTGTGTATCTTGACAGATTTACAAATGTGAGGGTAAATGGAATTACAGACAATGGCTTTTTCAGAGTGGACTTAAATGGGGTATTTTATATACCAGGACCTTTTATGGTGTCACAGATAGAGCCTGCAAAAACAGAAAAACAGAAAGCGCTTGATGCTTTGGACGATTTTGCAGAAGCGTATCGCATGCAGCTTGAATTTATGGAAAGCTACAGTGAAAAATTTGCGTTGATTGATGTGACAGGCGATGGAATTCCCGAAATATTTGACGATGCGGGCCGCGAAATCTACACTTACTATAACGAACGTCCGGTGATGATGTATTATTCTGATAATCCAATTACTTTTTATTATTCCAAAAAGGATAATGTACTTCTTGGAAAATATAAATGGAACAAAAATGAAATCTGGGAAGTCTACAATAAAGATGTTTCGTTACTACCATGGGGACAGTTCAAATGTGTATCAACAGTTGCTTCACCATATACGGGCAATGCAGTCGCAGTTTCAAGAGAATACACAAACAATGCTGAAACAAGGGCAGATATCAAAAATATTCTGAAGAAAATGCTGTCATTATAATTGATTCGTATAAAAAGAAGACCTTTTTATGCGTTGGACCATGCTATAGAACAAATACCAATATCCGGCTTTTATCTCCACAAAGAAAAAAGCCGGATATTTTTCTTTCAAAAATTCCTTACTTCGTGTATAATAAGTTTCATTATGGATTTTACAAAGAAAGGAATTGAACCATTTATGAATGATGAATATAGCAAAAGAATAGAAGTACAGGATTTGACAGAAACTCCGCCCATCGAGGAACCTGCCCGTCAATATTTTTTTATGGCGAAAGCTCGCCAATATGTGCAGCAGGAACAAAAACGTTTGGGGCGTCCCTTAACTGCGGCGGGAATAACATTCGGCTGTCAGATGAATGCAAAAGACAGCGAAAAATTAATTGGTATTCTCGAACAAATCGGTTTTGAGATGATAGAGGACGAGTCCGCTGATTTGGTTTTTTATAATACCTGTACTGTACGTGACAATGCAAACCAGCGCGTTTATGGACGGCTTGGGCTGATTCACAGCATGAAAAAGAAAAATCCGCACAAAAAAGTGGCGCTCTGCGGTTGTATGATGCAGGAACCATCCGTGATAGAAAAAATACAGAAAAGCTATCGTTTTGTAGATTTAATTTTTGGAACACATAATATTTATAAATTTGCTGAATTGCTTGTGACAATGTACAGCTCAGACAGCATGATTATTGATATTTGGAAGGATACCGACAAAATTGTGGAAGATTTGCCAGCAAAGCGAAAATATCCTTTTAAATCAGGTGTCAATATTATGTACGGGTGCAATAACTTTTGCAGTTATTGTATTGTCCCGTATGTACGCGGACGTGAAAGAAGCCGCAATCCCAAAGATATTATCAAAGAAATAGAACAGCTTGTATCAGAGGGCGTTGTGGAAGTTATGCTTTTGGGCCAAAATGTCAATTCTTACGGGAAAAATTTAGACGAGCCAATGACATTTGCAGAATTGTTAAAAGAAGTAGAAAAAATAGAAGGATTGGAACGGATTCGATTTATGACGTCGCACCCCAAGGATTTATCAGATGATCTGATAGCAGTAATGAAACATTCAAAAAAAATCTGCCGTCATCTGCATTTGCCACTGCAGTCAGGTTCTACCAGAATTCTTGAGGTTATGAATCGACGCTACACGAAAGAACAATATCTGGCACTTGCGCATAAAATCAGGGCTGAAATACCTGATATTTCACTGACAACAGATATTATTGTAGGATTTCCAGGTGAGACAGCACAGGATGTCGATGAAACAATCGCAGTGGTAAAAGATGTAGCATATGACAATGCGTTCACATTTATCTATTCAAAACGTACTGGAACGCCGGCTGCTGCCATGCCAAATCCTACTAGTGACGAAGAAATTAAAAAGAACTTTGACAGATTATTAAAAGTGGTGCAGGAGACAGCTAAAAGCCGTGTAGGGCGTCTGACAGGCGAGGTGCACAGCGCGCTTGTTGAAGAATTGAATGAACAGGACGCCTCACTTGTATCAGGACGGCTGTCCAATAATACAATTGTACATTTTCCGGGCGATGCTTCTCTAATTGGAAAGATTGTGAATGTTAAATTATTGGAAGCACACGGATTTTATTATATCGGTGAGATTTCTGAAAAATCTTCTTGAATTGTCCTCCAAATAGGTATATATTAATAGTGTTTTATAAAAATTTAATATTTACAGATGAGGATAAAACTATGGAAAAACTAAAACCGAAGCTGTTCTCGGTCATGAAAATTTATACAAAAGAACAGTTTGTAAAAGATGTTATTGCAGGAATTATTGTTGCAATCATTGCGCTGCCGTTATCAATTGCGCTTGCACTTGCATCTGGAGTCGGACCTGAACAGGGTATTTATACCGCAATTATAGCTGGATTTTTAATTTCGTTTTTTGGCGGAAGCCGGGTTCAGATTGCCGGACCGACAGCCGCCTTTGCAACGATTGTTGCAGGAATTGTGGCACAAAAGGGTATGGATGGACTAATTCTTGCCACAATTCTTGCTGGTCTGATTCTTGTGGCTATGGGATTTTTGAGGTTGGGAAATCTCATCAAATATATCCCATATACAATCACTACAGGTTTTACAGCAGGTATTGCTGTCACCATTGCCATAGGCCAGATAAAAGATTTTTTAGGTCTTACATATCCAGAAGGCACAGTTACGATTGAGACGATGGAAAAAGCAGAAGCAGTGCTGGAAAATATTGCGACAATAAACTGGCAGTCGCTTGTTGTTGGGCTTGTATGCCTTATTATTTTAATTGTATGGCCTTATATCAACAAAACCATTCCTGGTTCTTTGATTGCTGTGATTGTTGGCATATTGATGGTGAAATTTTTGAAAATGAATGTCAATACGATTGGGGATTTGTATGAAATCAGCAATAAACTTCCTCAATTTCATCTGCCGTCATTTACGCTAAGTGATGTTGGTGAAATTCTTCCAGATGCATTTACCATTGCCATTTTAGCGGCTATTGAATCATTGCTTTCCTGTGTTGTTGCAGACAGTATGATCAACTCAAAGCATCGTTCGAATATGGAGCTGATTGCACAGGGAATCGGAAATATTGGTTCTGCATTATTTGGAGGAATTCCTGCCACTGGTGCAATTGCAAGAACTGCTGCCAATATCAAAAATGGCGGACGTACTCCAATAGCTGGTATGGTTCATGCTATTACATTGGTATTGATTTTGGTTGTGTTGATGCCTTATGCCGCATTGATTCCAATGCCGTGTATTGCCGCAATTCTGTTTATGGTGGCTTATAATATGTGCGGCTGGAGAGCTTTTGTCAATCTGTGCAAATCATCACCAAAAAGCGATATTATCGTGCTTGTGCTGACTTTTATACTGACCGTTGTTTTTGATCTTGTTGTGGCGATTGAGGCAGGTATTTTGCTGGCTGCGGTTTTATTTATGAAGCGTATGAGCGATGTGACAGAGGTAGAGAGCTGGAAGTATGTTGATGACGAGGAAGACCCTGACAGTATTTCCCTGCGTGTAGTACCGAAACATACACTTGTCTACGAGATTTCAGGACCAATGTTTTTTGCTGCAGCAGATAAAATATTAAAGATATCTGTAAAAGATGATACTCAATGTTTGATTCTTCGTATGAGAAGCGTAAATGCCATTGATGCAACGGCAATGCATTCCTTAGAGGAACTTTATGAAAAGTATAAAATGAAGAATATCCAGATTATTCTTTCTCATGTGAATGAACAGCCTAAATTGGTTATGGATAAGGCAGGATTTACTAGAAAAGTAGGGCCTCAAAATTTCTGTTCACATATAGATGAGGCGCTTGAAAAAGCACGCAAAATCGCAAAAGAATAATTTGTAGGAAAATAAAATTTTTATCAAGAATCCCAAAGCATGTTTGATTTTTTAAGTAAGTGTGTTAAAATATGGGAGAGCAAAAACGGGCAAACAGTTTTCTTTGCCCGTTTTTCAGGTCTGAAACCAATCTGATTAAAAACGATAGATTACAAATAGATAAATTACAGAAAGGCAAGGTTTACTATATGGCTGGAATAACGCCAATGATGCAGCAGTATCTGGAAACAAAAAAGCAGTATCAAGACTGCATATTGTTTTACAGACTCGGTGATTTTTATGAAATGTTTTTTGATGATGCCAAACTTGTATCAAAGGAACTGGAACTGATTCTAACAGGCAAAGACTGTGGGCTTGAAGAAAGAGCGCCAATGTGCGGTATTCCTTATCATGCCGTAGAAAATTATCTGACAAAACTTGTGTCCAAAGGATATAAAGTTGCAATCTGTGAGCAGGTGGAAGATGCCAAGCTTGCAAAAGGGCTTGTGAAACGTGAGGTTATTCGAATTGTTACACCTGGTACAAACTTAAATCCCCAGACACTTGAGGAATCAAAAAATAATTACATCATGTGCATTGCATATTTTCACAACAAAATAGGAATATCCCTGGCAGATGTGACAACAGGGGATTTTTATATGACAGAAACAGACGGCCTGTCAAAGCTTTCGGATGAAATTTCCAAGTATATGCCAACAGAAATAATATGCAATGATGCATTTATGATGAGCGGGTTCGACATTGATGATTTGAAAAATCGTCTCAAAATAACGATATATTCATTAGAACCATGGTATTTTGATGAAGATGGCTGCAGGAAATGCCTCACGGAGCATTTCAAAGTCAATTCGCTTGCAGGACTTAGGCTTGAGGATTTTCCATCAGGAATGATCGCATCAGGTGCCCTGATGCAATATCTTTTGGAAACACAAAAGACAAAACTTTCTCATATTACACATATTACACCATATTTAGCGAGTCGTTTTATGCTTCTTGACAGCTCTACACGACGCAATCTTGAACTGACAGAGACGCTTCGTGAAAAGCAAAAACGCGGATCCCTTTTGTGGGTGCTTGACAAGACTAAAACTGCAATGGGCGCCAGACAGTTGAGAAATGATATGGAACAGCCTCTTGTTAATATGGAAGATATCAATGACAGGCTTGACACCATTGAGCAGCTCTGCAAAAATACAGTTTCAAGAGATGAAATCCGAGAGTATTTAAGCCCGATTTATGATATGGAGCGGCTGCTTGGAAGGGTAAGCTACAAGACAGCAAATCCGAGAGATTTGATTTCTTTTGCAAATTCTATGGAGATGCTACCACATATCAAAACGGTCTTAAATGAATTTGATACCAAACTTTTGCAGGAAATCAATGAGCAGATTGACAGTCTTGAAGATTTATGCAGTTTGATTCACAATGCAATCTGTGAGGAACCGCCAATACAAATCCGAGACGGCGGTATTATCAAAGAAGGATTTGATGTGGATATTGACCATTTGAGAAAAGCTAAAACAGATGGAAAAAACTGGCTTGCGCAGCTTGAGGAAGAGGACAGAGAGCGGACAGGAATCCGCAATCTCAAGATTAAATACAATAAAGTATTTGGATATTATTTTGAAGTTACCAATTCGTTTAAAAATCTTGTTCCAGAAGATTATGTCAGAAAACAAACATTGGTAAATGCGGAACGTTATACAACACCACGGCTAAAAGAATTAGAAGACACGATTTTAAATGCTGAGGACAAGTTGAGTACGCTTGAATATGATATGTTTTGCAAAATAAGAGATGATGTTGCTGCGCAGCTTGAGCGGATTCAAAAGACTGCCAAGGCAATTGCACGGCTTGATGTATTTGCATCGCTTTCCGTGACCGCCGAACAAAATCATTATGTCAGGCCAGTGCTCAATGATAAAGGAATTATTGATATCAAAGACGGGAGACACCCTGTAGTAGAAAAAATGATTGACCATGATATGTTTGTTTCGAACGATACGTTTTTAGATAATGGAAGTCATTGTATCTCTGTTATCACAGGACCTAACATGGCAGGAAAATCAACGTATATGCGCCAGTCAGCGCTGATTGTATTAATGGCACAGCTTGGAAGTTTTGTGCCTGCAAAGAGTGCGAACATAGGTATTGTTGACAGAATTTTTACAAGAGTTGGCGCCTCTGATGACCTCGCAAGCGGACAGAGTACATTTATGGTAGAGATGAATGAAGTTGCCAATATTCTGCGAAATGCCACTGCCAAAAGCTTGTTGGTGCTTGATGAGATTGGACGCGGTACTTCTACCTTTGATGGCCTGAGTATTGCATGGGCCGTGATAGAACATATCAGCAACAAAAAGATACTTGGAGCTAAAACGCTATTTGCGACGCATTATCATGAGCTTACGGAGCTAGAAGGCAAAATGAGCAATGTAAATAATTATTGTATTGCTGTAAAGGAAAAAGGCGACGATATCATTTTTCTGAGAAAAATTATTAAGGGCGGCGCAGACAGAAGTTATGGTATCCAGGTGGCAAAACTTGCGGGCGTTCCGGAAATGGTTATAGACCGAGCCAAAGAAATTGCAGAGCAGCTTAGCGACAATGATATTACGCAAAAGGTTCAGGGAATTACGATTGATCTAAAAAGTGAAAAAAAGAAACCGAAACATTATGATGACGTTGATTTAGGGCAGATGTCTTTATTTGACACTGTTAAAGATGAAGATATTATAAAAGAACTAAAAGAAGTGGATATTCAAAATCTAACACCACTAGACGCTTTAAATACGCTTTATAGATTGCAGAATAAACTAAAAAATCGTTGGAAAAATTGAGCGCCAACGCGCTCAATACCAAAAAGCAAAGCTTTTTGATTAAAAGGAAAGGACGAGAACAGATATGGCAGAGATTCATGTGCTTGACAACAACACGATTGACAAAATCGCTGCAGGCGAAGTCGTGGAGCGCCCAGCCAGTGTCGTGAAAGAGCTGGTGGAGAATGCCATGGATGCAGGCGCCCATGCGATTACTGTTGAAATTAAAGAGGGTGGTATTGAGTTTATTCGGGTTACAGATGACGGCAATGGGATTGAAAGAACGCAAGTTCGGAATGCATTTCTGAGACATGCCACAAGCAAAATTCGTTCTGTTGCAGATCTGATGAGTCTGCATAGTATGGGATTTCGCGGAGAAGCGCTTTCTAGTATTGCAGCAGTATCAAAGGTTGAGATTGTAACAAAAACCAAAGAGGAAATGACCGGAACGCGGTTTTGCATGGAAGGGGCAAAAGAGACTGCTTTTGAGGAGGTCGGTGCGCCGGACGGAACAACGTTTATTGTGCGGAATTTATTTTTTAATACGCCTGCCAGACGCAAATTTTTGAAAACTGCAATGACAGAGGCAAGTTATATTACAGATATGTTAGAGCATATGGCATTAGCAAGACCAGAAATTTCTATAAAATATGTGATAAATGGGCAGACTAAATTTTATACCAACGGTGATGGTGATATGAAAGCTATCATATATCGCATATTTGGCAGGGATATTGCCAATGAAATGATAGCGTTTCAGGTATCAGAAGAAGAGATTACACTGGAAGGGTTTCTTGGCAGACCAGCACTCAATCGGGCAAACAGAAACTTTGAAAATTATTTTGTGAATCAGCGATATATCAAAAGCAAGATTATTTCAAAGGCTATTGAGGAAGGCTATCAATCATACATGATGCAGCACCGGTATCCATTCTGTGTGATACATATTACGGTTCCGACAGAAAATGTAGATGTCAACGTGCATCCAACCAAGATGGAATTGCGTTTTTCCAATCAAAATACAGTGTACAAACTCATTGCAAAAAATATTGCAGATTTTTTGTCTGTACAGGAAATGATTCCGGATGTTACACTTGGACCAGACAAAAAATCCAGCAGTGAAGCAAAAAATACGGCAAAGCCTAAACTCTATGCGCCGGAACCATTTGAAAAGGAGCGGAGAGTCTCTGCTGAAAAAAATACGAAAGTACAGAATATTTTGCATGAAGATGTGCATTACGATAAACCATCTAATGATACAGAAGATACCAAAAAACATCTTGAAGCAGAGGACGATTTTTTTGTAGATAATCGGCAAAAAGTGATTCCTGACAGCAAACAGCCGCAAAGCATCGGACAAAGTGCAGTTGGTCAAAGAACAGGAAAGATTCTTGGCACATTGCCAAAAGAGAATGATACACAGAATCTAGGCGTGATAAAAGCCAAAAATCATATTATTGTTGAAAAACCAGAACAATTAAATTTTTTTGATGAAAAGATTCTAACAAAAGAAGCAAAACAAGAATATAGAATCGTAGGACAAGTATTTGATACTTATTGGATTATTGAATATCGTGACAAGATGCTGATGATTGACCAACATGCGGCACATGAAAAAGTGAAATATGAGCAGATCCTCAAAAAAGTGGAGAAAAATGAAGTATATACGCAAATGTTAACACCGCCTGCCGTTCTTAATGTCACGCCCAAAGAAGCAGATTTAATTAATAGCTATCAGAAATATTTTAAGGAACTTGGTTTTGAGATTGAGGATTTTGGCATGAATGCTTTTGCAATACGGGGTGTACCGCTTGATTTGTTTAGTTATAATATCAAAGAGCTTTTTGAAGAGATTTTAACCCAAATGTTAGAGAGTCCTGTGCGCGGTGTGCCACAAATTATACGGGAAAAAATAGCATCGATGGCATGCAAGGCAGCCGTTAAGGGAAACAATTCTCTGAGCTTAGAAGAAGCCGACACGCTGATTGAACAGCTTTTAGAGCTTGAAAATCCCTATAACTGTCCACATGGCAGACCAACCATTATTTCAATGTCAAAATATGAAGTTGAAAAGAAATTTAAACGGATTGTATGAGAGAGGCAGCAATGAAAGGCAAACCATTGATTATCTTGACTGGCCCTACTGCAGCAGGCAAGACAAAGCTTTCTATAGAACTTGCAAAAGCAGTAGACGGCGAGATTATTTCTGCGGATTCTATGCAGGTATATCAACATATGGATATTGGTTCCGCCAAGATTCGTCCCGATGAAATGCAGGGAATCAAACATTATCTTGTGGATATTTTGGAGCCAACGCAAGATTTTAATATTGTCTTGTTCCAACAATATGCAAAAGAAGCAATTGCAGAAATATACGCTAAGGGAAAAATACCAATCCTGGCGGGAGGCACAGGGTTTTATATTCAATCAGTGTTGTATGACATTGATTTTCATGAAAATGGACAAGATACTGCGATTCGGCAGGAATTAGAGCAGATTGCCAAGCAGCAGGGGGCTGATTATCTGCATGAAATGCTTTGTCAGATAGATCCCAAAGCAGCAGAGGCAATCCATGCCAACAATGTGAAGCGGGTCATTCGTGCCATAGAATTTTATCGTCAGACGGGAAAAAAGATATCAGAACATAATGATGCAGAGCGGGAAAAACAATCTGCATATGATTCTAGTTATTTTGTTCTCACAGATATAAGAGAACATCTATATGCAAATATTGATAAACGTGTTGACAAAATGATAGAAGAGGGGCTTGTCGATGAAGTAAAAATGCTCGTAAATATGGGCTGCAAAAGAGATTCAACGGCGATGCAGGGACTTGGCTACAAGGAGATTTTATCGTATTTGGCAGAAGAATGCTCATTGGAAGAGGCTGTTTACAAGATCAAGCGTGACACAAGGCATTTTGCAAAGAGACAGCTCACATGGTTTCGCCGTGAACGAAATGTTATCTGGATAGAAAAAGATAAATTTGCATACGACGACGAAAAAATGTTAAACTATATAACAAGCCACGTCTATAAAATACAAGGAAAACATAACGAAAGGGAAACAATGTACAAATGAACGGGACAAACGAAATTAATACAGATACACAGAACATATACAAAGAGCTGGAAATATCTGAACAGGTATATCATTTTAGCAGAGAAATTTTAGAAAGTCTCAAAGCGCGTTTCGATGAAATTGACAAAAATGCAGAATACAATCAGTTGAAGGTCATAAAAGCTATGCAGCAAAATAAGGTTAGCGAGGCATGTTTGTCAGGAACGACAGGATATGGATATAATGATCTAGGAAGGGAAACATTAGAAGCTGTATACGCATCTGTTTTTCATGCAGAAGATGCTCTGGTAAGGCCGCAGATTACATGTGGGACGCATGCATTGGCACTAGCACTGATGAGCAACCTTCGTCCTGGTGATGAACTTCTTTCACCAGCAGGAAAGCCTTATGATACGTTGGAAGAAGTTATTGGTATCCGCCCCTCAAAAGGATCGCTTGCTGAATATGGTGTTTCATACAAACAGATTGATTTGCTCGCTGATGGAAGTTTTGACTATGACCGAATTAGAAACGCAGTGAGTGAAAAAACAAAACTTGTCACAATACAGCGGTCAAAAGGATATCAGACAAGATCAACCTTTTCAGTCAAAGCAATTGGGGAATTGATTGCATTTGTCAAAGCAATCAAACCAGATGTTATCTGTATGGTAGATAATTGCTATGGCGAGTTTGTAGAGCGGATAGAGCCTGTTGAAGTCGGCGCAGATATGGTTGTTGGATCGCTTATCAAAAATCCAGGCGGCGGACTGGCGCCAATAGGTGGATATATTGCAGGCAAAAAAGAATGTGTTGAAAATGCTGCTTATAGGCTTACCTCTCCGGGACTTGGAAAGGAAGTCGGTGCTTCCCTTGGTGTATTAAGAGATTTTTATCATGGATTGTTTCTGGCGCCGACTGTGACTGCAAGCGCGTTAAAAGGAGCAATATTTGCGGCTAACTTATATGAAAAGCTTGGATTTAAGGTAATTCCAAATGCTGTGGAATCACGGCATGATATTATACAGGCTGTTGAATTTGGAACGCCGGAAGGCGTTATAGCATTCTGCAAGGGAATCCAGGCAGCCGCTCCAGTTGACAGCTTTGTTACGCCTGAACCTTGGGATATGCCGGGATATGACAGCCAGGTTATAATGGCAGCGGGAGCATTTGTATCAGGTTCTTCAATTGAACTGAGTGCAGACGGGCCGATAAAACCGCCATATGCAGTATATTTTCAAGGAGGGCTTACCTTTGAACACGCGCGCTTTGGTATTATGAAATCACTTCAAAGTTTGGTGAATGCAGGCATTGTTTCACTTCCGCCAAAAATCATGTCGAAAAAAAACTAATCTTTTTAGTGTACAGACGCTTTTTAGTATGGTAATATTAGTATTGGACTATGCTTTGAACAGAGAGCAGGGCATAAAAATACGATGAGTCTTTTTAAAGAAATATATGCAAAGGATGAGCTGCCTTATGACAAATTTATGAGGCTTGGACCGGAATACCTTTCGGATGCCGAGCTTCTTGCTATTATGCTTAGAACTGGTACCAGAAACAAGACGCCAATAGAACTTGGCAGAGATATTTTGAAGCTTGCGGGCGACGATATGGGACTTTTGGGATTGTATCACTTTAATATCAAGGCTTTGATGCAAATACCAGGAATTGGCGAAGTCAAGGCGGTTCAGCTGCTATGCATTGCAGAGATTGCAAAGAGAACTTCAAATATGCAGGCAAGACCAGATTTGACATTTGACAAACCAGAGACAGTAGCAGCATACTATATGGAGCGGATGCGCCATAAAGATACAGAACAGCTATTATTAGTACTTTTGGATGCAAAGCGGCATATTTTGAATGAATCTGTTTTGTCAACAGGAACATTTAACGCAACATTGATATCGCCGAGAGATATCTGTGTCAGAGCTATGCGCAATGAAGCATCTTATATTGTAATTCTGCATAATCATCCAAGCGGTGATCCAACACCTAGCAGACAGGATGTGCTGGTGACGCAAAAGATAAAGGAAGTATCCGATTTAGTTGAAATTCCATTACTGGATCATATCATCATTGGAGATAACAGATATACCAGTTTTATTCAAAAAGGACTTTTATGAAGAACAAAAAAACGTTCAGTGCAAAACTTCTTCAACTATGAAGGAACTGAATAGTTACAGAAAGGAGTTGTTATGTTGGCTAACAACGCATTTGGTATCGACTTAGGTACCAGGACAATCAAGATTTACAGTGCTCATGGCGACAATGTTATTGTTGAAAAAAATATGATTGCGATTGAGGACAAGAAAAATTTATTTGCATATGGTGATTCTGCATTTGAGATGTTTGAGAAGGCACCATCTAACATTGAAATATCATATCCGCTCTGCAATGGAGTTATCGCGGATATTAAAAATATGCAGCAGCTTCTCAAAAACTTTATCTTAGACTGTAATAAAGGAGCTGTCAAACCAGCCGAATTTTATATTGCAGTTCCCTCTGATATCACTGCTGTAGAAAAGAGAGCGTTTTCTGATCTTGTAAAAGATGCGAATGTAAAAGCGAGAAAAATTATGCGTGTAGAGAAGGCTGTGGCCGATGGCCTTGGTCTTGATATTGATGTCAAAAATGCACAGGGTATTCTTGTTGTCAATGTTGGATTCCACACTACTGAGATTTCCATTCTCTCTCTTGGCGGTATTGTACTCAGCCGGTTGATTAAAGTTGGCGGACAGAAATTCGATGAATCAATAAAGAATGCGATTCGAAAAGAATTCAGCCTGATTATTGGCAGCAAAACTGCTGAAAATGTCAAGATCAATCTGCGTGAGTTGGAAGGGGAAGGAAAGGGAGCGATTGTATATGGCAGAGATATTGTGACAGGGCTTCCCATGGAAAAAGAAATTCCAACAAACCTTGTAAGTGATAGTATGCTGGAAAGTTTCAATGTTATTATTGATAATATTCGTGTGATTCTTGAAAGAACTCCGCCAGAACTTTCTGCTGATATTTTCAGAAGGGGTATTTATCTGACAGGAGGAGCCTCTCAGGTTGCACATCTTGCGGAATTAATTGCAAAGAGTACTGGACTTCGAGTAAATGTGAGCGAAAATCCTGTATCAGGCGTTGCACTCGGACTTGCCAAAATTATTAAGGATGATAACTATAAATCAGTTGCTTATTTAGAAGGAATGGGGCGCTAATATTCATGAGTCCAGTGGTAAAGAGAAAAAGAGACAAATTCTCTATTCCAAGTAAATATCTGCTGTTGATTTTAACGTGTATTTGTATTGTTCTTATGGCTTTAACATTTTTTACGGATTATTCCGCATTGCCTTTAAATAAGCTGGTAGGCTATGTTGTAATTCCATTTCAGGATGGTGTCAGCCAAATTGGAACATGGATGTCCGTGCGGGCAGATGAATTAGGAGAGTTACGAATTGCCCTTCAGGAAAATCAGGAACTCAAGAAACAAATTGATGAACTGACTGTCCAGAACACACAGCTTCAGCAGGATAAATATGAACTGAATAATCTTCGTGAGTTATATAAACTGGACGAGCAATACAGTGGTTATGAAAAAATAGGAGCCAGAATTATCGCTAGAGACAGCGGCAACTGGTTCCATGCGTTTACGATAGATAAGGGACTGGACGATGGGCTTACCATTGATATGAATGTCATTGCCGGAGGCGGTCTTGTGGGCAGGATTGTTGCAATAGGACCCAATTGGGCAAAAGTAAATGCGATAATAAACGATGATTCAAATGTCAGCAGCAAAGTGCTTGCAAGCTCAGATACTTTTATGGTGAATGGTTCCTTGGAACTTATGGACGAGGGTGTTATCGGATTTAGTCAGCTTATTGATTCTCAGGACAAAGTAGAAGTTGGCGACAAAGTTGTTACTTCAAATATTAGTGATAAATATTTACCCAATATACTAGTTGGGTATATCAGTGAGATTAACCAGGATTCCAATAATATTACAAAATCCGGAAGAATTACACCAGCAGTTGATTTTGAGCATCTTGAGGAGGTACTTGTCATATTAAAAACAAAACAGCAGATAGAGGATTAGTAGGTTCATGAAAAAAAATATCATATTATTTTTTGTAATATTGCTTGGATTTGTCCTTCAGACGACGCTGTTTCAGGCGTTGAATCTTGGTGGTATATCACCCAATATATTGATTATCATTACTGCCTCCTATGGGTTTATGTTTGATAAGAAATATGGTATGGTGGTAGGTTTTATATGCGGATTGTTGATGGATATTTTTTATGGTGATGTCCTTGGATTTTATGCACTGATATATCTGTACATAGGAGCTGCCAATGGTGCATTTCACAGTATCTTTTATCAGGAGGATATCAAGCTTCCGTTGCTGCTTATTCTGGCGAGCGATTTTGTTTATTCTTTTACATGTTATGTTTTATTGTATTTGTTGAGACACAGGTTCCATTTTATTTTTTATCTTAGAAATATTATTTTGCCAGAAATGGTTTACACAATTTTTGTTACTGTATTTTTATATCCATTCATTTTGCTGTTAAACAGATCAATAGACGATACTGAAAGAGGTGAGCATAAAGTTGTTAAAAAGGATTAGAGAGGGGCTCATCAGTTTATTGACCTCCAGATTACTACTGTTATTTATTATATTTACAGGTATGGCGGTCATATTGATATATCGATTATTTACTTTACAGATTGTAAATGGAGCATCCTATCTTGAAAACTTTCGTCTGATGATAGAGAAAGAAAGAATTATCGAGGGAACCCGTGGAAATATTTATGATAGAAATGGAAATATCTTAGCTTACAATGAGCTTGCTTATTCTGTCACGATAGAAGATGTCTATGAGGGCTCTTCCAAAAGTGAGGAATTAAATGCGACATTATATAAATTAATTCACATGATTGAAGACAATGGAGATCGCATTGCCAGTGATTTCAGCATTATCCTCAATGAAAATAACGATTATGAATTTACTGTTGAAGGAACAAAACTTCTTCGTTTTAAAGCTGATATCTATGGACGATTAACGATTGATAAGCTGTACTATTCAGAAGAAAATGCGTCAGCACAAGAGATTATTGATTATCTAGTCAACAAGTTTAAAATCGGTTCTTTTCCTGTTAATGAAAGCGGAAAAAAAGAATTTGTTCCATATGAGGGATATACCAAAAAAGAGATTTTACAGATTGCAACAATTCGATATCAAATTAATTTAAACAGTTATCAGAAATATATTCCGACAACGATTGCAACAGATGTTTCCAAAAAAACAGTTGCAGTCATTATGGAAAACGCGTCGGAATTAGACGGTGTTGCGATAGAAGAGGATATGATTCGAAAATATAATTACCCTTTTTATTTTTCTCATATTCTCGGATATACTGGAAAAATTGACTCCGAAGAACTGGCACAGCTTTCTGAGCAAAACGAAAATTATACCATACACGATACTGTCGGAAAAGGTGGTATTGAACAGGTTATGGAGCTAGAACTTCAGGGAATTAAGGGATCAGAGACAATTTATGTAGATAATCTGGGAAAAGTGATTGAAACAACAGATGTTGTGGAATCTCAAGTGGGAAAGGATGTTTATCTGACATTGGATAAAGATCTTCAAATGGCAATATACAATATTCTGGAACAAAAAATAGCAGGTATTATTGTATCAAAAACAAGAAATATCTACAATTATGATCCGTTGACTGCATCTTCACGCCAGAATATTATTATTCCAATCGATGACGTTTATTTTGCATTGATCAATAATAATGTGATTGATATTAATCATTTTATGGACGAAAATGCATATGACACAGAAAAAGAGGTTTATCAAATATTCTCTGATAAGCGGGAAAGTGTTCTCGCTACGCTTAAAGAAGAACTTTTGAACCTAAAAACACCCTATGATCAATTATCAAAGGAATACAAAAATTATGAAAGCTATATTGTATCCATGCTGACTGACAAAGGTGTTCTTGTCAACTCCGCGATAGATAAAGAAGACCCTACTTATATTGCGTGGTCTGTTCAGGAAGTTATCAGCTTAAATGAATTTTTGACATACGCGATATCCAAAAACTGGATAGATATAACCAAACTTTCTGTGAATTCACAGTATTCTGATTCAACAGAAGTGCTTAACAGTGTTATCACATATATACTCGATAACCTAAAAGATAATACCACATTTTCAAAAAAAATGTACAAGTTTATGATTAGTGACCAAACAATAACAGGCAGACAAATCTGCATGTTATTATGGGAACAGGACTTGATAAGTATTGATGAAAGCAAAGTTACTGCATTAAAAGAAGGAAAAACAAATCCATATAATTTTATGCTTGAAATGATAGAGACGCTCCAGATAAAGCCCGATCAGCTCGCGTTAGATCCCTGTACAGGTTCATGTGTTGTAACGGACGTAAATACAGGTGAAGTACTTGCGCTTGTTTCATATCCTGGTTATGATATTAACAAGCTGGCAAACGGTGTAGATGCCGAATATTTTGCAAAGCTGCAGTCTGATTTGTCGGTACCACAATGGAGTGCTGCAACACAGCAGCAGACGGCGCCAGGTTCTACCTTCAAAATGGTGTCTGCCATTGCCGCTATGGAAGAGGGAGTTGTTTCTTCACTGGGAGAAACGATTTACTGTACAGGTACTTTTGATAAACTAGCGCCTACCACACATGATTGCTGGAATACTTCCGGCCATGGTGCTATGAATCTTTCAAATGCCATCGCCAATTCCTGCAATATGTATTTTTATGAGGTTGGATATCGGCTTGGACAAGACGGAAGCGGTTATAACGACACCTATGGACTTTCCAGACTTGAGAAATATGCAGATATGTTTGGGCTTACTGAGAAATCTGGTGTAGAAATAACAGAATCCGAGCCGAAATTCTCAGAAAAATATATTGTTCCATCTGCAATTGGACAGGGAAGCAATAACTATACTACGGTCGGTCTGGCTAGATATTTGACAGCAGTTGCAAACAGTGGCACTGTTTATAATTTAAGTATTCTGGACAAAATAACCAACTCTAAAGGAGAAGTAGTAAAAGATTTTAAGCCTGAAATAAGAAACACGATTGATGTTGACGATAGTATATGGAATGCAATTCATTCCGGAATGAGAAGTGTGGTTGAGAAAAAGAATTACTACAATGAGTTATCTGTAAATGTTGCTGGAAAAACAGGTACAGCACAGGAAGGAAAAAATCGCACCAACCACGCACTTTTTCTAAGTTATGCACCCTATGAAGATCCTGAGATATCAGTGACAGTACGTATTGCATATGGTTACAGTTCTGATTTTGCGGCTCAGACTGCAAGGGATGTATATAAATATTACTATAGACTGGCAGAAGAAGACGAACTTTTGACAGGTACAGCAGAGATTCCAGATGCTGTTAGTGGAATACAGCAAGATTAAAAATGATATACAAAAGCATATGCAGAGGTGTTTTAGAAACAAAAAGGAGCAAATGTGAAAAATTCAGTTATTTTGAAAAGTTTTTCCAGTGGTATATCCGTTATCCTGGATAGTACAATTCCATATGAAGAGCTGTTATTAGATGTTGCTGCCAAATTTCATGATGCAGATCATTTTTTTAAAAATGCATCCGTGGCAATTTCTCTGGAAGGAAGAGAGCTGACTGAAAAACAGGAACGAGAAATTCTGGATACAATTACACAAAATTCGCATTTGAATGTACTTTGCCTTATGGGAAAGGATGAAGAAAAAAATATCAGATTTGTCGGAATACAAAACACTCTGAAAGCTCAGAGAGATGAAAATTGTGGACAGTTTTATAGGGGTACCTTAAGAGATGGCGCAAGTATAGAAACCGAACGCAGTATCATTATTCTTGGTGATGTTTGTGAAGGAAGCGGTGTATATTCCGGAAAAGATATTGTAGTTCTTGGTTCGCTTGAGGGGGATGCATACGCAGGAGCAGGAGGAAACAATAATCATTTTGTAGCGGCGTTGAATATGAATCCCAGTTCGTTGCAGATAGGTGATCTCATATATCAGGACCAGGTGCAAAAAGTTTCCAGGTGGGGGTTTAAACCAAAACCGATACCAAAGATTGCATATACCTATAATGGGGAAGTGCAGATACAACCAATTACCAAAGAATTGCTGGATAACTTCACGATATAACAGTTGTTATCCAGAGAACCATTATTTTGATAATGGAGGATTCCTATGAGTGAAGTAATTGTTGTTACATCTGGGAAAGGCGGTGTGGGAAAGACCACCACATCTGCAAACGTAGGAACAGGTCTTGCGGAATTGGGAAAAAGTGTCGTTTTGATTGATGCAGATATAGGACTCAGAAATCTTGATGTAGTAATGGGTCTTGAAAATCGAATTGTTTACAATTTAGTAGATGTTATAGAAGGAAACTGCCGATTAAAGCAGGCACTGATAAAGGACAAACGGCATGCCGGGTTATTTTTAATGCCGGCAGCGCAGACAAGAGATAAAAATTGTATTACGCCAGGACAAATGGTAAAATTAATTAACAGTTTGAGAGAGCAGTTTGATTACATAATTCTGGATTGTCCGGCAGGAATTGAGCAAGGATTTCAAAATGCCATAGCTGGTGCCGATCATGCGATTGTTGTGACAACACCTGAAGTATCCGCTATCAGAGATGCAGACCGAATAATTGGCCTGTTGGAAGCAAATGAAATAAAAAAAGTAGATCTGGTTCTCAATCGTCTGCGTCAGGATTTGATACGCCGTGGCGAAATGATGACAGTTGATGATGTCATTGATATTTTGGGGCTTCCGCTTCTTGGCGTCGTTCCAGATGACGAAAATGTTGTGATTGCAACAAATCAAGGGGAGCCGCTGGTAGGGAAAAATTCCGCCGCTGGACAAGCATTTTTTAATATTTGCAAACGTCTTGAAGGCAAAGAAGTTCCTTTTAAGGATTTTGGGAAGAATATTACGATTTGGACAAAATTTTCAGAATTATTCAAAAAAAATCTACAGGAGGAGCGGATATGAGTTTATTTTCTATATTTAAAAGAAAAACGTCCAGCGAAATAGCGAAGGATCGTCTAAAAATTTTACTGATATCAGACAGGGTTAACTGTTCTCCTGAGATGATGGAATTGATAAAAAATGATATTGCTCAAGTAATATCGAAATACATGAAAATTGATTCTTCTAGTATGGAAGTACAGATAGCTAAGACAGGGAATTCAGCCAGAAATGGCAAAAAGATGCCTGTTTTGTATGCTAATATTCCCATACTAGATTTAAGAAACTAATCTAAATACGCAGAATAAAGGAAAGGAACATATGTTTAGGAATTACAGGATTCGAGATTATGATTTTAAACTTATATTTTTTTTGGTAGGGCTTACCGTATTGGGAATATTTTCAATTGGAAGCGCAAAAGTTGAAGTTCAAAACAAGCAGATTCTTGGGTTTGTTATGGGTTTATTTATTATGATTGTACTTTCTTTTTTTGACTATTCCTTTTTTCTGCGTTTTTACTGGGTAATCTATGCATTGAATATTGTTTTTCTACTTATGGTTTCTTTCTTGGGAAAAGAGGTAAAGGGTGCAACCCGCTGGCTTGAAATCGGAGGCATACGATTTCAGCCGTCAGAGCTTACCAAAATTATGCTGATTCTGTTTTATGCACAATTTATTTTAAAACATCATGAAAAGTTGAACTCTCTGAAAAATATGGCGGCGATTATTTTATTGCTGATACCTCCATTGTATTTGGTCTATGATCAGCCAGATATGTCCACTACAATTGTAATTGCACTTATTTTCTGCGTTGTATGGTATGTTGGCGGACTCAGCTACAAGTTTATATTCGGTACACTTGCAATTGCAATACCAACAGCAATTGTTCTGTTTATCATGGTTCTTCAACCTGGTCAGACAATCATCAATGATTATCAGCAGGGAAGAATTTTAGCATGGTTATATCCTGAACAATACAAGCAGACGACAGCTTATCAGCAGACAAATGCAATGATGGCAATTGGTTCCGGACAATTATGGGGAAAAGGCTTAAATAATAACATGATTAGTTCTGTAAAAAACGGAAACTTTATTTCTGAGCCGCAAACAGACTTTATATTTACCGTTGTTGGTGAAGAACTTGGATTTGTAGGAGGGTGCACCGTCATCGTCTTGTTATTTCTTATAACCTTGGAGTGTTTGAATGTTGCAAGGAAAGCAAAAGATATTGCTGGAACCTGTATTGCGTCAGGAATGGCGGCACTTGTTGGATTTCAAAGCTTTGTAAATCTATCCGTTGCTACAGGACTGATTCCCAATACAGGCGTTACGTTACCGTTTGTAAGCTATGGAATGACTTCGTTGGTAAGTTTATATATTGGGATGGGCTTTGTGCTAAATGTACGATTACAATGCGTTAGAAAGTACAATAATTAGGCAGATTTTTTATGGACCTTCACATTGACGAAAAATTTACTCAAAAATTAATAATATATGATATAGATTTTTGTATGCAAAGAGGTTAAAATGTTAATAGTAAATAATTGACAAAGGAAGGTGCAGATAGAATGAATATTGCGTTAATTGCGCATGACGGAAAGAAGAAATTAATGCAGAACTTTTGTATAGCTTATCGGGGAATCTTAAGCAAAAATGAACTGTATGCAACTGGGACAACAGGAAGACTGATTGAGGAAGTTACGAATCTAAATATTCATAAACATTTGGCGGGACATTTGGGTGGAGAACAGCAGATTTGTGCACAAATTGAACACAACCAGATTGACCTTGTTATATTTTTGAGGGATCCTTTGAATTCAAAATCTCATGAACCCGATGTGAATAATGCGGTTAAGCTTTGCGACATGCACAATATCCCGTTGGCAACAAATCTTGCATCCGCGGAGCTTTTGATAAAGTCACTTGACAGAGGAGATTTAGATTGGCGTGAAATGTACAAATAAGTTAAATAAAGTATTTTATATTGCATTAACAACCGTTTTACTGACAACAAATCTTGCTGGGTGCGGTGCAAGAAAATATACTTTTGCGTATGACAGAAACAGAAATAATTCAAGTTTTTCTGTTGCATCACATGCGCAGGGCGCTACAATAGAGCCATTTGCGTCAAAGTTATGTGTTGTGACAGGTGATGTCTCTAAAGGAACAGACGTGGACATGTCTGGTGCCGAGGCGGCTGGTTTGTTTGACATTGCTTCAAGCAATGTCATCTATGCCAAAAGCGTTCATGAGCGGTTAAATCCGGCTAGCCTCACAAAGGTGCTTACCGCATTGTGTGCTCTGAAAAATAGCAGTTTAGATGAAGTTCTCACAGCCACAGAAAATGTTAATATCAGTGAGTCCGGGGCGGTGAAGCTTGGTCTTTCTCCTGGAGATACAATGACAATGGAGCAGGCACTTCATGCACTTTTATTGAAATCTGCAAATGATGTTGGAGTCATGATTGCGGAGCATGTGGGGGGAAGTGTTGAGGGGTTTGCAGAGATGATGAATGAGATGGCAAATAGTCTTGGCGCCACAAACAGTCACTTTGTCAACCCGCATGGACTTACAGATACAAACCACTATACGACTGCTTATGATTTGTATTTGATTTGCAATGAGGCAGTGAAATATGATAAATTTACAGAAATCATTCAAAAATCCAACTATACTTCTGTTTATCATGATCAAAATGGGAATGAGAAAACAATTGATTTACAATCAAGCAATGCATATATCCGAGGAGAAGCAATTGCTCCTGATAATGTGACAGTTATTGGAGGGAAAACAGGAACAACAAATGCGGCTGGAAGCTGTCTGATCCTATATTCAAAAGACAATTCAGGGAATCCATATATCTCGGTCGTATTAAAATCAAATGATAAAACACTGATGTATCAGGAGATGACCGATTTGCTTGATGAAATAAAATAAATTTAAGTTGTTTTTTTGTCTAAATTCAACTATAATTATATTATTGGATATTTTCAATATAATTAAAATTTTACGGATTATTAGGAGGTATTGCTTATGGTACAGCTTATTGTAGGAAAAAAAGGTAAAGGAAAAACAAAAATAGTTCTGGATATGGTAAATAAAGAAATTGCTACCGTTTCCGGAAATATCGTATATCTTGACAAAGGTAATGATCACATGTATGAACTGAATAACAAAGTGAGACTTATCAACGTGGAAGATTATGGCGTTGCCAGTGCAGACGAATTCATTGGATTTATTCGCGGCATTGTTTCTCAGGATCATGATCTTGAACAGATATACTTTGATGGTTTCTTAAGGATTTCCTGTCTGGAAGACACTGATAGAGTAGAAGAAATTATTAATAAGCTGGATTCAATAAGTAATACATATGGATTTAAGATTATAATCAGTATTTCAATAGATGAGGCTGAACTGCCAGAGTCCTTAAAGTCAAAGGTAATCGTTTCATTATAAGAAACACAAATTAGTTAATAGCGAAGCCTCGGAACAGTATCCGGGGCTTTTTCATCTTATACGAAATTTAAAGACAGCATGGGTCGTTAAGTGGGTGCGCTGACGCTCAATTTTTTATGCACACGCCGATGCAGAGAAACTATGCCACCAAAGTGGCGCATCGGCGGCGCGCGGGTAGGGGAGGTAACCTTCCCCGCCCGATTGTAAATACCTGTGCAGAGGTAAAGTAGGCAATAATTTTTAGAAATGGAGAGTAATTTGTGGCTTCTGCAAGTGTACATGACCGTAGAAAATATCAGAATAAATCTGGAAAAACGATGAACCGGATTGAATTTGCAATCTTTGGTGCAATGATTGTCTATATTATTGTTATCATTATTTCATATCTAAATTCTGAACAAATACAGGGGTACGAGATCCAGATGGGTTCTTTGTCCGTATCAAAAACTTATACTGGGATAGTACTTCGTCAAGAAGAATTGCTCAAAACCCCATATACGGGTTATATTAATTACTATATTCGAGAAGGAGAACGCGTTTCTTCAAGAGATACGGTATATTCCATAGATGAAAGCGGAAAACTTGCATCTTTATTAAATTCAGGTGAATTGGGTGAAAATACATACTCTGATGAAGATTTGAGTGAACTTCGTTCAGAAATTATTCAGTATACCAGAGGTTTTGATTGCAAAGATTTCCACAGTATCTATGATTTTAAATATGATATTGAAGGTTCTGTAATGAAACTTGTCAATATTAGTATGTATGAAAATATAGAGGTTATGAATCAGTCAAGCCTTGGTGGTATGGTGTCTTTGTGCGCGGCTGGAAAATCAGGGTATATTGTATATAATACAGATGGATATGAAACACTGACACCTGAAAATATTACCGCAGAGATTTTTGATCAGACAAAGTATGAAAAAAATCGTATTAATAACAATGATTTGGTAGAAAAAAATACTACTGTTGGGAAATTAATTACAGATGAAAACTGGTCACTGATTATACCTGTAGAAAAAGAACAGTCTGCAAAACTTGAGGAAGAGGAGTATGTTAAAGTAAAGTTTATAAAAACGCAGGAAACCTCATGGGGGCAAGTAACAATACACCATCAGGCAGATACCGATTATGCGCAGCTTAGTTTTAACAACTCTTGTGTCTCTTTTTGTACTGATAGATTTGTTGATATTGAACTTATTGTTAGTGATGAACAAGGATTAAAAATACCATTATCTGCCATTGCGCAAAAAGAGTTTTTTATTGTTCCGGCCGAGTATATGAGCAAAGGAGGGCCAAATGGAAATTATGGCGTTTCCAAAGAAACCTATGATGAAAATGGAAATGTTGTTTATCAGTTTATAGAAACAACTGTTTATAATTCTGATGAAAACGAATTTTATATTGATAATACCAATTTAGATGTTGGTACCTATATTTGCAAGCCTGATTCTACTGACAAAATGGCAATCAGCAAATCTGGTACATTAACAGGTGTTTATAATATGAATAAAGGATATGCTGACTTCAAACAAATAACAATATTGGAAAAAAATGATGAATATGCAATTGTAAGTTCCAATACAAAATATGGACTTACGGTATATGACAGAATCGTATTAGATGCGACGAGTGTGAATAATGATGATTTCATTTATCAATAACACTGCAGAACCGATTGAAAAATCATGCGGATGCACTCATTTTTCAATTAACAATTTGAGGCGGTATGGAGGAGGATTTGTATGGAAAAAATAACAATCAAAGAAAACATAAAGGAAGTGGAAAACATTATTGCTCAGGAGTGTGAAAAAGCAGGAAGATCGCCTTCTGATGTGACCCTGATTGCAGTAAGCAAAACAAAACCTGTTGAATTGCTGAAAGAAGCATATGCATATGGATGCAGAGACTTTGGAGAGAACAAAGTACAAGAACTTCTTGATAAATATGAGGCGCTGCCAAGCGATATCAGATGGCATATGATAGGTCATCTCCAAAGAAATAAGGTGAAATATATCGTTGACAAAGTGTATATGATTCACAGTGTTGATTCTCTACGTCTTGCCGAAGAAATCAGCAAAGAAGCATCTAAAAAAAATGTATGTGTAAATATATTGATAGAAGTGAATGTGGCGGATGAAGAAACAAAGTATGGTGTGTCATGTGAAGAAGTCAGACAGCTTGTATGTGATATCGCAAAATTACCGAACATTCGTATCAAAGGTCTGATGACAATTGCCCCTTTTGTGGACGATGCCGAAGAAAATAGATTACATTTTCAGAAATTGAAGAAAATAGCAGTTGACATTATGCAAAAAAACATTGATAATATAGATATGGAAATTTTATCTATGGGTATGACAGGAGACTATCCTGTGGCAGTATCGGAAGGTGCTACATATGTCAGGGTAGGCACTGGTATCTTTGGAATAAGGCAGTACATGTCGGAGTGAAAGGAAATGTAGATATGGGAGTAATGGACAAGTTTTTAGATGCACTACATTTAAACAATGAAGATGAAGAGTATGATGAATACGATTATTATGATGAAGGCGAAATCGTAGACAACACTGTTAGGAAACCAAAACCTATGGCTGCCGCACGCGAAGAAGATGATTATGATGAACCTATTGAGAAACCGAGAAGACAGTCACAGAAAGTAACTCCTATCAGGGCAGTCAAAAAATCGCCTGGAAATGGAATGGAAGTCTGTGTTATCAAACCTGCAAGTGTGGAAGACGCAAGAGAAATTACAGAAACATTGTTAGCAAATCGCACAGTAGTACTTAATTTAGAGGGACTTGATGTAGAGATTGCACAGAGAATTATTGATTTTTCATCAGGCTCTACATATGCAATTAATGGAAATCTTCAGAAAATATCTAATTATATTTTCATAATCACGCCTGCGTGCGTTGATATATCAGGAGATTTTCAGGAGATTTTCTCAGGAACTTTTGATGTTCCGCCTATAGGGCAGCAATTAGGACATCAACATGGCAATGCTAGTAATTTTTAAATGCTTATACTCGCTGTTTCAGGCGCATGCAGCGTAATGCTGTATGCGCCTGTTATGCGGTCAAACAGGTTCTGTAACATTGAGAAGGGAGATTAACTATGTCACAGAGATTAACAATCAATCAGAATGCAAAACCTATCTATGATATTGTTTATGAACATGATTTTGGCAGACTGGCAGAAGAACTAGAGAAATTTGAGATTCACACAAAAAAGCTGTGCATTATTGCAGATTCAAAAGTAAATGGTTTATATGCAGATGAAGTTTGTGAAGCGCTCAAAGACAAGTGTAAAAAAATATTGGTTTTTTCGTTTCCTGACGGAGAAAAAAGTAAAAATCTTGATACAATTCAGAATATTTATAAGTTTTTGATAGAAAATAAATATGACAGAAGAGATATGCTGTTAGCACTTGGCGGCGGTGTGACAGGAGATATGGCAGGATTTGTAGCAGCAACTTACTTGCGTGGTATTGATTTTGTACAGATTCCAACGTCTCTTTTAGCCCAGGTGGATAGTAGTATCGGTGGAAAAACTGGCGTAGACTGCGATCAGTACAAAAATATGGTAGGCGCTTTTTATATGCCTAAGCTTGTGTATATGAATCTATCTACTTTGAAAACACTTGATGACCGACAGTATTATTCTGGTATGGCAGAGGTTATGAAGCATGGACTGATTAAGAATGCAAATTTTTACGAATGGATCATTGATAATATGTATGAAATCCATGACAGAGATCTGGAAACCCTTGAGGAGATGGTTCTTAAGAGCAATACCTGCAAAAAAATAGTTGTAGAAAAAGACCCCACAGAAAAAGGGGAGCGGGCTATTTTAAATTTTGGGCATACAATCGGTCATGCTATCGAAAAAGCAAAGAATTTTGAACTGCTGCATGGTGAATGTGTTGCGCTTGGCTGTGTCGCCGCAGCATATATTTCGTGGAAACGAGATCTTATTTCAAAAGATGAATACTACGAAATACGCGATATGTTTGTACCATTTAATCTGCCTATTTCTATTGAAAATATTGATCCAGAAGAAATCTTTGCGCTAACCAGTTCTGACAAAAAAATGGAAGGTGAACATCTTAAGTTTATTCTGCTCAAAAGTGTTGGGAAAGCTATGATCGATAAAACCGTAACCAAAGAGGAAATATTAGCAGGAATAAACGAAATCTATTTCACAGACGAGGATTGGGATGAGTAAAAAAAATATATTATTAACAGCAGATGTAATACTAATGATTTTTTTGATTGTTATTGATCAGATAACAAAATATTTTGCAGTTTTGAATCTGAAAGGCGTTTCGTCCTGGGTTCTTTGGGACGGTGTCTTTGAATTGCATTATCTGGAAAACCGAGGAGCTGCTTTTGGAATATTGCAAGATCAAAAGATGATTTTTATATTGATTGCTGTAGTAGTACTTGCTGTAATTTTTTATGTTTTATTCAAAGCACCTTATCAGAAAATGTATTCCAAACTGCATATTTCTCTTATATTGATTGCCGCTGGTGCAATTGGTAATCTTATTGATAGAGTGCGTTTAGGGTATGTTGTTGATTTTTTCTATTTTAGCTTGATTAATTTTCCAGTATTTAATGTTGCAGATATCTATGTAACGGTGTCTTCTTTTTATCTGGTTATTTTACTATTATTTGTCTATAAGGAATCCGATTTGGAGTTTTTAGCTTTTAAAACAAAAAAGAATAAAGGTTTATCATGAATGAAATCGTGTTTGATATCTCCCCAGAACTAGAGCAGGAACGCATTGATAAATGTATCTGTACTTATATGGCTGATTTATCAAGAAACTATATACAGAAAATTATTAAAGATGGTAATGTCTGGGTCAATGATACGATAGTAAAAGCAAATTATAAGGTCCGCGTTGACGACAGAATAAAATTTATAATACCAGACTCAGTAGAACCAAATATCCCAGCACAGAATATTCCACTTGATATTTTATACGAAGATGCACATATTCTTATTGTAAATAAACCAAAGGGCATGGTGGTGCATCCGGCGCCTGGACATTATGAAGGAACACTTGTCAATGCTGTTTTGTATCATTGCAAAGAAGATTTATCTGGTATTAACGGCGTTATGCGCCCTGGAATTGTTCATCGCATTGATAAAGATACAACAGGTTCTATTATTATATGCAAAAATGACGAAGCGCACAATGCGATAGCAGCACTTTTAAAAACACATGATGTTACTAGAAAATACAGAGCAATTGTCTATGGCGTGATACCTGATGAACAAGGAACCATCAATGCACCTATAGGGCGTCATCCCAATGATCGCAAAAAAATGGCAATAAATGAAAAGAATGGGAAACATGCCATAACACATTTTAAAGTATTGGAGCGGTTTGACAAATATTCTTATATCGAATGTCAGCTTGAAACAGGCAGAACGCATCAAATTAGAGTTCATATGTCTAGTATTGGATATCCATTATTGGGAGATACCATATATTCAAATCGTAAATCTCCATTTAAACTAGAAGGACAAGTTCTTCATGCTATGACAATCGGATTTGTTCATCCTAAAACTGGAAACTATGTGGAATTTGAAGCACCGCTTCCAGAGTATTTCGAAAAGTTGCTGACAATTCTACGAAAATAACTATCTAAACAATTAGGAATGAAAGGTTTCTAAACCATATTATATATAAAAACAAGACAGCAGAAGACAGATTCGTGACTTTTGCCTGTCTTGTTTTTATATATTTTTAATAAATTTATTGAATTTTAATAATTTTGTGCTATAATAAGAAGAATAAAGTAATTTATTGAACACACAAATATTAAAAAGTGTCCAATAACAGTAATCACAGGCTTAAGGAATGAGACAATATGCAGCAATATACACGAAAGACAGCAATTGATAAACTACTTGATAGTTATAAAACATACTATAACATTCAATTATATGAGGGTGAACTGCAGCATCTTAGAGCAATCTGTGAATTTTATGAACATTCTGGAAGATTTGTTATTTCCAAAAAAGCAGAATTATGGTCTGCAAATTGTGAGGAATTTATTTATCTATTTGATATAGAACACCTTACCAAAGAATTATTTGAAAAATACAGAGATTTTACAAAAGAGGACGGTTTAAATCGTGCCAATATTGGTCCGGGACATATGTACACTTATATCACACCAATGTTTGTATGTGACACTTGTGATGAAGAAGCAAAAAGAGCCGTTAAAAAATGTCGTATTTATAAAAGCTTTCAATTTTCTCTGCATGGTTGGATGGACTATCATGCGGCTGTTTTTGAAACTTCAACTAGTAGTATTTTTACAAACAGAAGCGGTAGATGTGTAGAGAAAGTTTTGAAAAATGTATTATTCCAAAAGAAAAGGAGACGTTTTTTATGAACACATTAGTATTACTAATTATTTGTGTCGCCATTTTGCTTTGCGGTTATATTTTTTACGGCAGATGGCTATGCAAACAGTGGGGTGTCGGGGAAAGCAAAGAAGAAACGCCTGCCCATACAATGGCAGATGGTGTAGACTATGTTCCAGCAAAAGCACCAGTGCTTATGGGACATCATTTTTCTTCGATTGCAGGTGCTGGACCTATCACTGGACCGATTAATGCCGCTATTTTTGGCTGGCTGCCAGTTACGCTTTGGGTATTAGTTGGCGGTATTTTCTTTGGCGGTGTGCATGATTTTGGAGCGTTATTTGCTTCTATCCGTCATAAAGGTCAGTCAATTGGCGAAATTATTTCAACAAGTATGGGACGCAGAGCAAAAAGATTGTTTGTTATTTTCGCCTATCTTACTTTATTGCTTGTTGTTGCAGCATTTGCTTCAATTGTTGCATCAACCTTCGGGGCAAAATATGATGAGGCTGGAGCATTAGATGTTGCAGCAAGCGCATCTAATGCGTCTGTGGCAATGGTATCATTTTTATTTATTCTGATTGCTATTGTTTTTGGATTCTGTGTATACCGAAGAAATACTTCTATGGCAGTATCTACCATCATAGGCATCGTTGCGATTATCGTTTGTATGGTTATAGGTATGAATTTCCATCCAATTTATTTATCAACAAACGCTTGGATGATCATTGTAGGTATTTATATTGCAATTGCCTCTGTTACTCCAGTATGGATTTTGCTTCAGCCGCGTGATTATTTAAGTTCCTTTCTACTTTATGCGATGCTTTTTATCGCGTTTGTAGGTGTTGTAGGAGCGCATCCTAATATTGATCCCGATTTATTCCCAGCATTTACAAGCTTTGCGGTTGATAATGGCAATGGTGTGCAATACTTATTCCCTATATTGTTTACAACAGTTGCATGTGGTGCGATTTCTGGTTTCCATTCATTAGTTTCATCCGGTACCACATCAAAACAGCTTGACAAAGAAAAAGATGCAAAACCTATCGCATATGGCGGAATGCTGCTTGAGTGTGTGCTTGCGGTTCTTACGCTTTGTGCAATTGCATATGCCAGACAAACAGGACATACTGCTGGCGCTACAGATATCTTTGCTGGCGGTATTGCAGCGATGGTAGCGGCAATTCCTGGACTTGCAGGGCTTGAGAATATTCTCTACACACTTTTGATTCTTACATATTCTGCATTCTGCCTGACATCACTTGATACGGCAACACGACTTGCTCGTTTTATGTTTCAGGAGTTCTGGTTAGAGCCAGGCCAAACCATAAGTGATATCAACGATGGCTGGAAAAAAATAATGGTAAATCCATATTTTTCAACGGTTGTAACAGTTATATTGGGAATTCTTCTTGGTATGACAGGTTATGCGAAAATATGGGGATTATTTGGTGCAGCCAATCAGCTTCTTGCAGGACTTGGACTGTTAGCAGTTGCTACATGGCTAGGGAAAAAGGGTAAAAACAACAAAATGTTTTTGTTCCCTATGGCATTCATGATGGTAGTGACCATTTCTTCACTAGTTTTGACTGTAAAAAACCAAGTAGGTCTGATTATAAATGGAACCGCTGACTGGGGGCCTTATGCACAGACTATATTAAGTATACTTCTTATTGTTTTGTCTATCATTCTTGTTATTGAAGGCGTACAAACACTCACAAAGAAGAAAGAAAGCAGAGCATAATAGAACGAAATAATTTACCAACAAAAACCTATGATATTTCATAATAGAAATTTCGTAGGTTTTTACATTTTATGAGCGGTTACGCTTCAATTTGGTTTTTCGTATAAATGATTGAATTTTTAACCTATACAGGGTATAATATAATAAAAAAGTAAACTAGAAAATGAATTCCTCTCATAGAAAGGTGGATTAAAATGAATACTATAATTACAATCGGACGCCAATTTGGATCTGGAGGACATGAGATAGGAGAGAAGCTTGCTAATCATTATGGAATCAAATGCTTTGATAAAGAATTGCTCTCAAGGGCAGCTCAGGAAAGCGGTTTTTGCGAAGAAATGCTGCGAAATCATGATGAACGGCCAACCAATTCCTTTCTTTACAATTTAGTCATGGATACATACACATTTGGGTACAATTCTTCGTCTTTTGTTGATATGCCAATTAGCCACAAAGTCTTTATGGCACAATTCGACACCATCAAAAAAATAGCTGAGGAGGAACCTTGTGTTATTGTAGGTCGATGTGCTGATTATGCATTACAGGAATACAAAAACTGTTTGCATATATTTATCCATGCCAATGAAGACGCTAAGGTTGAAAGAATCAAAGAAAAATATCATATAGATGCAGATAAAGCACGGGAAATGATGATCAAAAAGGACAAACAACGCCAGAGTTATTATAATTATTACTCTACAAAAAAATGGGGACGTTCTGACAGCTATGATTTATCCATTAATAGCAGCACGCTTGGGATTGATGGAACAGTGAAATTTATCACACAGTATATAGAAGATTTTGAAGAAAAAAATAATAAATAAAACAATCCGTTTTTGGCAGAGAAGAGCTCTGCCAGAGGCACATGTATCTATTCGCGAAAGCATAGTTTAACGAATAGTTGCGTCGATTTTAATAAAAAGAGCCCCTTTCGAGGCTTTTTTTATTTTATAGGACTTTTACTAACGCGCTCAGTTAATCTTTCTTATTTGTTTCTTTAGAACTATTTTTTTTGTCATGTCCATGATGTCCTTTCACTAAGAATGTTGTTATATGCATAAATGGTTTTTTTGCATCTACAGGAAATTCAACAAATTCTTTGGATTCTGTATTAATTGAAATCAACCGAAAATAATTTTTGGTTTCTGGCGATAAATTTCTTGAAACCAACCGTGATTCAACCAATGATTTCATGAATGCAAACAAAATTGCAAATATAGGCACTCCTACAATCATTCCGAAAATGCCCCATATTCCTCCAAATAAAGTTATGGAAAAAATTACCCAAAAACTAGATAATCCTGTTGAGCTTCCAAGTATCTTTGGTCCGATAATATTTCCGTCAACCTGTTGTAAAATAATAACAGAAATGACAAAATAGACAGCCTGCAGAGGATCTACAAAAAGTATCAATAATATTGATGGAATCGCTCCCAAAAATGGACCAAAAAATGGGATAATGTTTGTAACTCCGATAATTACGCTGATTAATACACAAAATGGTGTTCCAATGATACTTGTAACTGCAAAACAAAGAACTCCGATAATGATAGAATCTAATATTTTACCGACAAAGAATCCTCCAAATGTTTTGTTTGCAAACCGTGCATTGCTGATAAAACGATTTGCACGCTCCAATGAAAGAAATGCATATATAATCTTTTTTGCCTGGGCAGCAAACAATTCTTTGCTTGCCAATAAATATATTGAAATAACAAATCCAATAATCAAATTCCAAAATTCTTTAAATATTGAGTAAACGCTCATAGATACAACCATGATAAGATTGTTTAGTTGAGGAATGACCTCTGTATTTATGAATTCTTCTAGGCTAATGGATGATTTATTAATTAAATCCATTACATTTTTTTCAATTGCAGGGTGGTCGTTCAATAGTTTCGAAATCCATATTGTAAGTGTATTTACGTAGCTAGGAAACTGATCAATAATCGTAAGGATACTATTTCTAATCTGCGGAATGACAATTGAGAAAAATTCGTAAATCACCCAAATAACAACGGCATAGGTAATAAAAATAGAAAGAAATCTCCTTTGGCTTCTTTTTTCACTGATTTTTAGTAATTCAAACGCGGGTTTTAGAAGGCTTCGTTCAACTGCATTTACAAGCGGTGCAAGCAAGTATGCCAAAACTAATCCATCTATAATAGGCATCAAAATGCTAAAAATATTTTTTAGTGTAGATGATAAGCTGCTCAAATGAAAAATGATATAGTAACTTACAAATCCTCCAAGAACTACGAAAAATGCCGTAAGTCCCCATTTTACATATTCGTTCTTATTCTTCATGTGTCTTATTTAATCTCCTATTCTTTGAATATTTTGTATTGGAATTATTTTGAAAATGTTATAGAATAATTATAGCACACAAATTAGAATAATAGTATAGATAGGCGGCGATTATCTTGGAAAAAATAAATAAAACAACATATCATGATGAATTAAACAAAAAAAATATTTTGCATTTGAGAGAACTGTTGGACACTCTCCCACTATTTTGCGGACAGTATTTTAGAGGAACGCAGGAATATACTTCCTCCAGGACAAGAGTTGCATATGCATACGATATCCGCGTATTCTTTGAATATCTTCATGATAGTAACCCTATTTTCAAGAAAACTCCTATCCGAGAATATCAGCTTGAAATTCTTGATCAGGTCACAAGAATGGATATTGAAGAATACTTAGAGCATTGTTCATACTACATCAAAGATGGTAAAGAATATATGAATGATGAAAGGGGAAAAGCAAGGAAACTAGCCTCTCTTAGAAGTTTCTATAATTATTTTTTTAAAAATGAAATGATAGAAAAAAACCCAGCGGCGCTTGTCAAAATGCCTAAATTGCATGAAAAAGAAATTATAAAATTGGACCCTGACGAGGTTGCCATATTGCTCGATACAGTTGAATCGGGTGAAAAACTTACAAAAAAACAGCTTCAATATCATGAAAAAAACAAAATCAGGGATATTGCACTGCTGACTTTGATGCTTGGCACAGGAATTCGTGTATCGGAATGTGTAGGAATTGATATCCAAGATATCGACTTAAAAAACAATGGTATAAAAATACGTAGAAAAGGCGGTTATGAAGCCGTTATATATTTTGGAGAAGAAGTTGAACTTGCTCTTCTTGATTACCTTGAACAGCGTGAGTCCATGACCCCCGTTCAAGGGCACGAAAATGCATTGTTTTTATCTATGCAAAACAAACGAATTACGGTCCGTGCTGTTGAGAATCTAGTTAAAAAATATGCATCTGTGGTAACAACATTAAAAAAAATAACGCCTCATAAATTAAGAAGTACTTATGGTACTGCCCTTTACAGGGAAACTGGTGATATCTATCTTGTGGCAGATGTCTTGGGACATAAAGATGTAAATACCACCAGGAAGCATTACGCTGCTTTAGAGGAAGACAGACGGCGCAAGGCTGCAAAGGCAGTTACTTTAAGAGAAAAACTCTAATGTACCGTAGAGGATATAAACTCAGATGAATAATATGGTACAATAAGATAACTCCCAGCAACAATTTCGTCAGAAAACAAGGAGTTCATTCTCTTTATTTCTGCAACATAGTCGTCCGCACTGTTATAATGAATCGGATCAAAATTAGCATTTGCTATTGACCATAAAGTATCACCGCTTGTAATTTCAATGCTCTTATAGTATTTGTAAAAAGCTGGATGTTCTTTATCGTTTGCTTCTGTTGAAAAAGAGACAAATAACATAGCCATAACAATAATCAGAACAGTTAAAACAATTAAAATATTTCGATTGCGCCTTACCTGTTTTTGGCGCCGAAGTTTATTGGCAAGTGCCTTTTCTGTATAATTTGCAAAATCCATAATAGACTCTCCTTTGTATTGTTATAAAGACAAACGTATTTTCCAAACAACTATTCCGAACAACTGTTTAAAAAGGATTATACAGAACGAAGGTTTGTTTGTCAATAGACTTTTAGAAAATTTTACGAACGATTTTTCGGAATATACGTTTGCATTTTTCCTGATTATGTGTTATGATGAATAAAAGCCGGATATAGCGGACCTATAAATTCGGTTCAAAGGATCTATGATAATGATAAATTTGGGAAAACATTTATGAAAAAGGAGGCATTTAATTATGGCATATGGAAAAATAACAGCGAAACAGAAAGAAATATTGGAATATATCAAATCTGAGATATTGAAAAAAGGGTATCCGCCTTCAGTTCGTGAAATTTGTGAGGCAGTTAGTCTCAAGTCTACTTCTTCTGTTCACTCACACCTGGAAACACTGGAAAAGAATGGATATATTCGAAGAGATCCGACCAAACCTCGTGCAATTGAAATTATGGATGACAGTTTTCAGATGGTTCGGCATGAAATGACAAGTGTTCCGATTGTTGGTACTGTCGCTGCTGGCTTACCAATTCTTGCGGAACAGAATATTGAGGGATACTTTCCAATTCCGGCTGAAATGGTGCCAGCGGGTGATTCGTTTGTATTAAGAGTTAAGGGTGACAGTATGATTAATGTCGGGATATTTAATGGAGATAGCCTCTTTATCCATGCATGCAATACCGCCGAAAACGGAGATACGGTTGTTGCTTTGGTAGATGATTCTGCTACAGTTAAGACGTATTATAAAGAAGATGGTCACTACAGACTACAGCCTGAAAACGATACAATGGAACCGATCATATTAGATGATGTAGAAATTCTCGGAAAAGTATTTGGTATTTTCCGGTTATATCATTAATCGCTTTTTGTTTTGATGTGTTTATTTATTGAAAAAAATATAACGGTCAGTTAATCTTTATCAACTGACCGTTAATCTTTGAAAGCATAAAACATTCTTAAATTGTATTGATATCAACAAGTTTGCCATCTCGCCACAGATGTTCTAAATCATAAAAACCGCGGCTTTCTTTGTCAAAAATGTGAATCAGGATATCTCTATAATCTAGCAATATCCAATTTGCAGTATTGTAACCTTCGATATTTTTTGGACGGATTTCATTGGCAGCGAGCTTCTCTTCTACATTATCTGCCAATGCTTGTACCTGACTTCGATTGGAACCGCTTGTTATTACAAAATAATCAGCAACTGTTGAAATTTCATGAATATCAATAATCTGTATATTCTCGGCTTTCTTATCCTGAAGGGCATTTATTACTGTTTTCAGAGTATTGTTTAATGTATTCAATCGAAAACCTCCTTATTTTAAAACTAACTTTGCATAACTGTCATAGGTTTTTTGTGTCATTTTGTCAATAGGATTTCCCTTGGTTTCAAGATATTTTAAAGTATTGGATAAAATTTTCTCCATCGTTTTATTGATATCAATGAAGGCCATCTGACGGATTTCATCGAGTTCTTGTATTGGTCTGCGAGAAGGTTCTATATAATCTGCTATAAAAATGATTTTTTCGAGTAATGACATATTAGGACGCCCTGTAGTATGCCATATGATTGCTTGAAGAATATCATCATCGGATATGTTGAATTTTGTTGTGGCAATATAGGCTCCTACTTTCCCATGTAAAAGATAAGGATGACTGGCTTCAATGCTGCTATAAGGAATTTTATTTTGATCACATATTTTTAGTTTTTTATCATTATCCATACACTTCGCACAGTCATGAAGAAGTCCTGCAATCTCAGCTTTTTTGATAAAATCAGAATTTCGGGTATCAGGGTTATATCTCATTGCCAATGCAACAGCAATATATGCTACTCCAAGAGTATGATGATAACGGTCCTTTGTCAGATGTTTTTTTAAATATTTTTTAATCTTCTTCATAATACAAACGCTCCTGTTTTATATACTCTGCAACTTCTAATGGGACATCTTCGAAAATCGAAAGATTATTTTTTACTTTTTCTCTAATTTTCGTGGATGAAATATCAATTTTAGGAATATTAAGATAGATGATATCTGCGCCTAATCTGGCAAGTGCCCTTCCCTTCTCTTTTATAGTATCGAGATCATAGGAATCCCTTACTGCACACAACAATGTAGCCATCGCAAATATCTGTTTCGGATTCTGCCATTTTTCTATTTGAAACAGGGTATCAGCACCTATAATAAAAAAGTATTGTATATCTGAATGAGCAGCTTTTAAAGTTTCAAGTGTTTCACAGGTATAGGTATTTCCTGGTTTCTGTACTTCAATAAGTGATAGTTCAAATGAAGGATTGTGTTTAATTGCTAAGGATACCATTTCAACTCTCTTTTGTGGTTCTAAAACATTTTTTTTCATATATGAATTTCCACTGGGCATAAATATAATTTTATCAAGATGAATTTGCTCCAGCGCTTTTTTTGCCAATATGATATGACCATTATGAATTGGATTGAAAGTACCTCCCATAATGCCTACTTTTTTTGCATCATTCATGAAATTCCTCCACAATTTTAGTCGATACGCGACTTCTAGTCACCCTTAACCTTTATTAAATTGAATTATTTTGGCAAAACAATCTTTGGATTTTCTTTAAAAGGTTTATACAAGACAAATTTTTTGCCAATCACTTGAACTACTTGTGAGTGTGTACGTTCCGCAACTGTATTCGCAATTTCTTTTGGATCATCAATACAGTTTTTTAATACTGCAATTTTTATCAGTTCATGTGTATGAAAGACTTCTGAAATTGCAACAATGTTTTCAGGTGTCACAGAAGATTTACCAATTTGAAATACAGGATCTAAATTCATTGCCAATCCTTTTAAGTAGGCTCTCTGTTTACTTGTCATTATTTTATCCTCCAATTTTTTTCATTTATTATTGATTATCTATTCTTTATAATAACTAAATGAAAGACCATACATGCGAACTGTATCACCTTCCTGGATTCCAAGAGATTCTAAATCCTCTAGTATTCCATTATCCTTTAGAAATGACTGAAAAAATCTAAATCCACGTTCTGATTCAAGATTGGTGTATCCAAGCATTTTTTCAATACGTGGCCCCTCAACAACATATTCATTCTTTTTCTCGTCATATTCTACAGTATAAGGCTCGCTGCCTACTACAATATCTGTATCAGGATTATATTCAGACTCAAAAATAATAGGCGGTTCATTTATCTGAGAAAGAAGCTCATGTACATAGTACAAAAGCTCATTGACGCCTTGGCCTGAAACTGCTGATATGGGAAATACTTTGATTCCTTTTGGCTCAAATTCACTGCGGATTTTTTGGATAGGATTGTCATTGCCTTCTGCATCATAAAGAGCATCTATTTTATTGGCAGCTATCACCTGCGGTTTTTGCGCGATATCAACATTATACGCTTCAAGCTCTTTATTGATCGCATAGATATCTTCTATTGGATCTCTTCCTTCTGTGGATGCGGCATCAACAAGATGAATAAGAACTTTTGTGCGTTCAATATGGCGCAAAAATTCATGGCCAAGTCCCACTCCCTCTGATGCACCTTCGATAAGTCCTGGGATATCTGCTATAACAAATCCCTTGCTTCCATCCAAATCGACAACACCAAGATTTGGATTTAATGTTGTAAAATGATAGTTTGCTATTTTGGGTCGGGCATTTGTTACGCGTGATAACAATGTTGATTTTCCGACATTGGGGAATCCCACAAGACCTACATCTGCTATCACCTTTAGTTCAAGAAACAGGTTGAGTTCTTTTGATGGTTGTCCGGGCTGCGCATATTTTGGCGCCTGCATTGTAGATGTTGCATAATGCTGATTACCATTCCCACCCTTTCCGCCGCTCAATATTGTTTGTCTTCGATTACTGCCTGACATATCTGCTATGATTTTTCCGGATTCTAATTCTTTTATAATTGTTCCCTCTGGAACTTTTATAATGATATTCTCTCCATTCTTGCCACGACAATTTTTCTTGCTGCCTGCTTGGCCGTCCTGAGCACAATATTTTCTGATGTGGCGAAAGTCTGTAAGTGTATTTAGTCCTTCGTCAACCTCAAATATAACACTGCCGCCGTCACCGCCGTCACCGCCGTCAGGACCTCCATTGGGTACATATTTTTCGCGCCGGAAGGATACATGACCGTCGCCGCCTTTACCGCTTCTGATATATATTTTGGCTCTGTCTGCAAACATTCTTTTAACCTTTCTTTGAACCTAAACTTTGCTGTATTTTTATTAAGAAACTAATAACGATATTCTCTTCCCCTGTATATAAAAGGCTTCAGGTGAGAAACCTGAAGCCTTAGTTGGGTTATAAGTAGTGTGGTTTTAGTTCTCTACAGGGTAAACGGAAGCCTGTTTTTTGTCTCTTCCTCTTCTCTCGAATCTGAGTACACCATCAACTAATGCGAATAATGTATCATCGCCACCCCTGCCAACATTTATGCCTGGATGAATCTTTGTTCCACGCTGTCTATATAAAATGTTGCCTGCTTTTACGAACTGACCATCTGCTCTCTTAGCACCTAATCTCTTAGATTCGGAATCTCTACCATTCTTTGTAGAACCTACTCCTTTTTTATGAGCAAAAAATTGAAGATTTAACTCCATCATGATATTACACCTCCTTGATTATGAGCTCAAAAAAAGTTTTCTTCTTGAGAAAAAACCTATTTTGTTTTCCATATTTTTTTTCAATTTCCTTTAAACCCATGAGCATAGAATCCATTAAAAGTTTTGTTTTTTCATTAATCTCTTCGGGAAAATGACATTCAATAGAACCACTTTTTTCATCACTATCAACGACCATATACTCATTTGCTAGTTGTTCAATAGCGTTGAGTGTGTTGATAACTAAAATAGAAATGGATGCACATACGATATCTTTTCCTGAAATACCAAAACCGGTATGACCCATACAAGTAAAACCCTTGTAACTATCATTGGATTTAAAAATTACAATCGTAGTCATAATATTAAAACGAACAACATCTATTAAGCGTTGATTTTATCAATCTTAACTTGTGTGTATGCTTGTCTATGACCGTTTTTCTTGTGATAGCCTGTCTTTCTCTTGTACTTGTAAACGATAACTTTTCTGTTTTTGCCCTGTTCTACAACAGTTGCTGTAACAGTTGCATTTGCTACATCTTCGCCTACCTTAAGAGAATCATTGCTAACAGCAAGCACTTCATCAAACGTTACAGTATTTCCTGCTTCTGCATCAAGTTTTTCTACCTTGATCACATCTCCTTCGGAAACTTTGTACTGTTTTCCACCCGTTGCAATAATTGCGTACATATTGCACCTCCTAAAAATTTACTCGCTAACTTTGGTGATATTCTCAATACACTTAAACCTAGTTATGCGGCATACTCATAGATTTTACCATGGTGATATACAAAAGTCAAGTAAAAAATTGAGCGCCAGCGCGCTCAATCTGCAAAAAGCTGTGCTTTTTGTTTCAATGGTTTTTTGTATTTGCAAATTACTATAAGGTAAAAAATTGAGCGCCAGCGCGCTCAATCTGGTTTTGTATTCGCAATTTACCTATAATGTAAAAAAATTATTTTTGCGTTAGCTGCTCAGCTAACGATTTTGTTGTTTTTTTGCGTGTAAGTTCAACCAAACCTAAAGCAGTCATATCAACAACAGTGGTCAAAATGCGATCTTTCTTTGCAAGTATTCTTAGTTCCTGCAAGAGTTCTAAATCCTTTTTTTCATCTTCCATATTAATGAAATCAATCAATATCATACCTGTAAGGTTTCTGAGCCGAATTTGACGCATAATTTCTTGCGCAGCTTCGATATTAATTTGATAAATATATTGTGCATTTTCTTTTTTTGCAATATTTTTGCCGGAATTCACATCTATAACATACATTGCCTCTGTTTTTTCAATAACAAGGTATGCTCCCGATTTTAACCATACTTTTGAGGAAAGCAGCTCATCAAGCTGTGTTTCTACACGATAAAGTTTTTTGAGCGGATACGATGCATCTTGATAAAGGGAAATATTGGAAAGCTGTTCTGGCATATATAGTGATACAAACTCCAAAATTTCATCATAGAGATCGTTATCATCTGTAATAATTTGCTGGTATTTGCTTCTTTCATCACGCATATTGGTTAAATAAAATGGTGGTGACTGCCATATGCAGCTATAGCAAGTCCGATGGATTCCCACGCTTAGAAGATCAGATAATTTCTTATTTAGCTGTATTATTTCATCTGTAATAGGCTGCAATGTATTTTGTTCATTATGGTGTTTATCCTGTAAAAGTACTGCCGCATTTGTACGTATTACCACACCATATTTTATATCTTGCGGAATTGCGCGTAAAAGCATCTCTTTTTCTGTTTTAGTACATTTTTTTGATACGCCTTTGTATGTATTGGTGCTTGAAATGACACTATATTTTCCGGCTAAAGATAAATTTAGGGTGAAAACGGGCTCTTTGGTGCGCACTGCTTCTTTTTCAAGCTGCACCAATATGTCATCACCTGCTAATATTCTTCCGTCATAAGTACGATTTGTTATAATAGGCACATCGTTTTTGCCAATTGGAAGATAGCCTGTTTTATTGGGGGCATAATGAATAAATACTGCATTTAATTGTTTTGCAGTATTTACCACTTTTGCAACAAAGATATCGCCGATATTAATATGTTCAGATGTTTCACTCATTGGCGTAAATCCAACCGATTCTAGTCGGTTTGTCTTTGTATTATGTGCAAAAGACAATACGCCATTTTTGTATTTTGATAGGACGTAGCGAATATCCTCCATCAATAATCACTCCCCATAAATCCGAGAGGCTCTAGTAGAACTGAACCCTCCGTACCAACATTCGCATAAGTCTCTTCTCTTGTGATCAATACTCCAAATTCATCAAGTGTTTGTTGATGTAATGCATACAATGCCTTTAAAACAAGTGTTGGCTTGATATTGCCTGCGCTGCTTGCATCAACAATCAAATTTATGCATGTGTTTTGTGTATCATAAGTACATTCATAAATAAAAGGCTTCATATCAAAGATTATTTCACTCTTTTTTGTTTTTTTGGTGATAATAATTTCTTTTTGTTCATAGAATTCTTGAATCGTTTGACTTGATAAAAAGCTGGGAAAATAACCTTCTCGAAAAGCAATTGAATATTTTGCTGCCGCAACACTTGCCATAGCATTTCCTGCATGTTCAGGAAGCAGCTTCACTTCAAGAATCCATATTCCATCAGCCATTTGCGCATTGAGCGTATCAACAAACTCTTTTGCACTTGTCAGCGAGCAAACTTCGATATCCATATATTCTCCATTGCTTTCAAGCCCTACCCCAAGAGGTGCGGCAAATGACATAATCTGATGCGGACTAAATCCTGTTGAATAGGCAATATCAATACCTGCGCGGCGAATTGCTTTTTGAAAATACCGCATAACATCCAAATGTCCTATAAACTTAAGCGCTCCATGCTTTGAAAATTTTACTCTTAATTTCACTGATTTCCTCCTGAATTTCGGTTGCTGCATATTCCGCACTCAAATCTGGATGCACCGCAGGCGCTGCACTGTTGTTTACAGTTTGGCGTTGTCTGTTCTTCGAGTGCTTTCTGCCACTCTCTTTTCAGAAATTCTTTTGAAACACCACAGTCAATAAAATCCCAAGGGAATATTTCGTCAAGACTGCGTGCACGTGTTGTATAAAAGTCTGTATCAATGCCACATTCTTGAAATGTTTCTGTCCACACGTCATGTTTATAATATTCACCCCATGCATCAAAAATACAGCCTTTTTGATACGCCTTTAAAATGGCTTTGCACAAACGCCTGTCTCCGCGCGCCAAAATTCCTTCCATTACACTTGCATCTGCTTCATGCCAATTGTATTTGATGCTTTTCTGATTGAGCTGTTCTACAACTGCTCGTTTTGTCTGATAAGCTTTTTCCAAAAATTGTTCTTTGGTACATTGCGGCGCCCACTGAAAAGGTGTAAATGGTTTTGGCACAAAGAAGGAAGTACTGGCAACAATTTGAACCTTTCCGTTTCTTTTTTCTTTTGGTACAGTATCATAAAAAACAGCAGCAATCTTGTTCGAAAGTTCTGCGATTCCCTTAATATCCTCTTCTGTTTCTGTTGGAAGCCCCAACATAAAATACAATTTGACTCTGTTCCATCCACCCTCAAATGCCAAAGCGGCGCCATTAAGAATTGTTTCTTCTGTAAGTCCTTTGTTTATAACATTTCTCAGACGCTGGCTTCCTGCTTCTGGTGCAAAGGTAAGACTGCTTTTTCTAATATCTTGCACTTTTCCCATAACATCAAGCGAAAAAGCATCAATTCTTAGAGATGGAAGTGAAATGTTAACCTTTTTTTCTCGGCACTTGTCTATTAGAAAATTGACAAGTTCTTCAAGCTTCGAATAATCGCTGGAGCTTAACGAACTAAGTGAAATCTCATCATATCCAGTATGATCAAGCATTTTTAGCGCATACTCTTTTAGCATGTCAATACTTCGTTCCCGTATAGGCCGATATAACTGTCCTGCCTGACAAAAACGGCAGCCGCGAATACAGCCTCTTTGGATTTCCAGAACTACTCTGTCCTGTGTACATTTGATAAAGGGAACGACTGGTTTTTCAGGGTAATATGTTTCAGAAACATTTGGAACAATCTCTTTTAAAATTGTCCGTGGAATGTCTGAATGCGTTGGTTCAAATGAATGAATCGTCCCGTCTTCGTTGTAGCTTACCTCATAAAAACGTGGGACATACATTCCAGGAAGTTTTGCTGCTTCGGCAAGAAATTGCTCTCTGGAAACTTGATTTGTTCTGCATTTTTTATACAAATCCAACAGTGGTCGGTATTGTGTTTCTCCTTCTCCAATATAAAATATATCAAAAAAGTCTGCAATTGGTTCTGGATTATAACTACATGGTCCGCCGCCGATTACAATAGGGTGCTCCCAGGTTCTTTCAGAAGCCATTAAAGGTATTTGCGACAAATCAAGTATTTGTAAAATATTGGTATAGCACATTTCATACTGGATTGTTATTCCCAGGAAATCAAAGTCTTTGATTGGATCTTGGGATTCCAATGCAAACAGCGCAATCTGCTTCTCTCTCATTATGGTATCCAAATCGGGCCATGGAGAATAAACACGTTCACACCAAGTATCTTCAAAATGATTGAACATATCATATAATATCTGGATTCCTAAATGTGACATGCCAATTTCATAGACATCAGGAAAACACATTGCGAACCGGACTGCAATCTCCTCTTTATTTTTGACAACACTGTTGATCTCATTGCCAATATACCGCGCAGGTTTTTCAACCTTTAACAAAATATCATCGCTTAATGCTAATTTTCTCATGACAGCTCCTAAATCCATTCATATACACTCGGAATTTCTTTGTACATGATATTCCGAGTGTAATATTTATTGTGAAATCATTCTTCCATCAACGTCAAAAATATATGGGATTCCATCAATTTCAACAATTCCTGTCTGCATATTTCCATTTATATCAAAATAGTAAATGCTATCATTTATTGTAACCAAACCAATTGCCATATGCCCATCGGCTTCATAATATTTAACAGTTGCCCCATCATTGAACCAGCCTGTGTATAGTACACCATCTGGCGCAAAGAGATAAGAAAGACCATTTGCCAAAGTTACAGCGCCTGTCTGCATACGCCCTAATTCATCAAAGAAATATGTTTTTCCATCAATTGTCTGCCATCCTGTTACTCTATGCCCATCTGTCATTGACAAGTAATATGTGTAGGTTCCATCGTTGAACCAGCCATATGCCATAGAACCATCTGCAGCAAAAAGGAATGTTTGATCCCCAATTGTCTGCCATCCTGTCTGCATAATTCCATTTACATCAAAATAATAATATTTATTATCAATCACATCAAGACCAACAAGCATATGTCCATCTGTTGAAAAGAATCTTCGCCCATCTGGCATATCCAAAAAGCCAGTATACATTGCACCATCTGCGGCAAAGAAATAAGAAAGACCATTGATATTTTGGAATCCTGTAAGCATTTTCCCATCCATACCAAAATAATACATTCCAAGGCCAATTGGCGTAAATCCTACCGCCATAACACCATCTGGATGCATATAGTAAAGACTGTCTTCCAAAGGCAGCCAGCCTGTTATCATCCGTCCAGCAGGATCAAGATAATATTTTGCGGTCCCTAAATCGAGCCAGCCACGCTGCATTTTGTAATTGATATAATAATACAAAAATCCTTTTCGAGGAACCCAACCTGTATGAACAATACTTGTGGAAAAATCTTTTAGGGCATAATCTAAATCGACATTCCCATTTATTCCTGGTACACTTCCTTTGCTTGTATACTGCCATACAGCGGCATCTGCCACCTCACAGACAGTATTCCATTGTGCGACCCATTTATCATAAAATACAGGGCCTATTTTTGTGGTAAACCATGTTGTATTGGAATAAACCATAGGATAATAACCTTCTGCTTCAATCATAGCACAAAAAGTATTTGCCATAAGTGATAACGTTTCTGGCGAAAGATTTTTTTGAACACTGTCTTCTACGTCCCATACAACAGGAAATGATACTTGTACATTTTGAATCGCATTCAGGACAAATTCAGCTTCAATTGCAGCCTCTTGTACATTCGTAGCATATGAATAGATATAAACACCCGTTTTGATACCTGATTGCTGTGCAGCAAGCATATTATAATAAAAATATTCGTCCAGTCCCTTTTTGGTGCTTCCAACTCTAATAAAAGCAAACGAAACACCGCTTTGTGCTACAGCCGGCCAGTTAATTTGTCCCTGCCATTTTGATACATCTATCCCACGTTCAATTGCGGGCGCGGCATCAGAGTGAATTGTTGGTATGCCTGCAAGTATACACACTGCAAGAAGCATTCCAATGATTCGTATTGTAATTCTGTTGGCTGATCTAAAATCTCGCATCAGTCAGATTTCCTCCCTTGTCTATTAATGTACTTCTTCACTCGAGCGCGCTGGCGCTCAATCTTTTTACTTTATAGGAAATTGCGCTATCGTAAATCATTGAAACAAAAAGCGCAGCTTTTTGCAGATTGAGCGCGCTGGCGCTCAATCTTTTATAAGGTTCCTTTTGTAGAAAGTACATCTTTTATCCGGCTATCTATGGACACTGCTTCATCAAGTGCCTTCGCGAATGCCTTAAAAACAGCTTCAATCATATGGTGACTATTTCCTCCGCTAAGCATTTTGATATGGATATTCATAGCAGCACTATAAGAAACTGCGTAGAAAAATTCTTTTACCAAAGATGTATCAAAGGTCCCAACCATAGCATCTGGGAAGGAGCAGTCAAACTGCAAATAAGGGCGCCCGCATAAATCAACCGCACATAAAGCTAGGGCGTCATCCATTGGAAGAATAAAAAATCCATAGCGTTTGATCCCTTTTTTGTCGCCGATCGCTTTGCTGATAGCAGTTCCGATTGCAATTCCTGCATCTTCGACAGTGTGATGTCCATCAACTTCCAAGTCACCCTTTATCTGCACAATCAAATCAAAAAATCCATGCTTAGCAAACCCTTCGAGCATATGATTGAAAAAACCGATTCCAGTATCTATTGCTGCATTTCCCTCTCCGTCAAGCTCAAGCTTTATCGAGATATTTGTTTCTTTCGTAAGCCTGTTTACTTCTGCTTTCCGATCCATTACATTACCTCCAGAATTTATTCAAATCGTACATGAATAGAATTTGCATGTGCTGTAAGTCCCTCTTTTTGTGCAAAAAGTTCTATCTCTTCATGAACCTTTTCAAGAGCCTCTCTTGAATATGAAATAATACTTGATTTTTTGACATAATCATCAACATTTAAAGGAGAAAAGAATTTAGCGGTTCCGTTTGTTGGAAGAACATGGTTCGGGCCGGCATAATAATCTCCCAGTGGTTCAGAAGAATATTCTCCCAAGAAAATTGCTCCGGCATTGCGTATTTTTGTCATGGTGTCAAATGGATTTTTTGTCAGTATTTCGAGATGCTCGGAAGCGATTTCATTTGCTGCTTCTATCGCGGTTTCCATATCCGGCGCGACAAGTATATAACCATAATTGTCAAGAGACTTTTGGATAATTTCTCTTCGTTCAAGCACCTTCACAAAACGATCTACTTCCTCAGACACCTTTTGGGCAAGCTCTTTACTGGTAGTAATCAGTATTGCGGATGCAAGCTCATCATGTTCAGCCTGGGATAAAAGGTCTGCCGCAACATATTTTGGCGTTGCGCTTTCATCAGCTAGAACAAGAATCTCAGATGGTCCTGCAATTGAGTCAATACTTACATGGCCATAAACAGCCCTCTTTGCAAGTGCAACAAAAATGTTTCCAGGACCTACAATTTTATCAACTTTTGGAATAAGTTCTGTCCCATAGGCAAGCGCAGCAATCGCCTGTGCCCCGCCAACTTTGTAGATACGGTCTACCCCGGCGATATCAGCGGCAACAAGCGTTGCTGGGTTCACAGTCCCATCTGCGCCTGCGGGTGTTGTCATAATAATATTGGGTACTCCTGCAACTTTAGCCGGAACTACATTCATCAGAGTTGTTGATGGATAAGCCGCCTTGCCACCAGGTACGTATACACCAACTCGCTGCATTGGGGTGATTTTTTGCCCAAGTATTGTGCCATCTTCTTTGGCATCAAACCAACTGTTTCGTTTCTGCTTTTCATGATATGTACGGATATTGGCAGCAGAATTTTTCATAACCTGTATAAAATGCTCGTCAAGCTCTTTATAAGCGTTCTTGATTTCCTCTTTTGTAACTTGAAACGTATCTTTTGTAATTGTACATTTGTCAAATTTCAGGGAATATTCAAAAATCGCATCTTCTTTGCGCTTTTTCACATTCTCTATAATATCCGCCACAATTTTTTCATAATCGCCATAATCATTTGTACTTCTCTTTAATAAATTTTCAAGCAGATTTTGTTTGGTTTCATCTGTCAATGTTATGATTCGCATAAATTCCCCTCCGTACTTTTCTTTGGTAAATGCTCTTTATAGGTTCTCTTTCAGGGACTGCAGCAGTTCCTTGATTCTTTGGGCTTCCATTTTCATACTCACTTGATTAACAATCATTCGGGCAGAAAGCGGACAAATTTCCTCTAGCACTGCCAAACCATTCTCATGAAGTGTAGAACCTGTTTCTACAATATCCACTATCACATCACTTAACCCCACAATTGGCCCTAACTCCACAGAACCATTGAGCTTAATAATATCAACTGTCTGATGCTTGTGATTATAGAAATAATCCTTGGCAATTTTAGGGTATTTGCTGGCTACACGAATTAGTTCATGATGCTGCAGCAGTTCTTTTGCCGAAGCTGGTCCACACACACACATGCGGCATTTTCCAAATCCAAGATCAAGTACTTCATAAACTCTTCTATTTTCTTCTAAAATCGTATCGCTTCCAACAACACCAATATCTGCGGCGCCATACTCTACATAAGTAGGTACATCAGAACCTTTTGCAAGAAAAAATTTTAACCGCAGCGCTTCATTGACAAAAATTAATTTCCTAGAATCCTTGTCCTTCATTTCTTCACAGGTTATGCCTATCTTTTCAAGAAGTTCGAGTGTTTTATATGCAAGTCTGCCCTTAGCGAGCGCAAAAGTCAAATACCGCATATCATCAACTGCTTCTGTCATCTCAAATATCCTGCCTTTCTCTATAGACTTTTTCACAAAATTATGATAAAAATATTACTTCCGAAAAATAATTGTTTTCTGCAAATCTTTTATAATTTTCTTCCGATTCTTTCTTTTTGAGTAGAACTGTAGAATATCCCTGTTCTCGATACAGTTTTGCTTTGGCAGCAGCCATTTCAAAATTATCTGTATAAACAAGTAAAAGATTTTTGTTTTCCAGTTTTGGACAAAGGTTCTGTCTGATAAGCACAGACACCAAATCGTCAATTGTAACAACAAAACCTGTTGCAGGCGCAGGTTTTCCAAATTTTTCCAATAAATTATCGTACCGCCCGCCCTTGGCGATAGCACTTCCAGCTTGGTAAGTATAAGCACTGAAAATAACACCTGTATAATAATTATATTTGCTTACCATAGCAAGGTCGAAAGATATGTATTCATCAACACCATATATCTGCAGCAGCTTATAGACTTGTTTTAAACGTTCAATTGCTTTTTGGGACCGCGGATTATCTGCATATTCTAATGCTTTGTCAAGAATATCATAAGATCCAAACAGACTGTTAACATGCAAAAGCGCTTCAATGGACTGCGCAGAGATATTTTTGCCAAGTAAAAGTTCCTGTGCGCCAAAATCATTGCGGCTCGATATAAATTCGCGCAATGCATGTTGTGTTTCTTCATCAAGTCCTGCATTGGAACACAATCCTTTAAAATAATCAATCTGCCCTACAGATACTTGAAATTCCTTAAGTCCTGCATTTAAAAGGGACTCTACAAGCATTGCAATCATTTCAGCGTCTGCTTCTGGTGATGCATCGCCAATTAGCTCTGCCCCCATTTGGGTTGTTTCTTTCAATTTTCCCTGCAAATTATTTGTGTTGATAAAATTATTGCCTGCATAACAAAATCGAAGCGGAATTGTTTCATCCATAAAATATTTTGCAGCACATCTTGCGATGGAGGGGGTAAAATCAGGTCTCAAGACAAGTGTATTTCCCTCTTTATCAAAAAATTTGTATAATTCTTTGGAAGGTGTTGTTCCAATTTCTCGACTAAATACATCAAAAAACTCAAACGTTGGTGTCTGAATATTCTGATAACCAAAGCTATGAAGCTTATTTTCAAAAAGTTTCTGAATATTCTGTTTGTTTGCATATTCTTTTCCGTAGATATCCCGTACTCCTTCTGGAGTGTGTACAAGGCGTTTCCCCTTGAAATCCATAGCAATCCTCCATTCTTGCCCAAATTTCCCCTGTGAACAATTTATTTTTCACAGTAAATTCCTCCGAATTTTATTATGTATGCGCTGATTTTTTAATATGTATAATCAATACTTTAATGCGTTAATCTGCTGTCGGGGCAGTATATCACGCAAAGTATACACTTTTTTAATATTTGTGTCAATCTCTTTCATTTAAGTCCAATTGAATCATCTCCAAATATGGAACAAGTTGTCCGCCTTTATGTTTCATAAAATATTTGCTGTTCAGCTCTTCAAAACGAAAGCTTTTTCTTCCACCATTTTCCATTCTGTCCCAAAAGATATTTAATTCACGAATGCTCATATAGTACATAATATCGCGTGCGGTAAAGTGTATCAGAAAAAAGGCAATTCCATTTTGTTTATCAAAATCTCTCATAAATTGAACTTGATGAGGATGAATCTTCTGTAGAGCAAACAAGTCAACGGCACACTCTTTTGCATCAAAGCACACAGGAATTCCCTGAACAGCACCAATGTAGTCAACGGTGCTTTTTTGGTCAAAATACGCTAACGTAATATGTTTTGTTTCTTTGTCAATTGTAATCGGCGTAATCGGGGTTGGCACTTTTTGGATAAGCGCAAGGCCATTCTCCCTATATTTATCGTTGGTCATATTGACCATTTCTTCTAGTAGTGAACCGCGAAGCCCACGAGAATTCCATGTAGACATAATTACCCCTTCTGTAATTAACTGTTTAAAATTTTCTCAAAAATACTAGGCATTGGACATTCCAATATTTTGCCTGAAGTATCGCTAAAAGTTTGGTCAGATGTAGTTGGAAATATTAGTTTATGAGCATGAAGCATCTGGTTTTTTACACCCTTCTTTTCATAAATTTTATTTATTGTGGGATTTCCATACTTGGTATCTCCAATAATAGGACAACCAAGAGCAGCTAAGTGCGCACGAATTTGATGCGTTTTCCCCGTAAATAATTGTATTTCCAACAGCGTAATATTATTAGCGCTGTATTTTGACTGAAAAGCAGTATCTATAAATACGGCATCTTTTACCAAAAAATCAGGTATTTCAACCTTATTTTGATAAATAGTAACTTTATTTTGCGCCATATTTTTGTATAAGTATCCTGTAAGCCGTTCCTGAATGGTTATCGTTCCGGAAACAAGACAGTAATAATACTTTTCCAGTGTTTTTTCTTTTATAATACGCGTAAGATATTGGGTTCCTGCCAGCGTTTTTCCACATACCACCATTCCGGAAGTATTGCGATCCAGCCGGTTGCATATAGATGGTTTAAAAGTTAATAGAGAATCAGGCTTTATAACATGCTGGGAAAGTAAATATCCAATAAACCATTCATTGATACTGACATCATCTGGCGTGGCTTTTTGAGATAAAATTCCTGCCGGTTTATTGACGACAAGAATATGTTCATTTTCATATATAATTTGCAATTTTTTTAGTTTTTGATAGGATTGACCATACTGGTCGTCACGACCAAATCGGTCAACAGTCTTTCCTTGAAACTTTTCAAACGTATCGTCTGACAGAAAAAACTTCACTTCATCGTCAATACACAGCACTTCTCTTCCATCAGACCGTTTCCCGTTTAATACGATATTTTTTTTTCGCAGCATCTTGTATAAAAAACTGTCTGGAGCATCTTTTAACAGTTTTTTTAAATATTTATCAAAGCGCTGTCCTGCCTCATTTGAGGTTATCTTTCTTGAAATCATATAGTTTGCCTCTACAAAGATATATCACATAAAAGCGTCAAAATTTCTGTTTCTTTCTTTCCAGGTTCAAGTTCCTGAAGTTGGGCCAATCGATCCATAAAGCGTGCCTGATCGCTAAATATTTTAACTGTTATGTTTTTTATGCTGTTTTGATTCAACAATCCTTTGATATGTTCTTCACAAGCAGAAATATTGCAGTTTTGAAACGTTGTATAACCAATCAAATGATTGCCGCGTATGACAAAACAGTCAATCGGAAAATTTAATTTGTAGGATGTCAGATACATACTGTAAAGAACAGGCACCACCCCTGCTTTTGCAGATATTTGCTGGTAAATTTCTTCACTAAACTTTGGAATTTTTAGATACATAATAACAGCTACAAGACTTTTGCTGGAAGGAAGCAACCCCAATACTGCTACAATTGTCAGAAGATTTTCTTTCTTTCCAGTTGAAAAATATCCCAGCAAAAAAACAGCAATAGACATTAGAAAGTATACTGCTGTACGTATGATTACCACTTTTCGTTCATATATGGGATATCCAAAGTCTCCTTTTTTCAGCCTTTGTATGTTCATTATAAGCCTCCTAATTTCAAAATCTCCTTGTATTTGCACTTGTCGTTAATTTTTATCAGATACAAAAACTTCGACAATACTTAACCTTCTATCTTTATTTTAAATATCTCATAATTTCCAACAGCATCTTATGCGGAACTGCCTTGGATAAAACAGCAAAGCTTTTTATCCAGAAACCATATACTGATTTTTCGCGTTTATAATAAGAATCTTTGATAGCCTGTTTTACAACATGATCTACATGGGCAATGGTGCGTTTTTTGATAGCCAGTGTGCTTTCTGTTTTTTCTGCAATATCAAAGAATGGCGTATCGACTGGTCCTGGACATACAGCAGTTACGTAGATTTTTTTGTTTCGTAGTTCTTGTGCTAATGCTCTGGAAAAACTGTATACGTAGGATTTCGTTGCCGCATAAACCGCAAATTTTGGCTGCGGCAAAAATGCAGCACTTGATGCAAGCTGAATTATCCGACTGTTTGCACGCATATAGGGAATGCACATATATGTCATCTGCGTAAGCGCTTTGCAGTTTACATCAATCATACCAAGTTCTTCATGCATGTCGGAAGTAGAAAAATTTCCCATTATGCCATATCCAGCACTATTGACAAGCATACATATTATAGGTTTTTCATTAGCAAGCAGCGTTTGGAGCCTTTTCATATGAGATTCATTCGTGATATCCATATCAAGAACACGTGTGGTATGTTCCATATTTTGTGCATTTTTAAGCATTGCTTCTTTTCTGCGCGCAATCAGCCATATCTCATCAATACTATCAAAAATATGATCCAATTGTAATGCAAATTCTGCACCCATTCCAGAAGATGCTCCTGTAATTATAATTACATTCATATCAATTGTTTCCTTTCAAAATAAGGTTAATGCCTTTTTGCATCTTTTTTCCTATTGTGCATCGTTCGATTTGATTTTTTTATCACTGTTTTCTGCGGCTTCTTTCCACTAGAAGTTTTGCGTTGAATCGTTTGCTTTTTCGGCTGTTCACTAGCAAGTTTTCTTGGTTTTATCAGACAATGTTTTCCAAAACCAATCAAATCCTCGCGTCCTGCAAGCTTTAATGCTTCACGTACAAGCTCATAATTCTTGGGATTACGATATTGAATCAGAGCTCTCTGCATAGCTTTTTCATGAGGGTTTTTGCAGACGTAAACAGACTTCATAGAAACAGGATCGATACCTGTATAGTACATGACGGTTGACATCGTTGACGGTGTTGGATAAAAATCCTGTACTTGTTCCGGCATATAACCAATATCTCTCAAATATTCTGCAAGTGCGACTGCTTCTTTGAGTGTAGAACCAGGATGCGAAGACATCAGATATGGTACAAGAAACTGATTCTTGCCAATTTTCTGATTTAGTCTGCGAAATTTCTCAGTAAAAGCCTCATATACCGAATTTTCAGGTTTGCCCATTTTTTGAAGAACGGTATTGCAAATATGTTCTGGTGCCACTTTGAGTTGTCCACTGACATGATGTTCTACAAGCTCTTTGAAAAAAGAATCGTTTTTATCAAGTAAAAGATAATCAAACCGTATTCCAGAACGAACAAATACTTTTTTGACATTTGGAAGCTGTCTAAGCTTTTGTAAAAGCGATAAATAGTCAGAATGGTCAACTGAAAGATTGGGGCAAGGTTTGGGACACAGGCATTGTCTGTGTTTGCATACACCCGCCTGAAGTTGCTTTTGACAAGATGGATGGCGGAAATTTGCTGTTGGGCCGCCTACATCATGGATATAACCTTTGAAATCCTTATCCTGTGTGATGAGTTTTGCCTCCGCTACTATTGAATCATGACTTCTGACTTGTATGATTCGTCCCTGATGAAACGTAAGTGCACAAAAATTACAGCCGCCAAAGCATCCCCGATTGCTGATAAGTGAAAATTTGATCTCTGCAATTGCTGGAACACCACCCTCTTTTTCATAAGAAGGATGATAAGTTCTTTGATATGGAAGCGCATAAATATCGTCCATTTCTTGTGTAGTAAGTGGCGGCTGCGGAATATTTTGAACAACAAATACCCCGTTCGGATAAGGCTCAATCAATACTTTTCCATTATATGGATCTGTATTATCATGTTGTATCTTAAAGCTTTTCGCATACAATGATTTCTCAGATACCATATCATCATATGCGGGTAAAAGCTCATAATCATAAATATTGGAGATGTCTTTTGTTTTGTAAACAGTTCCTGCAATAAAAGACAAATCTTTGACAGAAATACCGCTGTTTAGGGCGTCTGCTATCTCAACAATTGATTTTTCACCCATACCATAGGATATCAAATCCGCTTGGCTGTCAAGCAGAATAGAACGTTTAAATGCGTTTGACCAGTAATCATAATGCGCCATGCGTCGGAGGCTTGCTTCAATACCACCAATAATAATCGGTATTGTTCTGTATTTTCTGCGTATGAGATTGCTGTACACAACTGTAGCATGATCGGGTCTTTTATATGGTACGCCGCCTGGTGTATAAGCATCTGTTTCCCGATGCTTTTTGGAAACATAATAATGATTTACCATAGAATCCATATTCCCTGAAGAAACCAAAAATCCAAGTCGTGGTGTTCCCAAAACTGTAATGCTGTCATCATTTTTCCAGTCTGGCTGAGCAATTATGCCAACATGATAGCCATGCGCATGAAGCACACGTGTGATAATCGCAGGGCCAAAAGATGGATGATCCACATAAGCATCGCCAGAAACATAAATAAAATCGAGTTGTTCTATTCCAAGTTCTTGAACTTCCTCCATTGTTGTAGGAAGAAAACCATTTGCAAGTGACAATTTATCTGCCCTCCTCTATTTAAAACACAAACAAACGCTACGAATCCATTAGCGCGTATTATTTAACTGTTTCAAATCATATATTTCTTTTTCGTTAAGCGGTCTGTATGCACCTTTGGGCAACGCAGCGTCCAGACAAAGCCCTCCCATCGAAATCCGTTTCAAGTAGGTCACAGAACCGTCAATTGCTGCTATCATTCTCTTTACTTGATGAAAACGCCCCTCTGTAATGGTAAGTTCTATGTGATATGTGTCGGCTTCCTGCGACAGCAGTTTTACATGAGCAGGATGCGTTAATTCTGTATCCCCAATATCAACGCCGTTTTCAAGTAATTTGATTTTTTGTAATGTCAATATCCCCATACATGCAGCAAAATAAGTTTTTGGTACATGTTTTTTGGGGGAAAGCAGATTGTGTGCAAGTTCTCCATCATTTGTAATGAGCAAAAGCCCCTCTGTATCTTTGTCAAGCCTTCCGATAGGAAACAAATTTTTCCCGGGTGCATCCGAAAGCAGATCCATTACCGTAGATTCCTGCGTATCTTTTGTAGCTGTGACTACACCAGCAGGTTTATGAAGCATATAGTAATACAAATTTTGATACGTAAGGACTTTGTCCAAATAAGTGACGATATCGTTGTTTTCGTCTAGTTTAAAATCAAAATTTTTAACAACAGTTCCATTGACCGAAACGGTCCCTTTTTTGATATACGCTTTTACCTGACTTCGTGTGCCAAGCTGCATATCACACAAAAACTTATCCAGCCGCATTCAAATCTCCCTAAATTTTTATTGCTAGGTTTGAGGCATCAATTCATAAAATATATAAATTTCCTATAAGATATAGTAAACAAAAAAACAGGTATTGATATGTTACGAAAAACATTCGTCTATTTAGTGCTTATTATTGTAATATTAAGTAACCCTGACAGAACATTTCAATATGCTTATGAAGGCTTGTACCAATGGGCAGTCAAGATGGTTCCAACACTATTTCCGTTTATGATGATTAGTTCTATCATGGTATATAGTGGAGCAGACTTAGAACTTGGACATATCCTAAATAAGATACTAAAAAAAGTTTATCACTACAGTAGTTCTGGACTTTATGCAATATTTATGGGATTTTTTTGTGGATTTCCCATGGGCGCTAAAGTTGTAAGCGACCTGTTTGAAAAAAATAGAATCTGTAAATCAGAAGCAGAGACACTCCTTGCTTTTTGCAATAATATCGGACCAGCTTATTTCATGGGGATTATTATTCCTATATTACATGAATGCGGATATCAAAACACAATACCGTTTGTATTTGGAATGTATGGAATTCCTGCGTTATATGGCATTATTTTAGGCCGAATCTACTGCAAAAAAACAAAGATAATACATACAGATGTTCTCAATCACAATTTTGAGAGTCCTAAACTTTCTTTAGCAGCAACATTGAAAAAATCGTGTATTGACAATACACAAGCACTCATTATTCTTGGCGGTTATATAACTTTTACCAATGCATTTCGCATTTTTCTTGACTTTATTCCATTTTCAGCCAACAAGCAGCACGTTTTGTCAAGTTTTTTGGAAATTATTGGAGGAGTTCAAGCTATCTATACAACAACGCTCCTGCCGAATCAGAAGGTTTTCTGGATTATGACTGCGCTGTGTTTTGGGGGTGTCTCTTGTATCATGCAGACGAGCAGTTTCCTAGAGAAATCAGGATTGTCAATCATTTATTATTTAAAACATAAATTAATGATTACAGTTCTTTCGGCAGGATATTATTTTTGTATTACGACATATATGTGCAAATAAAGAATTTAATTTAAAAGGAGTGTATTGGACACCGTGTTTAAATCATATAAATTATATACTTTAAAAATCAGGCTTTCTTTTTGGCTATAGCCCATATTGACTGTGACGGTCATAGAATTATTTCCGCTTATCATTGACTGCTTTGCATCCCAGGGCTGTAAGGGGGACCAAGTAACTCCATTATCATAAGAAAAACAATAATACTGAATCGGAGATTCTCCGTCAACTGCTGTCAGCTCAACCGTAGCATATTTTCCTGTTTTATCATAATTGACAAGGTTAGCAGTAACAAACGCTGGCGGTGTTGCGTCATTATAGACACGGCTTGCAGGTACAGGAACAGCCAATGGTGCATAGCTGCTGTAATCTGTCTGCCCATCTTTTGAAACCAAGCCAAAATATCTGGCAACAGCTTCTGCATCACGCACTCCAAATTCTTTCAATTTTTCGGGCGATTGTATATACGCAGCATCATTGATATTATCGACATGGCAATGTTCAACAATGACGGAAGGAATATTTCGAATAGAACAATTGCGCAGGATTCCATAATAATCAGTATCCTTACTACCTATTCGCGTTTTGATTCCACGATTAAACAGCCCCATTTCTCCAAATTGCATCAGAAGTTCATTTCCCATAGAAACGCCTTGGCTGTAGAGCTGCCCCGTAGACGGAACCCATATCTCGCTTCCGTATAAAATATGAGAAATAGACATATTAAAATGGAGTGATAGAAGAAAATCCGCCTGAACATTTGCTGCAAATTCTGCACGCTCTTCCAATGACATATCAATATCCTGTGTATGTGTGAGATAAACCTGTACATTTTGATATTTTTCAAGCTGCTCTTTCATATACAATGCAACCGTCATTGTATATGTTTTTTCAGGGATTGGCAGATAATTGGTTCCAAGGTTAGAACCGCCATGGCCTGGATCAATTACTATTACTATTGGTTTTGCTGCTTTTGCCTGTGTATTATCAACGATGGCAAAACAAGATATCATCAATATAACAGCCAAAATAAAACAAGTTATTTTTTTCAATATATTTTTCATATTCAATCTCCATTCTTTACAGTTTATAGTTCATTTCAAATATATCCTTTTATAACGGAATAAACCCACAGAAAAACTGTGGGCTATCTCAAATACACAATTTTTAAATTACATTAATATTATTCGTACCATCACCTTCAGCCGATTGCTGTTCATTTGCTTCTTCTGTGGGAACAAGCTCCGCTCTATTTGCAGTGACAACATTATCAATTTCTCTGAGATTTCCCACCAAAGTATTGTAATCGCGTGTTGATATTTCAATAGACTGTTTTAAAATATTTTCAAGATTGGCTAAGATATTGTCAGTGTATTGCATTGCTGCGGTTTTCATGCCATTCGCTTCAATCATAGCATTATCAAGAATCTCCTGTGCCTGTTTTGTTGCCAGGGTAACAATCTCATTTGCCTGCGAATATGCCTGTTGCATAATCTCATGTTCACTGACAAGTTCATTTGTCTGGACTTCTGCATTTTTTAAAAGGTTCTGTGCTTTCTGTTTGGCATCATTTAAAATAGCTTCTTTATTGGATATAACTTTCTGGTAACGTTTTATCTCCTCCGGAGTTTTCATTCGTAATTCACGTAACAGATCATCAATTTCTGCCTTGTTTACCATAATCACATCTGTAGAAAATGCTTTGTACTTGCAGTTATCTATGTACTCCTCAATTTCGTCAATTAACTGCTCTATTCTGCTACTCATATTACTCCTCCAACCTTTTGTTCTTATAATCAATTATCTCTCTATATTATTAAATTTCTTATATACAAGCTCAACTACAAAATCCGGTACACACTGCGAAATATCTCCATTAAACGAAGCAATTTCCTTCACACTTGAAGAACTAAGATATGCATACTCAAGGCTTGTAGTCAGAAATACTGTGTCTAGTTTCCCATTTGACAATTTTCTGTTTGTCTGGGCGATTTGCAGTTCGTATTCAAAATCTGTGATAGCGCGCAAACCACGAACTGAAATGTGAATATCTTTTTGTTTTGCATAGTCAATTAAAAGACCATTAAACGAATCAACAGTCACATTTTGTAGATCTTCTGTAGCCCTTCTTAAGATACTAACACGTTCTTCAACAGAAAACAACGCATTCTTCGCTTTATTATCCAAAACACTCACAGTTAATGTATCAAACATTTGTGATGCACGTTTAATAACATCAAGGTGTCCAAGAGTTAACGGGTCAAAACTACCCGGGTAAATTGCAGCATTCATAGTACTCCCCCATTTCTTGTGATTCCTGTATGAAAACTTCATCCCCTTCTAATGAAAATATGTTTATTTGTTTTGTATCGTTTCTCTTTTTCAACAGCAAAACCGAATTCTTTTACATAATCAAATGATGTTTCAAGAGATGTTTCCACAACAATGAGCGTATCCTCATTCACATAAGGAGACTCCCTCAACATCTCTAAAACCTTTTTTTCATATGCCTGGTTATATGGCGGATCGAGAAATATGATATCAGCAGCAACATCTGTTATGCTTCCTTTCAGTGCTGAAAAAACGTCCTGTTTCAGGATAACAGACTTGTCCGAAAAATGTGTATGCTCTATATTTTCCGTGATACAAGCAATTGCTTTCTGATTATTTTCTACGAAATAAGCCTTTTTGGCTCCGCGGCTTAACGCTTCAATTCCAATCGCACCACTCCCTGAAAAAAGGTCGATAAATACAGCTCCTGATAAATATGGCATCAGCATATTAAACAATGTCTCTTTGATTCTGTCCGTTGTAGGACGGGTATCTAATCCCTCTGGCGCTTTTAGCAAAAGGCGCCGGGCTGTTCCAGCAATCACTCTCATCATTTACTAATTCACTCGCTTCCTAAAATCTTTTTCTTAAAACGGTTCTTTTTGATTATACCCTAATCTTGGTGCCTTTTGTATCTCTTTTATTTAATTTTATCCTTTTTAATTCAATTTTTTTATTTTTATATTCAATTGAACCATCGGAACCAGGTAAACAGTAGTACACATTTTCGATATAATCATTATTTTCAAGCCGCATACCCCTCACACCAAGGGCAGTCTTTTTCAGTTCTGAAATTTCATCCACATCAAAACGAAGGAAATAGCCGTCTTTACTTTGAAGAATAATATGCTGATGTTCTGTCACAATTTGAATGTCAATCAATGTGTCATCTTCGCCTAGTTTTGTGGACGCCACTGTTCGCTTGGCAACATCAAACTCCCCACCGCTTACAATTTTGCACATGCCCTGCCTTGTAATAAACAATAATCGGTACAAATTTAATTCAGACTGGCTGGCAATTGTAATAATATTCTCACTGGAAGAATTGTAGTTACTTATATTATCGGCAGGAAGTCCCTTATCTCTGAACTTTCCGAAAGGAATATCTGCTGTTTTTATTGTATGAAGCTGTCCTGTATTTGTAAAGAGACAAATTCTTCCCGTATTTCGGCATTTTACAACATACTTAAATTCCGCATGAGCGGCTTCTTTGTTTCTTTCATAGGTAGGCATATCAATTGTCTTGCAGTATCCAAACTTGTCCATAAGGAAAATAACGTCCATATCTTCTGGTTTTTTCTCCTCGTAAACTGCCTCCTGTGCGTTTTCAATATGTGTTTTTCTTTTTCTGGAATACTCTTTTTTCAAAGCATCAAGTTCCTGTATAATAACTTGTGCCATGGCATCTCGCCGCTCAAGAATGTCTTCATATTTATAGATATTAGCGTTTGTTTCTTCGTTTTCTTTCATAAGTGCTTCGATTTCTAATCCAATCAGTTTATACAAACGCATATCAAGAATCGCATTTGCCTGCCGTTCTGTAAAATTTAACTGTTGTGCCATGATTGTGGATTCTTTGGAACGGAATTTAATCCCTTTTGTCACACCATCTGTCAGGCAGTTTTTCACCATTGCCCTATCTTTGGAACCACGCAGAATTTCAATAATAAGGTCAATAATATTGCAGGCACGGATTAAGCCTTCCTGAATTTCTCTTTTTTCTAATTCTTTATTTAACAGTGTTGTATATTTGCGGGTTGCAACTTCATATTGGAACGCAACATTTCTTGCAATAATGCTCCTTAATCCTAATGTTTCCGGCCTTCCGTCTGCTATCGCGATCATATTGACACCAAATGTATCCTCAAGCCGCGTCTTTTTGTAAAGCAGATTTTTAAAGTTTTCTACGTCTGTATCTTTTTTGAGTTCTATTACAATTCGTATGCCCTCTTTTGAAGACTGATTGGAAATATCAAGAATTTCAGGCGCTTTTTTCTGTTCATATAAAGAAGCGACATCCTGCAGAAATTTGCCAATATTGGCGCCAATCATGGTATATGGAATTTCTGTTATTACGAGATTTAATTTTCCGCCTTTGGCTTTTTCTACGTTGACCGTTCCGCGGATTTTGATTTTACCAGCGCCTGTCTCATAGATTGACAACAAATCATCTTTATTGCAGACTATACCGCCTGTAGGAAAATCAGGACCTTTGATATATTTCATCAATTCTTTTGTGGTGATATTTTCATTCATCATGTATGCTTTTGTGGCATCTATGACTTCACCAAGATTGTGAGGGGGAATGCTGGTAGCCATACCTACCGCAATTCCTTCAGAACCATTTACCAAAAGATTAGGAAACTTACAAGGGAGCACACTTGGTTCTTTTTCTGTCTCATCAAAATTGGGTATGAAATCCACAACATTCTTATCAAGATCTGCAAGCAGCGCTTCCTGCGAAATCTTTTGCAGTCTCGCCTCTGTATATCGCATGGCAGCGGCGCCGTCACCTTCGATGTTGCCAAAGTTTCCATGCCCGTCAATCAGTGGAATTCCCTTTTTGAAATCCTGGGTAAGTACTACCAGTGCATCATATATAGAACTGTCGCCATGAGGATGATATTTACCCATCGTATCACCTACAATACGAGCACTCTTTCTATAAGGACGGTCATATCGTATGCCAAGCTCATGCATATCATACAAGGTACGCCGTTGAACAGGTTTTAGCCCATCTCTGACATCTGGCAGGGCTCTTGCAATAATAACGCTCATAGCATAATCAATAAAAGACCTCTGCATAGTTTCTGAGTATTCGGTTTTTATAATTCTTTCTTCCATCTGTAACTATACTCCTTTAAACATCAAGTTCTGCTTCTGTAGCGTGCTCATAAATAAATGTACGTCTTGGCGATACATCTGTGCCCATCAATAATTCTGTTACTTCGGACGCCATTCTTGCATCTTCAATTTCTATCTGTTTGAGCATTCTAGTTTCGGGGTTCAATGTCGTTTCCCACAACTGTTCAGCATCCATCTCACCAAGACCTTTGTATCGCTGCAATGTAAACGCACCTTTATGCGTTTTGCGATATTTTTCAAGAGCTTTATCGTCATAAAGATACTGTTCTTTCCCCTTTGCAGGCATTGCTTTGTAGAGAGGCGGCATTGCGATATAAACATGTCCTTCAAATATTAATTCCGGCATAAAGCGATAAAATAGCGTTAAAAGCAATGTATCGATGTGGGCGCCGTCTACATCCGCATCTGTCATAATAACAATTTTGTCGTACCGAAGCTTTGAAATATCAAAATCATTGCCATATCCTTCCGAAAATCCACAACCAAACGCATTGATCATTGTTTTGATTTCCGCATTTGCAAGAACTTTGTCAATGCTGGCTTTCTCAACATTTAGAATCTTTCCGCGAATAGGAAGAATTGCCTGATAATTTCTGTTGCGAGCTGTTTTTGCACTTCCTCCTGCAGAGTCCCCCTCCACAATAAATATCTCGCACTTGCTGGAATCTTTTGATTCACAATTTGCCAATTTACCATTAGAATCAAAAGAAAACTTTTGCTTTGTAAGCATATTGGTTTTTGCTTTTTCTTCTGTCTTACGTATTTTTGCTGCTTTTTCTGCACAGGATATCACGTTTTTGAGCACTTCAACATTTCTGTCAAAATAACGCGTAACCTCATCTCCTGTCACTTTGCTGACAGATTTCGCAGCATCCTGATTATCAAGCTTTGTCTTGGTCTGTCCCTCAAATCTAGGCGCAGGATGTTTGATGGAAACAACGGCCGTCATACCATTCCGCACATCTGCCCCAGTAAAGTTTACATCTTTTTCCTTCAATATGTTTAGTTCCCGTGCATAATTATTGATCACGCTAGTAAACATAGTCTTGAAACCTGTCAGATGCGTTCCGCCCTCTGCATTATAAATATTGTTGCAGAACCCAAGTACATTTTCATGAAATTCATTGATATACTGAAAAGCACATTCTACGGTAATGTCTTCACTTACTCCAGAAAAATAGATAATATCATGCAGAGCTTCTTTGTTTTTGTTCAGGTCTTTCACATATCCTACAATTCCTTCTGGCTCAAAATATGTAATCGTTTCTGGTTCTTCTCCGCGCTTATCAGAAAAAATAATTGTAAGTTTGGGATTCAAATAAGCTGTTTCATGAAGCCTGCTTTTTACATCTTCTGCTTTAAACCAGGTCTTGTCAAAAATAGATGGATCTGGTGTAAAATTAATCGTAGTACCTGTTTCCTTTGTTTTGCCGATAACAGGCAGCAGGCCATTTACAAGCTCAACCACCGGATTTCCATATTCATATTTATCCTGATGAATCAAGCCATTGCTTTTCACTGTAACGGTAAGCTGTGTAGAAAGCGCGTTTACGACAGAAGAACCTACTCCATGAAGTCCACCGCTGGTTTTGTATGCATTGTTATCAAATTTACCGCCTGCATGAAGCGTTGTAAAAACGATTCTCTCTGCACTGACTCCCTTCTGATGCATACCGACAGGAATACCCCGGCCATTATCTGAGATTGTGGCGGAACCATCTTTCTCAAGCGTTACTCGAATTTCACTGCATACGCCTGCTAGATGCTCATCTACGGAATTATCTACAATTTCATATATTAAATGATTTAGGCCCTTTGTTGAGACACTTCCAATATACATGCCTGGCCTTTTTCTGACAGCCTCAAGTCCTTCCAGGACTGTTATACTAGAGGCGTCATAGGTATTGTTTTCTGACTTTGCCATTGAACAACCATGCCTTTCTATAATTTTATATATTTTATAATTAATGAACACCTTTCTATCATAACACAACTTTTTCAGATTGCAAATATTTTTGAACAAATTTTCGAACATACATTTTTGTAATATTTTAATAAAAAATAAATTTCTCTGCACTTATTTTGAAACAAGCATTGCAAATGTATAAAATTTGTATACAATAGTAAATAGAAATGCGAGAGAATTCAATAAACATCATGGTGTAAACGCTTTCATAGATGATCTGCAAATCAAAAAATATCAAAGGAAAAGGAAGGATAATTTTATATGATGTATGGATTTGGTACTATGATCGATCAACTAAAGAAAAACCCTAAAACAATTGTATTTACGGAGGGCTGTGACCCACGTATTCTTGAGGCAGCTTCTCGTTTATTGGCAAGCAGCTTCCTTCACCCTATTCTTGTTGGTAACGAAGAAGAGGTATTAATGGCAGCCGAAGAAGCAGGCTACAATATCCGTGGTGCACAGATCATAGACTGTAAACATTATGATCGTTTTGATGAAATGGTTGAAAGATTCTGCGAACTTAGGAAAGGTAAGGGAATGACTCCCGAAGAGGCAAGAAAAATCCTAGAACAGCCAAATTATTTTGGTACTATGCTTGTTGAAATGGGTGTGGCTGACTCTCTTCTTGGCGGTGCTACATATTCTACTGCTGATACAGTTCGTCCGGCACTGCAAATTATCAAGACAAAACCAGGAAACAATATTGTATCCTCATGTTTTATTCTGGTTCGTCCTGGTGCTACCGGCGAAAATGAAGTTTTGGCGATGAGTGACTGCGCAATCAATATTAATCCTACAGAAGACGAACTTGTTGAAATCTGTGGAGAGACGATTGAATGTGCAAAAATATTTGGTGTTGATCCTAAGGTTGCATTTTTAAGCTACTCTACACTTGGTTCCGGAAAAGGTCCTGATGTAGAAAAAATGAGAAATGCTGCAATCAAAGCTAAAGCAAAATTCCCAATGACGCCAATCGAAGGTGAACTTCAGTTTGACTCAGCCGTATCTCCTCGTGTAGCACGTACAAAATGTCCGAAATCTCAGGTAGCTGGACATGCAAATACCTTTATTTTCCCAGATCTTAGTTCCGGCAACATGGGTTACAAAATTGCTCAAAGAATGGGTAATTTTGAAGCTTATGGACCAATTCTCCTGGGGTTAAATGCTCCCGTTAACGACCTTTCCCGTGGATGCAATGCGATTGAGGTTTATTCAATGGCTATCATTACCGCAGCATTGGTTTAAGAAACAATTAGTCTTTTTATATTAATGATTTTTTGTATTCTCACTTTCCTATAAAGAAAAAATTGAGTGCATACTGTACTGGCGATGGTACATTATGCACTTAATTTTTATGTTTCTTTGAATTTATATCAGTTTTTTACAGCATGTTACAGCCAGGGAACCAGGACCAATATGACAGGATACACTAAGTGACAACGGATCGATATCTGTAATGGGATAATCGGGAAGTTGTGCCTGAAGTTCTTCTTTAAATAGATTCGCTGCTTCCTCATTTTGCGTATGTGCGATTGCTAGATAAATTGGATTATCTGGTGAAATGCCTCCGAAACGTTTCTCAATGTCATTTTTAATCGCGTTGATCATAATTGATTTTGCCTGATTAACCGTTCTTGCTTTTGCAAACGCATCTAGTTTTTCTCCTTGTATCTGAAGAACCGGCTTCAAACGTAGCAGTGTCCCAAGCGCTGCCGCTGCAGGTGTGATTCTTCCGCCCTTTTTCAAATAATAAAGGGTATCTATCATAATATAGATACTGGAATTAAACTTGTCTTTTTCCAGTATTTCTTTGATTTCACTACCACTTTTGCCCTTTTCAGCAAGTGATATCGCGTCATATACAGAGCGTTTCTGTGTGACAGAGATTCGCTGATTGTTTACTACATGCACTTTGTTCTCATAATCCTGTGCCAGCATCAAAGCAGTCTGACAAGAACCACTGAGACCGCTAGACATTGGAATATGCACAACTTCCTCATAATCCTTTAAAAGGTCATCCCAAATTGCAATAATTGATTCTGGTGAAGGCTGCGATGTAGAAATATCTGAATTCTGTGCAAGCTTTTGATAAAACTCTTCTTGATTTAGTGTTATTTCTTCATAATAGGTTTCGCCATCAATCGTAAAAGGCATGGGCAGGACCCTGATGCCAAGCTCTTTGGCTTCAGCCTGTGTAATGCCACTGTTACTATCTGTAACAACTGCTATTTTCGACATAAAATCTATCTCCCTGCTATTATATTTTCCATGCAGCCTGACGAGGTGCAGGAATTTCATGATTTCAGTTTATTCTTAAATGTTCACAAAGTCAACGCCCGAAGCCATATTCTCCTCAAAATACGTCCAAAAAGGTATATGCGCATCAATGGGTGTTTTATTATGGCTTACATAAGCGGTATATAATTCAGAAGCACAGTTTTGGGCATCCTGTAGAATCTTAGCATCTTGATAAATATCGCCAAGCTGAAATTGGAATTGTCCGCTTTGGCGGATGCCAAACAAATCACCAGGACCTCTAAGCCGCATATCCTCAGAGGAAATAAAGAATCCATCATTGGATCGATTTAAAACCTGGAGCCGCTCCATTGTGTCATTCTGACTGGTCGAAGAAATAAATATGCAATAAGACTGTTCTTTTCCACGTCCAACACGGCCTCTAAGCTGATGAAGCTGTGCAAGTCCAAATCGTTCTGCATTTTCGACAAGCATTACAGTAGCATTTGGAACATTGATGCCAACTTCAATAACTGTAGTAGAAACCAGTACATCAATATGATGTGCCGCATATTCTTCCATAATATAATTTTTTGCTTTTGGATTCATCTGTCCATGAAGAAACGCTATTCGTACTGTTTCAGGCAGTGCATCTTTCAATTTTTGCGTATAGTCAACAACATTTTCCAAAACAGGCTGATCGCCCATTAACTCTTCGTTTGCCTCAACCATAGGACATATCACATAGGCTTGTCTTCCGTTTGCTACTTCTTTCGCAATAAATTCGTATGCTTTTTTTCGATAATCTGTATTAACAACACAGTTTTTAATAGGAAGTCTGTTTGCCGGAAGTTCATCTATAACAGAAATATCCAAATCACCATACAAAATAAGAGCAAGCGTTCTTGGAATTGGGGTTGCACTCATAACAAGTATATGCGGTTGAATACCTTTTTGGGCCAGCGTTTCACGCTGCTTTACACCAAACCGATGCTGCTCATCCATAACAACCAAACGCAAATCATAAAAATCTACATCTTCTTGTATCAATGCCTGTGTTCCAAAGATAACATTACAAGTACCTAAAATAATACGCTCTTTCACTCTGCGTTTTTCTTTTGCAGTCAGTGATCCCGTCAAAAGAACAGGCTTTAATGGCAAGTTATATTGTTCTATAAGCTCCAGCACCGATTCATAATGCTGTTTGGCAAGTACTTCTGTGGGAACCATAAAAGCAGCCTGATGATGATTCATAACACACATGAATACCGCCAAAACAGCAATAATCGTTTTACCAGAACCGACATCTCCCTGAACAAGTCTGTTCATCAAATGAGTGGAACACATATCCGACTCTATTTCAGTCCAAACTTTTTTCTGTGCATCTGTAAGCTTATACGGAAGCGTTTCAATTAGATCCTGACAGGCATCTATACGTATCATCGGAGCATCATTAATCTCCTGCGTTGCCATATCCCTTAAAATCATTATGGATATTATAAAGAACAGAAATTCTTCAAATACAAGACGTTTTCTTGATATTGTCATTCTGTCATGATTCTCCGGAAAATGGATACCATACAATGCTGATTTTAAATCAGGCAAATGATATTTCTTACGGAGTGGCTCTGGAATATAGTCATTATCCAGATCTAATCCATTCATAGCGGATCGCATCGCTTTTGTTATCGCAGCGATAGAAAGTCCCTTTGTAACAGGATATACAGGTACAAGTCTGCCAACATTCTGCGCAAACTCATGAGGACTGACAAGTTTGGGCTGATCCATAGTAATTCTATTATTTTTTAATATAACACGTCCTCGAAAAATATATTGTTTTCCTACAAAAATACTGTTTTTAATATAAGGCATATTGAAGTAAATAATATCACATGTACCGCTTGCATCTTTGACACGAAGTGTTGTAACAGACATATTTTTACGTATGTGGGCTGTTTGCGGTGCACTGACTGCCACTGCACGGATTGCATGGATATGATCAACTTGCAATTCTCCAATATTTACAATATCACACCATTTTTCATAATCTCTTGGATAATGTGTTATCAAATCATGAATTGTATTGATATTTAATTTATGATAATATGCAGCAGTTTTTTCTCCAATGCCACTAATCGCTGTTATTGGGTCTGATAATTGCATGAGCATCCCCATTCTTTCCGTATGTGATCATAAAGCTGACTGTTTTTATTCAGCCGAAACAATATATGAATAAATTGGCTGTCCTCCAAACTGAAGTTCTACATCACAGCTTCCAAACGTTGCCCGCACTTTATCAGCTAACTGATTTGCCTGCTCTTCTTTGATAATATCTCCATAATAAATACTTATCAGTTCATGGTCTTCATGCATCATTTCTTTGATCATTTCAAAAGCAACTGTTTGCAGGTCAGTACCTACGGATAGGATTCCTTTGTCTCCAATTCCCATAAAGTCACCTTGGTGAATCTCTTTATCGTCAATCATTGTATCGCGTACTGCATAAGTGACCTGTCCTGTTGCGACGTTCTGAACCTCTTGTGACATCACTGCTTCATTTTCTTCGACAGAAATATCAGGAACATAATTGATAACCGCTGTGATTCCTTGTGGAACTGTTTTGGTAGGAATCACAATAATATTTTTGTCAGAAGTTAACTGTTTTGCCTGATTTGCTGCAAGAATAATATTTTTGTTGTTCGGGAAAATAAAAATATTGTCTGCATTGACATTATCAATAGCATTCAGCATGTCTTCTGTACTCGGATTCATAGTTTGTCCGCCTTCAATAATATAATCGACCCCAAGAGAACGGAATATTTCATTCATGCCCTCTCCGATTGAGACAGCTATAAAACCGGTTTGTTTATGTTCCAGTGCGGCTGTTTTCTGTGTTGTTTCCAGAGACGCTTTCACCGGAAGTTCTGAATTCTGCATTTGTTTTTCCATCATATCAGATACTTTTTCATCACGCTCAATACGCATATTTTCGATAATGATGGTAGTAAGCGCTCCAAATAACAGCGCCTTTTGCATCGCCAGTCCAGGATCATTTGTATGCACATGCACCTTCACTATCTCATCATCTGCAACAACAACAATAGAATCGCCGATGGTTGAGAGATATTCCTTGAAATCATTCTCCTGCTTTATATTAAATGGTTTGTTTAGCATGATAAGAAATTGTGTACAATAACAGAACTTTATCTCTGCGTTTGCCTGTGCTTCAATCGTGGAACTTTTCGAACTGCCTGAAACAGAACCAGAGGACTTAGAGCCAGTATCTATTGTAAGATCGATTTCTTTGCCAAGAAATGCATCAAAAGCTCCTTTTAATACTTCTACAAGCCCTTGTCCGCCGGAATCAACAACCCCTGCTTGCTTTAATACAGGAAGCATCTCAGGAGTTTGAGCAAGAACTATCTCCGATTCTTTGATAATTTCTCGAATAAATACTTCAAGATCTTTTTCTCCTGCCATAGCAAGATCATTTGCTCTTTTTGCCGCTCCCTTGGCGACTGTCAGGATAGTTCCTTCCTTTGGCTTCATAACCGCTTTATATGCGGTTTCTACAGCCTTATCGCACGCAGAAGCAATAATTGCTACATTCAGCTCATCATACTCTTTGATAACCTTTGTAAAGCCTCTGAAAAGCTGTGACAGTATGACACCGGAGTTTCCTCTGGCACCCCGAAGCGATCCAGAAGAAATTGCCTTTGAAATAGAAACCATATCTGGATTTTCTATCGCAGCAACTTCTTTTGCAGCAGAAATAATTGTCATTGACATATTGGTGCCAGTATCACCATCTGGAACTGGAAAAACATTCAATTCATTTATCCATTCCTTTTTCTGCTCTAAGTTCTTAGCTCCAGCAAGAAACATCTTCGAAAGCATTTTAGCGTTGATTACATTCAATCCCACTTCAAAAATCCTCCTTAATCAATTACTCGAACGCCTTCAACAAAGATGTTGATTTTTTCGATTTCGAGACCTGTAAATTTTTCAACTTTGTACTTCACATTATGAATTAAATTGTCGCATACTGTGACAATGCTTACGCCATATGCTACAATTACATGAAAATCAAGAATCAATTTATTGTTCACTATATTGACTGATATTCCATGTGTAATACTTTCTTTCATTAGTAGCTTAACCAAACCATCTTTTACATTTACAGAGGCCATTCCAACGATGCCAAAGCACTCAACTGCCACGCTTCCGGCATACTGGGCGATAACCTCTGTATCAATATAGATATTGCCCATATGAGTATTCATAGATCCTTTCATAGAAATCCTCCCTATTTCAAGTTCCGCGTCTCACATTCAGTGAACGGGTGCTAGTTCAATCCTCGTCCGCATCAGCGTCCGTTCCTTGAACTGTTCCCTTCCTGTGAGACGCTGTTTTTCAAGTTCCGCGTCTCACATTCAGTAAACGGGTGCTAGTTCAATCCTCGTCCGCATCAGCGTCCGTTCCTTGAACTGTTCCCTTCCTGTGAGACACTGTTTTATATTTTTTAAATAATCTATACTATTATAACCGTTTTTCTGGAAAAAAGAAACACATATTTTAACAGATTTTTACAGGGGCGACAAAAAATATTTTTATTTTGTCAAAAGAGCTTGCCAAATGTTTCTTTTTTTGATAAGATACAAATGTTGTGAGTCGCATGACTTAGTTTCGTTAAGGAGGTGCTAACGATGGCAAAATGTGATATTTGTGGCAAAGGCGTTCATTTCGGTAATAACGTAAGCCATTCTCATAGAAGATCCAATGCAATTTGGAATTCAAATGTAAGAAGTGTAAAATGCAAAATAAACGGAGCTGCTAAGAGAATGCATGTCTGCACAAGATGTCTGCGTTCTGGAGCTGTTGAAAGAGCATAGTTAAAAACGTTATAAACACACATATTAAAAGAGGGACAGGTTCTTGTTCCTCTTTTAATCGTGCAAACACCTACTTTTGTTTCAATGGGTTATTCGCTATTTTCTATAAAGCCAAAAAGTCAGCACTACTATCTAACTTTCGTAGTACTGACTTCTAATACTTTCATATTCTGTTTGTATACGCAGCAACGTTTTGGTATCACCACATTTATTATCAGGATGAAATATTTTCAACAATTCTTTATATCGTTTCCGAAGCGCCAACTCACTGTCAACACCTCTAAAAAAACTTGTCCCATCATAAGCGCCCAATTCATGCTGCTGATGGCTTGTTTTAACTCCTGACATCCGTTGACGCCTGTATTTGCTTTTTTCATGTTCAAAATTCAGGCGTTCACATTCCAGCGCTTTTCTGTCTAAAGCTAATTGATGATACGCATTTTCGATTATTTTTTGTTTTTTTGCTATAAATACTTCATTGTCCTCGAAACGCTTTTTTATCGTTTTCTCCCGTATTTCAATCGAAGTTCTCGCCCGCTCTAGGGACCTTTTTAAATCCTGAAGTTCACGGTTGAATTCTTGAAGTTCTTCTTGTCTTGACTGAATTTTGACCTGTTCTTTAAACATCCAAACTTTCATCTTTTTAATATCATCAGGTGATTCAGCCTTCACAAGCGCTTCATCAAAGTCGAACATATTAATACTCCCCTTTGAATTTAAAAACATAAGTGCCTTTGTTTTATTTACAATTGAACAGACAATACCCTGCAACAACAAAAATCGCAATAAGTATCAGTCCAACCCATGTATTTCCTATAATTAACATGAAAAGCATGCCGACTGCAATCCAAAATATGGTGTAACCTAAAAGTTTGCACATACAAATAATACCCCGGCATATCTTTTTAAATTATATGCATAGATTGCAGAATATATTTATTCCTTTTCAGGAAATGCAGTATTGATTACATCATCATCACTTGGCATATTATCTTTTTTGGACGAAAAACGATCAATAATATCTGGTACCATATCAATTATTTTATTGATTGTATCCTGATTTTTGATGTTTACCAGCCGTACCTGACCATTTTTAATGACAAGAACTGCACTTGGAGACATCTTGCCAGTCATTCCGCCAGCGCCACCACTTTTCTTTTCCTGTGAGGAGGCTCCTGCGCCAACTCCAAATGTAACATCAACCAAAGGGATTATTGTAGTATCCCCAGCCTGTGTGGGCTCTCCTACTACTGTTTTGGAAGAAAGGAAACTTTCCATTCCCTGCATCATGGAATTTACAACCTCATTAAAATTGTTTTCAGACATACTAAACCTCCAAATAAACTTATATTTTATGTTTTAATTGCTTTATCAAACGTTTTATATCCTTATTAAAAAATAAAATACATGCTGCCTGAGCAAAAACAAACACACTGATATGGCCTTTCAATACAAAGTTTCCCTCTATGACCGCCGTATCAAATTCTGGTTTGATATCAATTTTGCCCTGATGCCATGGATAAAACATTCCCCATACAGCAAGTACTTCACCCATTGTAGCTGGGTCCTCAAAACCAAGATGAAGATTTACTTGATATTTTCTAGGAGCTAATTTTTTTATAATTTTTTGTATTTGCTTTTTACACGAAAATATTGCTCGTTTCGTGCTTTCAAGCTGCAATAATTCAAGGTAATACTTTATGTTACTTTTTGTTTTTACTATTGTATCACATATTTTTTGAATTGTGAACTTTATATTTTTAAAAAAATTCAAAATATTTGCGAAAAAACGCTTAATTTTCTGAAAAATACTTTCTTTTTGACTTTGTTTTGTTTCTAAATCAATGTCAGAAGTTTCATTATCCGTTATTATTGGATATTCTGTTGCAGAATCTTCAAATATATTTTCTTCTGATTCGCTGGATTCTTCTTCCAGCAAATCGTTCGTATCTGTCGATGCTGCTTGTATTTCTCCAGAATGTTTAGATTTATTCTTTGTTAATTTCGTTTTTTTATTCTTTGCTTTTCCCTTATCTGGTTTCAGATTATCATAGATAGAAAGACCAAACAACTTCAAGTATATATGCAATGCGTTTCCTTTGCAATAAGATGCCTTTATGGATACAATATGCAAAAGCCATGTCACTCTTGCTTCAACAGAAGGGCTGCTGTCTAAATAGGTTCCTTTTGCACGATACCGCACGGGAACAAAAAGTACAAGCAGCAATATCAATAAAATCAATCCAAGAATAACAAGTATCGAGATTCCGATTATCTTTAATATTATTAATAATACAGATATCATAAGCTCCCCTTACTTTACATAATTTTTAGTGCTCTTTTGAACCGCTGCAAAATATGATTTTACATCATATTCTCCGGTAGCGCAATATACATCTTGGATCATGTCCATGACCAAATCAACTGCCCCACTGTATCCTTCCGCGATTCCAACAATAAATGGAGTATTTTTTCTCTTTTTATAATACTTTTGTTTTAATATTCCACTATGATATATTTCGAGTAAATCTCTGTTTTTTGCCAGCGCTATAATGTATATTGTTGGCTGCGGGCGGCCGGTCCGAAGTTTCCACACGATTTTGCCGCGGGTTTTCTTCAATGAAGGGCTGATATATAATTTTTTGTAAAAGCGCATTATAATCCCCTCTATTTCTGTTGCATTCGTTTTTTATTTGAATAACAATATGATTATTAGATACTACCATATTCTAGCACAACATTGCAAATATTACAAACTATTTAAAAAGAAGGTCTTCTACGACCTTCTTTTGATACGCGTTAACGTGGCTTTATCCATTGTTTGTTTTTTCTAAGACTTAAATATTCCTGATAAGCCTGTTCTAATATTTGCTTCTCATTTGAAAATTTGAGAAGATGATAGGCTTCATGATATTTATAATATCCTGAATCAACAAAAAATTCTTCGCGCTGTGGTTTGCTATAATAATTATCAGCCATCATCAAATACCAATGGACTTCCTTTTCTACATAATCCTGGGGTACATTAAAGGAATATTCACTTTTTCCAATGTATTTCATTACAGTAGCTTTTACGCCTGACTCTTCAAAAACCTCACGAAGGGCAGTTTCTACATGTTTTTCACCGCTTTCAACAGTTCCTTTTGGCAAAACCCAACCTTCATATCTGTTTTTGAAATTTTTGTATAGAAGCAAAATTTTCCCTCTGAAAATGACCACGCCCCCACAGCTAGTGGCTTGAATCATAGCGTTTCCTCCTGTATGGTGCGTACCTGACTATATGATGCTCTCAATAATGCTGACAATTTGATCGGTTTCAAAAGGTTTTGTAACAAATTCGGCAGCTCCAAGTTTGATAGCATCGAGCATCTTTCCTTTTTGTCCTGCTGCTGTTACCATTATAACCTTGGCATTCTCATCATATTCTTTTATTTTTACAAGTGTTTCAATTCCATCCATTACGGGCATTGTGATGTCAAGTGTTACAAAATCCGGCTCAAGCTCACAATATTTATCATACCCTTCCTGTCCATTTTCGGCTTCTCCAATTACCTCATAGCCGTTTGCAACAAGAATATTACGAAGCATCGTTCTGGATGTCTTCGAATCATCAACTACTAAAACAGTACTCATATTTTAATCTCCTTTTAAGATGCGCATAATTTACTCATATACTTCCAAAACTGCTTTAAAGCTATATCCATTTGCATGAATAGGAATTACATATAATTTCTCATTACTTAAGAATGGACCGTCTAACGAATATTCTGGTGAACTCATATCAATGGAAACGTCTTCGTAACTCATATTCGTAGCAAACAGACCATTCACACAGTTGATAAATTCACCAATATTGTCCAAAGCATCTTCATTCACGCTCTCATAAACAGCACCTGTAAAATGATTTGCTATGGCAAGCAGACCATCTTCAGGTGCACTAATATACAGCTTCACATGCATATCACCAAATACCGTCTGGCAAGCATAGGAATCTAATTGCAGTGAATAAGCAGTATATGCTTTTTCCAGATACATATCGCTGTCAATCAGTCTGCGCATTGATTGCACAAGCGTCAGGGTCAGTGATTTAAGACGCATCGACTTCAAAGGAACAAAAATATTAATACATTCTTCCAAATCATCATGAATCAATGAACTCATCTGTGCATCATCAAAGTTTCTGCACTGCTGAAAATCGTCAAGAAGCGCTGTAATCTGTCCTAGATGAATCAGATTCTTGTCCAAAAGACTCTGAATAAATTTCATAAAAACATTTGATTGATACGTAAGCAGCTGATCCAGCTTTTCATCTGTGAGATATCCAGCTTCAATTGCTGTCTCACCAAAACGTTCGCTTCCCTTGTCCAACTTACTTAAAAGTTCCTCCACAGCCAGCGGTGTCAAGGCTTTGGTAATAATAGCGATTGTCTCTACTTCAGCCTTTAGATCTTTTGCAACCGGAAGAAATTCATTTAGTTGTTCATTGGTCATCATTTGTTTTTCTATCAGGTAATTTCCAAATAAGCGGTTAAGCATTTTTCGGCCCCCTTTTACATTTTACTTAGTAATTTGACTATACACAAATTATACCTAATACTAATATACACCCATTTGCCAAAAATTACAAAGTATTCTTACACAAATAAAAAAATTTAATTAAAATAACAATACTGATTATTCAATTTCACCATAATATCGGTCTAAAACTCTTCTTGCAACAGGCACAGCATATTCACCGCCAGAACCTGCTCCTTCCATAATAACAGTAATTTGAAGCGGATGATCGGTATTATAGGTATATCCTGTAAACCATGCATGAGAGTCAGAAGCAGAATTATATTCTGCAGACCCTGTTTTTCCGGCAGCGCTATAGGACTGTCCACGTAAACGGGTTCCGGTTCCCTCTTCCACTACGGCAGACATTATTTCCTGTAATGCAGCCGCTTCTTCCTGAGTAATAAGCTGTCCCAAGGATTTTGGTGCATATTGCTTTATCAAATTTCCATCTGCTGTTTCGACGCGCTCAATGGTATAAGGAACCATCATCTCACCATTATTGGCTATCATGGCGGTTATCATAGAAACATGCAGCGGCGTTATCTGCGATACTCCCTGACCGATTACAGTCTGTATCATAGCACTGTCATTTTCTTTTATTTTTTCAGAAATACTGCTCTTTTTTGTTGGGAAATCAACAGGCAAATCTTTGCCAAAATATAAACTGTCCAATGTCTTTTCAAACTTTTCCCTATCTATCAACAAACCGATATTGGCAAAAGATGCATTGCAGGATTTCGCAAACGAAAGCTTAAAATCAACTGCACCATGGCTTGTGCCATGATAACAATTAATTGTATCCCCATTATTGGTAAATTTTCCATTGCACTGAAATTGATAATCCTTATAAACAATCGGATTTTCACGAATATATTCCAACGCAGTGAGAATTTTGAATGTAGAACCAGGCGGATATACTCCCTGTGCAGCTCTGTTGAGCAATACAGAACTTGTATCATCTTCCAAAAGGCTGTCCCAGATATCTTGAATCGTATTAGGATCAAAATCTGGCTTGGAAACCATTGCTAGAACTTTGCCTGTTGATGGTTCTGTGACAATAATAGCGCCTTCATAAAGTCCCAAAGCATCATATGCAATCTTTTGAAGATTCGTATCAAAGGTTGTTACCACGGTATTTCCCATATGTTTTCTGTCTGCAAGGTCATCTTGAAGCTTGTCATTTAGAGAAATATTGGAAGATACCAAATACATATTTGCACTTTGCTCCACACCCATCCTGCCATTCGATGCATAGCCGACAGCATGTGAAAAAACATCTCCAAAAGGATAATTCCGTTCATTTGTAGCTGTATTTGTAGTCGCAAGCACTTTGCCATCAGAAGATATAATATCTCCGCGTATCGTTTCTTTGGCTACAATTTCCTGACGTTTTGCATTGTAGGAATTATTGATAACCTGTGGACTGTCAAAATGAACATAATGCGCCAAATAACATCCAATCGCAGCAAAAAGCACCAAAAACACCCCTGCTGAAATATTCATATGAAGATTGGTACGAAAAGAAATTGGTCGATCATCATAATTATCGTCAAAAACCAGGTCATTGTTAATATAAAATCCCTGAACAACAGAAAACATTATCAAAGAAGAAAGCACAGAACTTCCTCCATAACTCACCAGAGGCAATGTCACACCTGTCAATGGTATGAATTTGCTGTTTCCGCCGATTGTAAGAAAAAGCTGCACAATATAAACAATACCAAGCCCATATGTTGCATATCTCATAAAGTAATCAAAGCAAAAATAAGATACATGTATTATTTCCAAGAATAGATTGACACAAATTGCAATCAAACAAATACCAAAAATAACACCATATTCTTCACAAATGGCAGAAAAAATAAAATCCTGCTCCACATAAGGAATGGAACCAGGTGTTCCGGCATCTATCCCCATACCAAACCAGCCGCCAGTTCCAATTCCAAACAGCGACTGAGCAATCTGATATCCTGTTGCATCAATGTCATTCCATGGATTAAGCCATGCTGAGACACGCACGCGCACATGAGAAAACAAAAAATAAGAGACACAAGATGCTGCTGCCCCACCTGCCAATCCAAGTATTAAATATCTGGCTTTGCGCGTAGATACAAATAAAAGAATAATATAAACAATGAAATAAATCAGGGCGCTTCCAAGATCCTTAGACGCTGCAAGAAACAGCACATGTACTGCGGCAAGAAATGCCGAAAGTACAATATATCCGAAATGTTTTGCTTTTGACAAAATCGAAGCGAGAAACAACACATAAATAATCTTAACAAATTCTGATGGCTGAAAAGCAATTCCAAAGATAGAGACTGTCAATTTGGAACCATTTGTAATACTGCCGCTTATCAAAACAACTCCTAGTATTGAAATACCAACAGCAGCAAATATTAAATCGCATTTTTTCATAAGCTTCACGTATTTCATCAGTGCAGGTACTATCAATGCAATAACTAAAGAAGCAGCCACGATAATAAACTGGCGAATAGAACGTGCCACAGACAATCTCGTTAATATTACAAAGCTAACGGACAAAAGCATAGCAATATGATTCTGTATCAGTCGGTTTGCTCTAGGGTAAATAACCCGCATTAATACCAAAAAGGCAAACACTGTAATGACTTGAAAAAGAGGCAGAAAAAGATATGTAAAATCCTTTCTTGATGATAACAGAACGAGACTTCCTGTGATATGGTTGACCAAAATCATGACATACTGAAGAACAAAGACAAAACCTCTCCGTTCTCTGTCATCACGCAGCAACATTATATAGCTGATTAATGTATACAAAATAATATTAACAACTAATATATATTTTGATAATTCAATAACTGCTCTAAGCATTCTACTCTACTCCACGTTTATAATGTCCGTTTGTAAATTCCCGAATAGGAAATTCACCTGCTGTTTCTGGATTCCTGACAGCATTCAGGTAATATTCGATAACTGTCCTTGTCTGCTCTGCATCTTCAATAGAAAAATCCAGTCTCAAAATACTATAGTTTTTTTTCATAATATTTTCAAGCTGTCCATGCAGCGACAAAGGAACTGTATTGTAAAGGATATTGTAACAGTGTATACAATTCTGGGAAATTGAAAATACATTGTTGTATCGGTCGGTCAAATGATATCTATTCTTTCCGGAAGAATCATTTTTTATACATGTTTCCAAAGTATTTCTGATACAATTCGCGGAATACATAAGCGGTATATATCCATATATCACAAAACTAGGGCTGTAATCTGCGGTACTGAGCATATTGAGCTCTTTTTTATTTAATTCCAAAGGAAGTGTTATTTGTTCAAACTGTGTGGAATAAAATTCGAGCGACATATTGTTCCACGCATATACTGTATAATCTGATTGGATCGGGCCCATATAACCAATTTCAAAAAGCCATTCAAGCTCCTCAAAATTTCTGACCATCACGCCTGCAAAAGAACCACTTTTCAAAAGTTTTTCGTAATCTGCAAGATACTGATAAGATCTTTTTCGGAAAATATGAGGCAGAACAAGAATGTATTCTTTTTGAGAAAATTGTTCCTGTTGGCATAACGTTTTATTGCACAAAAAAATATCAGAATCTATATATATCCGATTGATATCAGAGTAACTGTTTGCTGTCAAGAGCTGTTCCGGTGTTGTAACCAGTACGCTCAAACAATTTTTGCTGCTTCTGCCCGAAATAATATTTTTATGCTCCAAATTATCACAGCATTCAAAATCATTGGTACGAGGCGCCTTTATCTGCGCAATTCGTTCTGATTCTAGGGCAATACAAGCCTTGCGACGCAGTTCATTTAAGGATTTAACAGGCATGAAAGAATGATTATCTGTGTCAATCATCAAATCTGTAAGTGCAAAACAAGTATCTCCAAGTTTACAAAGCTGCTTTTTGATCTCATTTTCGTCAAGTGGTCTGTTGACCGCGGTACTCACTGTATCACCATACACTGTAACAGACGCATTTTCACAGGATAATGTCAGTACTGCCTGTTCGCCGTCATAAATTCGCACGTAACCGTTTATTGGCAAAGTAATATTTTTGGAAATATAGCTTTGTTGAATCTCTTTGAGCACCGACTCTGAATTTCCCGAATACCCAGGTTCTTTCAATGTTACCATAGATTTATCATTGTGCTTGTGATAATATCCGCTGCAAATGTCAGAACGAATATACAATTCTTTAAGAAGCTGTTCATCTTCAGCAAAAACACGATAGGGCATGTCCGGATTCTTCAGATACATATCAATATACTTTTTGTATGTTGCTGTGACACCCGCTACATACTCAGGACTTTTCATTCGGCCTTCTATCTTAAAGGAATCAATACCAGCTCGGATAAGCTCCGGCAGCATAGACAATGTATACATATCCTTTAAGCTAAATGGATAAAGCGTTTTGTCTTTTTCATCTGTATAAGGCAGTCTGCATGGACCGGCGCAGCGTCCGCGGTTGCCGCTTCTTCTGCCTAATATCGAACTAAAAAGACATTGCCCAGAATAAGCATAACACATAGCGCCATGAATAAAGCATTCCATTTCAAGCCCTGTTTTATCTTTGATATCCACGATCTCATCAAGTGATAATTCCCTTGCAGGAACAACACGGCATACTCCAAGCCGTTTCAAATAAGAAGCTCCATAGATTCCGGTTGTTGTCATCTGTGTGCTGGCATGAAGCGCAAGATTTGGGAAATTTTCCCGCAGACATTTTAGTACGCCGACATCTTGTACAATTACACCGTCCAATCCCGCCTCGTATAATGGTGCAAGATATGGAATAAGTTCCTCAAATTCAAATTCTTTAACCAGCGTATTGACCGTTAAATATATTTTTCGTTCAAAAAGATGGGCAATGCGCAATGCTTCTATTATTTCTTCTTTTGAAAAATTTCCGGCATATGCTCTGGCGCCAAATTTTTCACCGCCGAGATATATTGCATCTGCTCCTGCATTTATGGCGGCTCTAAAACATGCAAAATTGCCTGCTGGTGCCAATAATTCTATTTTTTGACTATTCATGCTATTTATCGATTCACCTTTTGATATTCTTTTAGTTCTGTTTCAAGACGGATAATTTGTTTTGAATTTTCATTCAGTTCTTCATTCGCCTCTTTCAGAGATTTTGATGTATTATCAAGCTTAATCTGTGTTGCTATCAGCTCATGTTTCAAATCATACAATTCATTTTCTTTTGCCTTTAAATCCTGCTCAAGAAGTTCTATCTGATTTTTTGCCTTGAAATAATCATCTGCAATATTAAGCTGAATCAGCATATTTTGTTTATCCAAAGACTGTCTCCGAAAATTGTCCATTTTGGCATATTCATTTACTTTATTATTGATATATGCTGCAACTTTTTGCAGATATTCAACGCTTTCATTTCCACTGACGGTCAGAACTTTCCCTGCAATAATAACTTCTGTATCTGTTTTGGCGGACATAATGTTCCTCCTTTTTTATAGGATTGTACTCTCTCAGAATCTCCCTTGCATCTGCGTTTGCGGTTGATTTTGTATCGGGTACAATAAGACTCCGATAATAACATTAGGTGCACTACTTCTATCGGCAAACTGTCAATATAAATGTCAATAAAAGTCGAATGTGTACAATAATGAAATGGTTACATTCCATTATATATCAGATTACTGAGGCTTTTCAAGTCCAAAATGACGATATGTAAGCTCTGTTACGACTCTTCCGCGGGGAGTTCGTATCATCAATCCGTTTTTTATCAGGTATGGTTCATAGACATCTTCCACTGTTCCGCTGTCTTCACCAATAGTTGCTGACAAGGTTTCAATTCCTACAGGACCGCCGTTAAATTTCTCAATCATTGTCATAAGAATCAGCCTGTCTGTTTGATCGAGTCCTAGTTTGTCAACATCAAGCATATCAAGCGCTGTATTGGCAGCCTCCAAAGTAATCCTTCCGTCAAATTTTACCTGTGCAAAATCACGGACTCTTTTGAGCATACGATTCGCAATTCTTGGTGTACCGCGGCTTCTCTTTGCCAATTCTAAAGCTCCCTGTTCATCAATCTGAACATTTAATATTCGGGAAGAATGCTGAATGATAAGTTTTAGCTCTTCTACAGAGTAAAATTCCAGATGTTGAATCACGCCAAATCGATCCCGCAAAGGAGCCGACAACAAACCTGCCCTGGTAGTAGCTCCAATCAATGTAAATCTGGGCAAATCAAGCCTTACGGAACGCGCATCTGTTCCTTTTCCAATCATGATATCAATTGAAAAGTCTTCCATAGCTGGATAGAGAACTTCTTCTACCTGTCTGTTTAATCGATGAATTTCATCAATAAACAAAATATCCCCTTCTTGAAGCGCATTCAAAACAGAAGCCATTTCTCCTGGCCGTTCAATTGCTGGTCCGCTTGTCACTTTTATATTGACATTCATTTCATTTGCTATAATTCCGGAAAGGGTTGTTTTTCCAAGACCTGGAGGCCCATAGAAAAGAACATGATCCAATGAATCATTCCTCTGCCTTGCCGCTTCAATGTATATATTTAAGATTTCTTTTACCTTTGTCTGTCCAATATAATCTTTTAGAAATTGTGGGCGCAAACTTCCTTCAAGTTTGACATCTTCTTCTAAAAAACTGGTTTCAATCACCCTGGCTGCCATATTTTATACCTCTTATTTTAAGTTCCGCAATAAGCTTTATCGCTCTGTATGCCAGAACAATTCTTTTCCATAATACCATGTCAAGAATTGTTCTGCACGATAAAGTTTATTGCTGTTTTTAAGTTCCGCAATAATTTTCTGGTGCTCTGTATGCCAGAGCAATTCCTTTTTTCATTTTCAGGAATTGCTCTGCGCACCAGAAAATCATTGCTGTTTTGAGTTCCGTAGTATCCTTCCCTTGGTTCTATCTATTGGAAGGGGAAAGGATACAAATTTTTTACCGCATAATAACCCGTAGTGCTTGTTTTAAGATGCTTCCTGAATCCATGTCATCTGTAATTTTTATCTGGTTCACTGCCTTTAATGCTTCCGCGGGCAAATATCCTAACGAAATTAACGCTTCTGTCGCCTCGTTTTTCGCAGCGGTATTTGATAACGTTCCACCCGCAGCGGAAGTTCCAGCAGAAGAGGCTTCAAAACCTAACCGCACTTTGTCCCTCAATTCCAGGATAATGCGTTCGGCTGATTTGTTTCCAATTCCAGGAGCTTTAGAAATTGATTTAGAATCTCCTGAAACAATCGCACATCTAAGGTCATCTGTACTCATCACAGACAAAATACTTAAGGCGCCTTTGGGACCAATACCATTGACCGCAATCAATTTTTTGTAGATTTCTAAATCATCCCTCGAAAGAAACCCAAAAAGGTGAAATGCATCCTCACGGACACTTGTGTAGGTATATATTTTTACAGTGGCGCCAACTCCTGGCAAGCGCTGGGCTACGCTAAGCGGGATTCGGATATTGTAGCCAATATGATTGCATTCCAGTACAAGGTTATCCTCAGTAATGTCTACGATTTCTCCTTTGATATATGCATACATCTGATACACCTCCAATATTTATATTGCATGTTTTTATCCATTATATCAAAAAAGGAAGAAAAAGAAAACATATGTTTCTAATTTCTTCCTTTTCAATTTTTCAAACAATCAAAATTAATTGTTTATAAATTTATCTTCTTCATTGTTCCAGCTATAAAGCTTGCGAACTTCTTCACCAACCTTTTCTGAAGAATGCTCAGAAGCAAGTTTTCTCATAGCCTTGAAATGTACTTGGCGTCCTGCTGGAGACATATCCAACAAGAACTCTTTTGCAAAAGAACCGTCTTGAATATCAGAAAGAATTTTCTTCATTGTCTTCTTTGTTTCCTCTGTGATAATCTTAGGTCCTGTAATATAATCGCCATATTCTGCTGTATTGGAAATAGAATAACGCATTCCTGCAAAGCCTGACTGATAAATCAAATCAACAATCAGCTTCATTTCATGAATACACTCAAAATAAGCATTTCTGGGATCATAGCCTGCCTCTACCAAGGTTTCAAAACCTGCCTGCATCAGTGCACAGACACCGCCGCAAAGAACAGCTTGTTCTCCAAATAAATCTGTTTCTGTCTCTGTACGGAATGTTGTCTCAAGAACACCTGCTCTCGCTCCGCCAATAGCAAGCGCGTATGCAAGTGCTGTCTCAAGTGCTTTGCCTGTAGCGTCCTGCTCTACAGCTACCAGACAAGGTACACCCTTTCCAACCTGATATTCAGAACGTACAGTATGTCCTGGTCCTTTTGGTGCAATCATTGTAACATCTACATCTGCAGGAGGTTTGATACATCCAAAATGAATGTTAAAACCATGTGCAAACATCAGCATATTACCTGCCTCAAGGTTTGGCTCGATATCCTTTTTGTACATATCCGCCTGCAATTCATCATTGATAAGAATCATAATGATATCTGCTTTTTTAGCAGCTTCTGCTGCTGTATAAACTTCAAATCCCTGCTTAACAGCTTTGTCCCATGATTTGCTTCCCTCATACAAACCAATGATAACATTGCAGCCTGATTCTTTAGCATTTAATGCATGTGCATGTCCCTGGCTGCCATAGCCAATCACTGCAATTGTTTTACCCTCCAATAAAGAAAGGTTGCAGTCTTCCTGATAATAAATCTTTGCTTGTGACATTTCGTTTACTCCTCCTAGAAATAATTTATAATAAATAAAGCAGTTCCTAACGTTTATTCAAGAAATATAACATCATCCGTACCACGGGAAAGCCCGGCAATACCTGTTCTTGCGATTTCAAGAATCTCATAATCTTGAAGAAGGCTAATAAATGCTTCAATCTTGGACTGATTACCTGTAAGCTCAATAATCAAACTGTCAAAGTTCACATCAATAATCTTTGCCCGGAAAATATCTGCCACTGCTATCACACCCTGGCGCTTCTCAGGTGTTGACCGTACTTTAATAAGGCAAAGTTCCCGGTAAACACTTTTTTCAGGCTTTAACTCACGAATATCTCTGACATCTATCAGCTTGGCCACTTGTTTTTCAATCTGGTCAAGAATTTCTTCATCACCTGATGCCACGATTGTAATACGGGTATACCGTGGATCTGCTGTGACACCTGCTGTAATACTTTCAATATTGTAGCCGCGTCTTGAGAACAAACCTGATATACGGCTCAAAACACCAGCATTGTTATCTACTAAAAGTTGAAAAACTCTATTTTGCATAAATAAGATACACTCCAATTCTTTATGTGCTGCAATCCACATCGCAGCATTTTGACAAAATAATGTCTAATTAGCAACCATTTCGTTTTATTTTAGCAACTCTTATATTAATTGTCAACACATTTAGGCAAAGCGAGTGTGCCTGTTCGTGCCACTTCTACGATACTAATAGACTTGAGCATATCAAGCATTACCTTGATGCGTTCCGGCATATCGCAAATTTGAATAATCATATTGTTATTCGACATATCCACAATATCTGCCTTCATAATTTCACATATTTCCATAATATCGCGGCGGGTGCCTCTGTTATATTTTACTTTAATCAGCATCAACTCACGGCTTATGCTGTCTTTTTCATCAAATGTTTTTACTTTGATGACATCTAGCTTTTTATTGAGCTGTTTTTCTATCTGCTCAATCGTGCGTTCGTTGCCTGAACTTACAATTGTCATGCAGGAAACCTGTTGATCGTCGGTTTCCCCTACTGCAAGACTATCAATATTAAAACATCTTCTTGAAAACAGACCTGAAACTTTGCAAAGTACACCAGCCCTGTTTTCTACTAATACAGAATAAATTTTTTTCATATCAAACAAAACCTCCTTACTTTACTAAATCCATTGGGTCAATGATACATTCCATAAGCATCGTATTGTCTTCGGCCAAAAATTCTTTTATTTTTTCCTGGGCATGCGACATGTTTTCTACTCTGATAAATGGAATGTCATATGCTGCTGCAAGCTTTTCAAGATTGGGCGTTCCATCCTTGATATCCACAACAGAATACTTGTCCTTATAATTATAATGCTGGAACTCGCGAACCATGCCAAGAAAGTTATTTTTCAAAACAATAATTTTGACAGGGATATCATGCTGCATAATGGTTGCCAATTCCATCATTGACATCTGGAAAGAACCGTCGCCGCATACGGCGATAACCTGTTTATTTTTATCACCACGTTTGGCACCCATGGCAGCAGGAATAGAGTATCCCATGGTACCCATACCGCCTGTTGTCAGGAAACGTCCGTTTTTAACAATGTGATAATTGCAGCTCCAAATCTGGTTTTGTCCAACATCTGCCACATAAACTGCATCTTCTTTCAGTTCATGAGAAAGCATCGTGATAAATGCTGCTGGATCAACAAATTCTGGATTGGGACGCCTTTTTTGAATCATCGTATTGCGATATTCTTCTAGTGTGCGAATCCACTCTTCATGCTCGCATTTAAACTCTTCTTTGGAAAAATCCTCAAAGATATGTTTGGCATCTCCTACAAGCGGGATTGTTGGTCCTACATTTTTGCCAATCTCAGCCGGGTCAACATCAATATGTACCAAAATCTTGTTGGTTGTAATCAAATCCGGCTGGCTAACAGCTCTGTCAGCCACGCGCGCTCCTACCATAATCAATAAATCAGATTCATTCATAGCGCGGTTTGCGTAGGCTTTGCCATTGTTTCCTACCATGCCAAAATACATTGGGTCCTCTGTTGGCATAACACCAATTCCCATCATCGTAGATACAACAGGAATCTTGTATTTGTGAGCAAACGCACGAAGCTCGGAAACAGCATTGCTCAAATGCACACCGCCCCCCGCACAGATAATTGGCCTTTTTGATTTTCCAAGCTCTTTAATTACTTTTTGTATCTGTACAATATGTCCTTTTATAGTTGGTTTATATGCACGAATATTTACTTCCTCTGGATATTTAAAATTTTTGATGGTAGCATTTTGTATATCAATCGGAACATCAATCAGTACAGGGCCGCGTCTGCCGGAATTTGCAATATAAAAGGCTTCTTTAAATACGCGCGGAATATCTTCTACATTTTTGACAATATAGCTGTATTTGACAAAAGATTCCACTGCACCAGTAATATCAGCCTCCTGAAAAACATCACTTCCCATCAGTTCACTTATTACTTGTCCTGTAATACATACCATAGGAATGCTGTCAGCAAAGGCCGTTGCAATACCTGTTATAAGATTTGTTGCGCCAGGACCACTTGTAACTGCACAAACTCCTACCTTACCAGTGACGCGGGCTTCTCCGCTTGCTGCATGTGCAGCATTTTGTTCTGTCCTAACTAAAACTGTCTTAATTTCTGAGTCAAGAATACTATTATAAAACGGACAAATCGCTACTCCTGGGTATCCATATACCGTAGTCACGCCCTCTTTCTCAAGACATTTTATCATTGCGTCAGCGCCGATCATAATGTTCACACTTATCCTTTCAAATCTATTTGTTCTACATAAAATTCCTGCAAAACATATATAATTATACATAATCTTGCAGATTAAGTAAACCTTTATTTGAAAAAAATTCAGCGTATCCATTTTGTTTTTGCCATTAATGATTGATTTTAAGAACATATTATGGTAGAGTATATTTGCTTAAGAAATGTGATAAGCAACACTTTATTCATACAATTTTTATTGTTAGTTGTGAGGAACAGACAAGATTATGTTAAAAAAAACGTATAAATTACTGCTTATAGCGCTGCTTGGAACGTTTTGTTTTTCAGGCTGTGGAAAAACGAGTGAAGAAGAACAGGAGCTGGCTGCTTTTTCGGCCAATATAGCAGATTTTACAAATTACATAAAAGAAGCAGATCAAAAAATAAATGGAATTGATGTCACCCAAAAAGAGGCTCCTGCTGAACTTTTACAAATTCTTGATGAAATGGATGCAGAGTTTGCTAAATTTGCAGAGATTGACATGCCTGTTCAATACAAAGGTGTGGAAAGACTTGCTGATGAAGCAAGCGAAAATATGTCACTTGCTGTATCCTACTATCATTCTGCATATGAAGCAGAGAGTTTCGGTAAAGATGACGCAGAGATTGCGTATCAGCATTATACACGGGTAATGGATCGTATCAAATATATCGGTTATGTAGTTTCAGGAGACGATATTCCTGCTGATGAACATGTCACAATCTACGAGGAGACAAATGACAGCAATATTCTTGAAAAATGGCTGGGTGGTGATGAAGATGAAAGCGCAACAGCTTCTGAAACGACTCCAGAAGCTGTTGAGTAATACATAATTAGTTTTTAGCCTTTAAAATCACGCACTCTTCTGTCAGAGTCTTTTTGTACCAAGAAAGAAAACAACAAAAGTGCCAAATCTGAAATTCCGTCATAAAGCATGGCTGCTCCAATTAGAACCATGGTAATTTTATATGACGTAAATGGTTTCAGTACCAGTATTAATCCAAATATAATCGTAATAATGGCAGCGATAAGACCAATCCACCATTTGGGACTTCCAGCTTTTTTGATATCAAATGTATACTGGATATCCATCAATCCATGAAGCAATATGATGATGCCTGCAATAACTGGAACAATTGACAGTATGACTTTTGGATTTGCACATACCCATATGCCAAGCAGCACAAGTACAAGACCCATAAACATATTGAATTTGTTGTAAAATCCCAGTCTTTCACCACGCACAAATCCAATTAATTGAAACACTCCCATCACAATCAATGCACCACCGAGAATAAAGCAAAGAATATTACCGAGAATATCCGGCCATATCACAAGAACTAATCCCAAAATAACCATAATGATTGCATTGATAATATAATTGTGCTTCATATCTTGTATGATTGATTTCATAGCAACAACCCTCCTTTCTATCGTAATGTAACGCTTGGAATTTTCTTTTCACCTGCTCTCGCGGTTGATTTTCCACCAGCTTTACCCAATCAAATACATCCGTTTCGTGTGGGTTATACAGTATCATAACATATATTTCCAAAAAATTATACTACAAAAAAATTTTTCTCCTTTTTCAAACGATTGCATCATACTATCCATTCATAAAGTATTGCAAATAGTTCTCTAGTATAATAAGTCGGAAAAAGCCACAGCGTTGTTGCACCAGGAACCGCACCGTATTCAAGGCCCAAATCTTCTGCTATTTTACCAGCTCTGTATTCATGAAATTCATTTGTTACTATCGCAATATTATCATTCAATCCATTCTTTTTGATTATCTCATAAGAAAAAGCAAGATTCTGCCGTGTAGAAGTTGATTTATCTTCCTTGTAAATCCGGTCAGACGAGATTCCATGATTTGTTAGATAAAGATACATACACTCAGCCTCTGACATCGTTTCATCTTTGCCTTGTCCGCCTGATACAATACATACAGATTCTGTATTTTCGTTCAAGTATGTTATGGCTGCGTCCAGGCGTTCCATCAGCATAATACTTGGCCTGTCTCCATATACTTTGCATCCAAGTACAATAACCGTGGCATTTTCAGTCGGTTTTGTACAGGCTGCCTTCACCATAAAAACAGACATTATCACAGTAAGTACAATAGAAGCTATAATACCAATTGAAAAGATACTTAAAATAATTTTTCCTGTCGTTTTCTCCCAAAAGAGGCGAAAGAATTTGTGAATGCGTGGTAAAAAAAGTGAATATAGCAATATTACAGTACACACTATAAGTCCTGCAAGATTGCCAATATTTAAAATCCTTCTTTTGAGGAATGGAAGAATAAATCCGCTAAAACCAGCAGCACCCAATGAAAATAACAAGCATCTTATTATTATAACCAACTTTTTCAATTGTTTCTCCTTTCTCAAAAAAATCGGACGCCAATGCGCCCGATTTTTGTATGTGCACAAACCTATTATAGGTTATTTTCTTATGTTGTTATTTTAGAAATCCTGGCTGTAAAGTTCTGTACCATTGATGTCCTGATATGTGATGCGTAACTTAATATTTTCGTTTCCTGTCTCTGAAATAAGTTCATCACGAGCGCTTTCAAAAATAGCAGATGAGCCATCAAATAACTGTTTCATAGCATCTTTTATTTCATCTGTAATTTCAAGCTCCTGCTCCATTACAAAAATCATAGAAAATGTATCGCCGTCTGCCTCAAACTTTATCGTCATGCCCTGGCCAGCCAATCCTTGATTCATTTCATCTAACATAGCTACAGCTACATCAGAATTGATCCACTCTTCAAGAGATGTAGAATCTCCAGATGCTTCTGCGTCTGTTGTTGCCTCTGTCGTTGCTTCTGCTGTCGTTGCTTCTGCTGTTGCTGCCTCTGTCGTTGCTGCTACTGTCGGTTCCTCAGCAGGTGCTGTTGTCTCAGGTGTTGCACTTTCTACAACTGCTCCGGTTGTGGTGTTGTTTGCACTATCATCTTTAGAACCACAAGCTGTAACTGCAAACATCATAGATGTAACTACTGCAGCAGATACGATTAAATTTACAATTTTCTTCTTCATAATAACTTCTCTCCTATTAAATAAATAATTGTTTAATACCCTAACAATTTGATAGTCTATCACTAAAACACTGCTGTGTCAACTTGGTAAGAAACTTTTTGTTAAAAAAATCAAATAATATGATATGTTCATTACAAAAAAGTACAAGTTGCACAAATGTTCCTAAGCATTTGTTTATGCACTTGCATATAGAAAATTGAGCTGTATTGTTCCTACTAATTGGGGATAACATAAAACCCCCTGACATTTCAGGGGATTCATTCAGTCTGGATATTATTCGCTTTCTGGTTTCTCAACCTGTTCAATGGCGCCTTTTTTCATTGGAATACGGCAGTTTTTATTATTTCCAAATTCAACGATGACATCTTCATCTGTGACATCAATCACAATTCCATAAAATCCGCTTGTAGTAAGGATACTATCGCCAACTTCTACAGAATTAATCAAAGCAGCTTTTTTCTTCTGCTCCTTTTTCTGCGGGCGAATCATTAAAAAGTACATGAATCCAAACCAAAATACCAACATTGCAACAAGTGATATGATTCCGGCAGTCCCTTGTCCTGCTGCTGCCGCTTCTGCATCTGTCAACAATAAATTCATTCTCAATTCTTCCTCCTATTTTAAAATCGCTGCGCGATAGCACTAAAGGATAAAGCCGCTTCGCCACACCTGTAATAAGAGAAACTTTCATTCGTAAGGGCTTTCATAAAAGTTCCTCTTGTGTGCCTTTGCGCCTTTATTTTTAAATTCGCTACGTTACACTCATTCTATCATACACAAAATTTACCAACACATCAAGTAAAATATAAAAAATCTCTGCTAACATTGTTCGCCAGACTGCATAGAATCAAGCTTGCGTTTTTTGTATGCGGCAAATTGTCCTATATCAAGCGCTTCTCTGATTTCTGTCATCATTGTATTATAAAAATACAGATTGTGAAGTACACAAAGTCTCATTCCAAGCATTTCTTTTGCTTTGAGTAAATGACGGATATATGCCCTTGAATATCTGCGGCAAGCTGGACAGCCACAGCTCTCTTCGATGGGCCTTTGGTCAAGCTCATATTTTGCATTAAACAAATTAATCTTACCATAATTGGTATAAAGATGTCCATGACGCCCATTTCTTGTTGGATATACACAGTCAAAGAAATCAATACCGCGTGCTACACCCTCCAAAATATTTGCTGGAGTTCCTACCCCCATCAAATAAGTCGGTTTGTCCTTTGGAAGATATGGAACCGTCACGTCAAGAATATGATACATTTCTTCATGGGTTTCCCCAACGGCTAGACCGCCAACGGCATACCCATCCAAATCCATTTCTGATATCCTTTTTGCATGATCGATTCGGATGTCTTCATAAACTGCGCCCTGATTAATTCCAAAAAGCATCTGTTTTTGATTGATGGTATCTTCAAGTTCATTGAGCCTTTTCATTTCTTTTTTGCAGCGTTCAAGCCAACGTGTGGTTCGCTCTACAGACTGAACAACGTATGGCCGTTCTGCTTTGGCGGGCGGGCACTCATCAAATGCCATCGCGATTGTTGATGCCAAATTTGACTGAATCTGCATACTCTCTTCTGGTCCCATAAAAATATTCCGTCCATCAATATGCGACTGAAAATATACGCCTTCCTCCTTAATTTTTCTCAGTCCTGCCAAAGAAAAAACCTGAAATCCACCAGAATCTGTCAATATCGGTTTATTCCAGGACATAAATTTATGAAGTCCGCCCAGTTTTTTGATTGTTTCGTCACCTGTTCTGACATGAAGATGATACGTATTGGACAATTCCACTTGGGTTCCTAGTTCCTCCAAATCCGCTGTTGACACAGCACCCTTTATGGCTGCTACAGTACCTACATTCATAAATACAGGTGTTTGAATCGTTCCGTGTACTGTGGTAACTTCTGCACGTTTGGCACATCCTTCTTGCTTTAAAAGCTGATACATTAATACTATTTCCTTTCTGGTCTAAAACTTTAATCATGATGAAAACTTTGCAAATAAAGTAAAACACTGCTCAATTTTCTTCAACAGCATAACATATCATATCACAAATTTCATCACAAACTTTAAAAAATTTACATTTTCTTGATTTTCATTGTTTTTCCGATTATAATGGTTGAAAACAAGACTGTACACGCAATATCCGCAGCAAAGAAACTGCGGGCGTACATCAGTAACGAATGGAGGATACAAAGAATCTTATGTCAGGTTCAACATTTGGAAAAATTTTTAAAATTACTACTTGGGGAGAATCACACGGCGCAGGTATTGGTGTTGTCATTGATGGCTGCCCTGCTGGTCTTTTATTGGACGAATCCGATATTCAAAAATTTCTGGACAGACGGAAACCCGGCTCCTCACAGTATGCTACCCAACGTAAGGAAGCAGACTGCGTGGAAATACTTTCCGGCGTGTTTGAAGGCAGAACAACAGGTACACCTATCTCAATGATTGTACACAATACTTCTCATAGGACGTCTGATTATAGAGAAATAGCCTCTTATTATCGTCCTGGGCACGCAGATTTTACATTTGATCAAAAATATGGTTTTCGAGATTACCGCGGTGGGGGACGCTCTTCTGGACGTGAAACAATTGGCCGGGTTGCAGCAGGTGCGGTTGCCTCAAAACTGCTGTCAGAACTTGGAATTACTGTCACAGCTTATACACAGGCAATTGGTGATATAACGATCTCTATGGATAATTTTGATATTGAGGAGGCAAGAACAAACCAGACAGGTATGCCTGATAAAGAAGCTTCCAAACGCGCAGAAGCCTATTTAAAAGAATGTATGGAAAAGCTTGATTCGGCAGGGGGAGTTGTGACTTGTCAAGTCAACAATATGCCTGCTGGTATTGGGGAACCTGTATTTGATAAGCTGGACGCAAACCTTGCAAAAGCAATTATGTCAATCGGAGCAGTCAAAGCATTTGAAATTGGAGATGGGACAAAAGCTGCTTCTGCATATGGTTCCTCAAACAATGACAGCTTTCGCCAAACTGGAGAAACGGTATCAAAGGCCACCAATCATGCCGGCGGAATTCTCGGCGGCATCAGCGATGGTTCAGAAATCATCTTAAGAGCGTATTTTAAGCCCACACCATCTATCTTCCAAAAGCAGGAAACTGTAAACAAGAACGGTGAAAATATATCCATACAAATCAAAGGACGCCATGATCCGGTTATTGTTCCCAGAGCAGTTGTTGTTGTCGAAGCCATGACAGCTATCACAATTCTTGATATGCTGCTTCAAAATATGACTTCCAGAATCGACAAGATAAAAATGTTTTATAATGAAAAAAACATCTAAATACTACAAAAAAATTGAGCGTTTGGCGCTCAATTTTTTTGTACAGATATTCATATTAAGAATCTTTTCCTACTCAACTTCATGGAATATGATACAGTTCGCTTGTTTTACTTTAATTTCTTTCCCATTCATCATAATGCAATTATTATCAAAATCAACCGTAAAGAATGTCATTGTATTGGATTCATGGTTTAGGCTGACAATATGTTTGTTGTCTGGGAACAGTGCTGCATCCTTGGGGTATTCTCCACTGATTGGCAGACAGAATAACCGTGTCAATTCCCCGTTTTCCTGGTTGATTTTAAACAGAGAAACACTGTTCTCTCCCGCTGTCGATGCGATAATATATTTTCCATCTTGAGAAAGATTCAGCGCGCTTGCAGCAACTCCTTTGGCCTCATATTTATCAGATGTAGGGATCGTCTGAATCAAATCAAAGAATGGCATATTGTGTTCTTCGTGATAGCTGTAAACATCAATGCAGTTTTTCATTTCACTGATAATATACAAAAATTTACCATTTTCTGAAAATTTAATATGACGCGGCGCAGATTCTAAGTCACATCGGATAATATCTACTGCTCTGAGTGTGCCTCTTTCATGGTCAAGACGATATACATTTACATAGTCAATACCAAGGTCAGCCGCACACAAATACTTGTTGTCTCTTGTCATTTTCACACAACTGATATGTGGACGGAAGCTTCTCTCGGCAATACTTCCAAGCCCTTTGTGGAACAATTCATCTGAGATACTTCCTATCGCACCTGTCTCTGTATTCAGACGCAGCACTGTAATCTTTCCGTCGTGATAGCCAGCACAAAATAGGAACTTATCTTCATAATCTGTTGATAGATAACAGCCTCTCATACCATTTATAGCAGCTACATTAATATGCGCAAGTGCTCCGTCTGGCAGAATTTTGAAGCTCTCCACACCAAAATCTGTTATGGCATATAAATATTTGCGGTTGTGTGAGAGTGTGATGTAGGAGGAGTTCGTAATCTCTACCTCTCCTCTTTCAGACAATCTCCCTTCGTTTATATCAACATCAAAAATTTTAATACCATACTTGTCACCCATTGTATAGGTAGACACATAAGCTACATATTTCTTCTCTGCCATGATATATTCCTCCTGATTCCATATTTATATATTTAAGCAATCCTACAGGCTCAAAGAAATTTGCCTGCATATACAAAAATATTTTATCACAAGAACAACGATTTGTTAATCATTTTTTGTTTTTGTTATATCCGCTTTTTTAGCGAATAAAATCAGGAATCTGATCTTTTATAAATTTATACTGAAATGAACTGCCATCTTCTGCGGTCCTTACGTTGATGGTATATTTTTTGTCATAATAGTTTGCATACTGTGCTGTCTGCCAAAAGAAATCGTCATTGATAATATTGTCAAGAATCTGTTGTATTTGTTCCTTATCTGTATATTTTGTTTTTTGTGATTCATCGACAGAAACATCCATTTTTTGTGAATCAATATGAGGTCCTATCACAGTGATATACTCTATCTCATCTGGGGTCAGTTTCTCTTCCATATCAAAACCATACTCCTTTATCAATGCGATTGTTTCTGTAAATTGTGGATAAACAAACATTTCATCCGTATAGTTTTCATAATAATACGTATTTTGTTTCGTTCTGCTCTCAAATGTTATCAATCCTGTAGGAATCGTATTCATAACTGTATCAAATGTAAGCTTCATATACTCCTTTTGATATGTTTCAAGCAATTTTGCCTGTTTTTCTGGCGTAAGTGCAAGTTCTTTTTCCTTATAATTACTTTCGCATTTCAGTATATTAAAAGAAGTATTCCAGCCGTCTTGAAACAGCGGTGTTGCGCCAAGTTTATAATCGTAATCATCAAAGATCTCTGCTAAAAGTTCAAGCGTATCTTCTTTCGCAATATCAATAATATATTCACGATACAATATTTTTCCATTTAAAAGCTTATATCCAAAACTGATTGTCCGATAGGAAGATTGCCGTTCAGCTGCTTCTATATATTCAGGAGTTTCTTCTATTCCGTCATAATAGTCAAATTTCTGATAAGTAAGACCTTCTTTTGCAGCTTTTCTGGCAAGCTCCATAACGCTTGGGTTTCCCTGAATCTCCATGTTTTTCATACGATATTCACTAGCAGACAAATAAGTACTATCCCCATTTGAATAACCGATTCTTTGTGATAATGGAAACAAATATGATATGGAAACTGCACAGCTATGAAGCTGTGTATCTGCTGGAACATATGTATCATAACCTAGCACATCATTTCTAAAAACAGTAAAAATCAGTGCTGTACATGCGGCATTAAACAAGAATTGCTTTTTATGCATAAATGCACCGCGTAAGTCCATACGGAATATAATTTCCAACAAAATACACAGTAGCGTAAATCCGAATACAAGCCCAAATAAAAACCATTTTTCATTGTTTGAGTTCGTAGATAATTCACCAAAAAAGATAGCAACAAAGAGCGATGCTGGTATGACGCATATCGTCTTGATAACAGGTTCCAATGCACCAAATGCAATTGATTTTCCGGCTGATTCCGATGCCCGTTTTAAATAAATGAAATATGCAGCCAGACTATAGAAAACTGCGCCGATTATCAAAATCCACAGATAAGAAGTATTATATCGAAATACTCCTTCTGCTGCTGATGGGTCCGGGTTGCAAAATAGCTGCCAGATCATTGAGAGCGGCGAAAAGCACCACACTTTATCATTTACGATATTTTCTTGACTCCCATAGACAATATAGGTATCATAAAATCTTTCTGACAGCAGATGCATCAGCACAGCAATAATCATACTATAACTAAACAATACTACTGTTCCCAAAATGCTGATAATAATATTTCCTGTAAGTTCGACAGCAATTACAGCCGCACTATAGGCAAGTATAAATACAATCAATAAAATCCCAATATATGACAGCATAGAAAAAACAGTTTCTGTGCAAAATGCATCTCTCCCTGCAGCTAGTCCTGCACATATGAATACATGAATCACAAAAGGCAGTAAAAACTGCAAAATACCAGTCAGATATTTTGACCAGAAAAGCTGTGTCCTGCTGACAGGAAGACTGTGATAAGTATCAATTTGTATTTTTGAATGAAGATATGCATAGTTGCTGATTCCACACAAAAATGCACTGATGCACACAATAATTGCTATCTTTGCTGCATTTTCGCCAAAAAAATAATCTTTTACATATGTTATCGCATCATAAGAATATGCTTTGGGAAATCTTATGAGTCTTTCAAGCTTCAAAAGCAATATTACTTCCAAAAACAAAAAATATGTAATAAAAGCCAATATAGGATACCAGATCCTTCTTTTAAAATCTTGTTTGATGAGTTTAAAAAATAAGTTTTTTGATGTCATAACCGACTACCTCCGTTTCGCTAATAAATATTTCTTCGAGAGTAAGCGGCAGGATTTCTGCAAAAATTGGCGAAAAACTGTTGATTTTACTCATAATCTCATCTTCTTTGCCACGAACAGTAATGATATTCAAAGTTCCGCGTTTTTCAGCTTTTACAATATCGAGCAGAGCAAACACAGCCTCTTCATCCTCAGTACGTTTCAATACACACTGGATATTATGAATATTCAGCTTTAATTCCTCAAGGTCTTTCTGCATCAAAACACCACCCTGATGTAGAATTCCTACAGAGTCACAAATATCTTCAAGTTCCCTTAAATTATGCGAAGCAATCACAGGCGTGAAATCTCTTTCCGCTAGTTCTCCTGCAAAAATACTTTTTACTGCCTGCCGCATAACGGGATCTAAGCCGTCAAAGGTTTCGTCACAAAGCAGGTACTTTGTATTGGCGCAAATGCCAAGCAGGATAGATAATTGCTTTTTCATTCCTTTGGAAAAAGTATTTATTTTTCTGTTTTGTTTTAACTCAAACTTCTCTGCCATTTCCTCAAAACGCTTCATATCAAAAAGCGAATAATAATCTCTGTAAAAATGGGCCATATTTTTGGGTGTTGCATTTGGAAAAAAATAAAAATCATCCGAGATATAGAAAATATCAGCTTTTGTTGATGGATTTTCATAGACAGCACGTTCATCAATTAGAATTTCTCCGCTGTCTGGTTTTAATACACCGCTTACCATGCGCAGAAATGTACTTTTTCCAGCGCCGTTTGTACCTATCAGTCCAAAAACTTCTCCCTTTTTAATTGTCACATTGACATCATTAACAGCTATGACATTGCCAAAGTGTTTTTTTACGTGAGCCGCTGTTATCATTTTAATCCTCCATTCTTGTTATACTGCTGTTGTCAATACACTTGTCGAACATTTCACGCAGTTCGTCCGCTCGAATGCCCGAAAGCAGTGCTTTATCTATATATGTTTGCATTTCCTTTCGAATTTCTTGTCGTTTGTAATCTGCTACGGCCGCTGTTTCTCCAACAAAACTGCCCTTTCCTTTGATGGTATAAATATACCCCATGCGCTCTAGCTCCTGATAGGCACGTTGAATCGTATTAGGATTTAATGACAATTCCATGGCAAGACTTCTCACAGACGGCATCGCCGTGTTAGGCGGCATTGCCCCACATAATATCATCTGTTGGAAGCGTTCAATGATCTGCTCATAAATTGGACGTCTGTCCTTATAATCTGTCAAAATCATTGTTAAGTCCCCTTTCTTATCTGTACTAATACAATTAATACAGATAGAGTATACCGTATTTGTAAATATTTGTCAACTTTAATACTTAGGGCTGCCACTTTTACGAACAATAATTCGTAATGTGGCAGCCCTATTATTTTATAATTTTTATAATTCTCCTTTTTCAAAAAGGTTGTTTGCATAGCGTACAGAACCCATAGCATCTTTTGAATAGAAATCCGCGCCTATCATATCTGCATATTCTTGTGTTAGTACAGCTCCGCCTACCATAATTTTGCAATGAATATTATGTTTTCGCAGAAGCTTTATGGTATCCGCCATATTTACGACTGTAGTTGTCATCAAAGCACTCAGCCCTACTAATTTTATTTGATGTTCCTGTACTGTTTTTAATATCTGCTCCGGATCAACATCTTTTCCCAGATCTATCACGTCAAATCCATAGTTCTCCAACAATGTTTTTACAATATTTTTTCCTATATCATGGATATCGCCTTTGACGGTTGCAATCACAATCTTTCCCTTGTTCTCACTACTCTTTCCTTGTTTTGACAGCACACTTTTGATTGCTTCAAAAGATGCTTTTGCTGCGTCGGCACTCATGAGAAGCTGTGGAAGAAACATTCTTTTTTCTTCAAATCCCTTTCCTACAATATCAAGAGCAGGAATGAGCTTTTCATTAATGATTGTCAAAGAATCTATATTTTGTTCCAGTAATTTTACAGTTGCTGTATAAGCGCTTTCTGACAATCCTTTGATAATTGCCTCGTCAAGGCCAGATTCCTTGTCTTTGGAAACTGTCGGTTCCTTGGGCATATCCTGCGTCTGAGAACACTTTGAAATATATTCCATACACTGTTCATCTTCGCCAATCAATGCATTAAAACTGTAATATGCTGTCATCATTGGCTCACTAGAGGGGTTTACGATACCTGCACTCAGTCCATTATGCATTGCCATCGTGAAGAATGTTGTATTAATGCGGCTTCTTTCCGGCAGGCCAAATGAAATATTGGATACGCCAAGCACGGTATGAAGTCCCAATTCATAGCGGATTTTGCGCAGTGTTTCTAGTGTGATATTGGCATTGTCTGCTCCAGTGCTTATGGTAAGTACAAGCGCATCTATAACAAGGTTTTTCTTTGGGATACCATACTGGGCAGCAGTGTTCACAATCTTTTCTGCTATTTTTAACCGTCCCTCGACCGTTTCAGGAATTCCGTTTTCATCAAGGCAGAGGCAGACTACAACTGCTCCATATTTTTTGGCAATTGGAAATACACTTTCCATAGATTCTTTTTTGCCATTTACAGAGTTCAGCATCGGTTTTCCGTTGTAATACCGAAGTCCTCTCTCCATCGCTTCTGCATCCGATGTATCAATCTGCAGTGGCAAATCAATAATTGCCTGTATTCCAGTAACTGCTTCCTGCATAAGCTGTGGTTCGTCAATTTCCGGAAGCCCTACGTTTACATCAAGGATATGTGCACCTTTTTCTTCCTGGGTCAATCCTTCTTTGTAAATATATTCCATATTGTGATCACGGAGCGCTTGTTTAAATTTTGATTTTCCGGTAGGATTGATTCGTTCGCCAATAATAAGTGGTTTTTTTGTGAAATACACCGCATGATTATAGGAGGATACGACGGTTAAATTTTTATCTGTAATCGGACTGATTTGCATTCCTTTGCAGCGTTCAACTGTTCTTTTGATATGCTCTGGTGTAGTGCCGCAGCATCCGCCAACGGCACTGGCGCCTAGCGCTACCAATGTTTTGACACTTTCCGCAAATTCATCAGGCGCAACATTGTACATAGTTTGTCCATTTACGACCACTGGAAGTCCTGCGTTTGGATTGACAACAATCGGAATGGAACAGCACTTTGTCAACGGAGGAAGTAATTTTTCCATTTGTTTAGGGCCAAGTCCGCAATTAAATCCAATTGCATCGACACCTAATCCTTCCAGCATTGCGGCTGCACTGGAAACATCTCCGCCTGTGAGCAGTTTTCCTCCTTCGTCAAAAATCATTGTGACAATTACTGGAAGATTGCTGTTTTCTTTTGCCGCCAAAACCGCCGCTTTTATCTCATAAGAATCGCTTACAGTCTCGATCAAAATCAAGTCGGCACCTGCCTTGTCACCTGCGATCACAATATCTTGAAATGTATGGTAAGCCTCATCAAAGGTTAATTCTCCAAGCGGCTTGAGCAGCTTTCCAAGCGATCCAATATCCAATGCAGAATACATAGGCTGGTTTGTTTCAGACTTTGCTTCTGCGATTGCTTCCTTGGTCAGTTTGATACCTGCTGTCACAAGCTCTTCTACTGTATAGCCAAGATTTTTGCACTTAAATGCATTGACGCCAAATGTATTCGCCGAAATTATATTGCTGCCTGCAAGAAGGTATTCTTTATGAATCTGCCGGATTATTTCCGGATGTATCATATTCCATGTCTCTGGGATTTCCCCTGTTTTGAGACCTCGTTGCTGCAGCAGGGTGCCCATTCCACCATCAAAAAACAAAATTTCTTTTCCAAGTAGTTCTTTTAAATTCATCCGACTCTCTCCCTATCTTATTTAATCAATGTCCTCTATACAAAGCAGCCGCAGTGGAAATCTCAAGTTTCCTCTTTGCGGAATTCACATTCTACAAAATCGCAGTCTTTGCATTTATCAATGTGGCAGCTTAATGGATTGGCTGTCAAGCCTATAAAAGCTGTAACACTCTTTGTTGGATACATCAAAAAGCTTTCTGTAAGTGTCAATCCAATTCGCTTTGTACATTCCAGTGCACGAAAGATGGCTGTTTGGTTTTCAAGCGGCAAATCTCCATAGCCTGGACTAAATCTTGGCCTCAAATACAGTTTTTTTCCATATGCGGATGCTTCCTTACAGATGTTTTCCTGAAGAATATCACAATATGCTTCAATACAGGCTGCACCACAAGCTTGTACAATCGCCGCCTTGGCCATATTCAATATCTCATATCGCTGCAGTAGCTTGTCCGCCTCAATGCCAAGCGTTGCCGCAAGCAATGCTACCTGACTGCACTGCATCAGATTATAAGAAAGATTTTTGCTCTGAAAAGTAATTTGCTGTTCGATATCAGCATTATCTCTGAGCAGAATTGTTGATTCAAGAACTTTGCAGGTATATAGTTTGTATACATGTTTTGGATTTATTGTATATGTCAAACTATCAATGATTTCTTCTACAGCAGACTTTACAGTTTCATCTGGAACATTTGCTCCATATCCCAGATATCTGTATATTTCCCGCATATTTATTTTTTGCCGGATGATGTCATTTTTAATTTCCATAAAGCGTCCTTTCATAACGAACTGTTCAGAAAAAACTTTTAGTTTAAGAAGTTTTTTCTGAACAGCCCTTTAGTCAAGGCGGAACAAGCTCTCAAGCTTATTCCGCCTTGAAGTCATTAGTTCTGGCAGCTTTCTTTTTCTTCACATCCACAAGTAGCATTGTCACCAAATCCTGCAAAAGCGCGAGGCTGGATCATTTCATTACCGCAGCCACATCCGGGATTTGGCTGTGGAGGAAATGTCTCACAAGGGGATGGTTCACGAACACATCCATTGTTGCACATACAATTGTTTTGGCAGCAGCCATTGCCGCCACCACAGCACCACAGCAAAATAATCCAAATCCAACAGTTCATAAAAACAACTCCTCATACATCAAGTATATTTTCTAATAATTAATATATGAATGGCTGATTTTTTTGTTACTTGTCTTTGCGGTGAATCTGATATTTGCATTTTTTGATTTGTGGAATCATTTTTTTTCGGATATAATGCATTGTTTTGTCTTCGCCTTCAGCCGCCAGCATTTTTAACAGTTTTTCCAGTGTTTTTCTTGTTTCTTTATGCATGAAATTTCCAGGATTACCGCTCTGATAATATTTTAATGGCATATCATCTTTATAATTTTTGCCAGCATAATTCTTTGATGCCGCCATTCTGTCGATAAACATTTCAACAACGTATCTGTCCGGCATTCTTGCCGGAATAATACCAGCGCCAGCATGGGCGCTATAGTCCATCCAATATTCATAATGGTGCTTATTCCGCCCTTTATGATGTAGCCATGCTGAAGAATATCCTTTGTCTTTTCTTTCTGCATTGTTAGGACTTTGGGTTCCCTGATAATATTTGGCGCCTACAATAAATTCACTTGGCATATACTTTGACAAATCATGCAGCAGCCCTTGCCTGTATAGTCCAACCGAAAAACACCCCTTCATCACCATAAGTTTATGATGCGTAATTGTTTTAAAGTGTTTCCAAAGATGCACCTTTACCGACCCTTTCTATTATTTTTCTTATTGTTTGCCTGCTTAGGGAGAGCTTCCTTTTGCGGCACTTTTTCTCCAATTAGTATAGAGATGCTTCTTGGTTTGATATCAATATATTCTGCACTTCGATCTTCGTTGAATGTCACACTGTTTTCTACTGTGCCGGCTACAAGCGTCCACTCATAATTTGCAATAGAAGGCAATGCAAAACGATGTGTTTCCCAATGCATATTATAGGCAATATAAATATGATCGCCTTTATCATTGTCTTTATTTTTTCCACAGTACATTATGCCGATATGTCTATTGTATCCATCAAGCTGAACTTTCCAGGCTTCCTCGCCATGATAGGAAATATCGGGATATCCGTATCCATATCTGTCAAGCATAGATAAATTTGTGTTCAAATGAAGTACACTGTGTTTTTTGCGGAAAGCAATCAATTGTTTGGTGTATTCAAAAATATCGCTGTTTCTGACAAGACCACGCCAGTCTACCCACCCTGTCTCATTATCCTGGCAGTAACAATTATTATTGCCATTTTGGCTATTTCCAAATTCATCTCCTGCAAGCAAAAGTGGCGTAGCCTGCGCAGTGAACAGAAGAGTCAATGCATTTTTCATCTGTTTATGACGAAGGCCGACAATTGCCATTTTGCGAGATGGCCCTTCTACGCCGCAGTTCCAGCTAAAATTATTGTTTGTTCCGTCTGTATTGTTTTCACCATTTGCATCATTGTGCTTTTTGTCATAGGATACAAGATCATGCAGTGTAAACCCGTAATAATTGGTTATATAATTGATAATTCCGCACTTTGCATTAAAGTTTTTCATATGATACTGAAAACTTTTGAGCATACCCTGATCTCCTTTCAGGAATTTGCGGATATCAAACATAAATTCATCTCTGTAATAGCCAAGTGTTTTTTGAGATGGTTTTTCTGAATCTTTATAAATTTCATGCAGATAAAAATCTTCACACATAATCTTGGTGTTTGCAAGCAAAGGTTCTGTAGCAATCAATGTGATAGGAAGCCGCATCCCTTTTAAATGCACACCGTCAATATGGTATTCCATAACCCAATATTTCACAATTTCAAGTATATATCCTTGTTTGATATAATCCGGAAAATAAAACTGCATTATAATTTCAATGCCGTTTTTGTGAAATTCACGAACCATGCGCTTAAATTCATTGCATGGATTTCCGCTTGCTGCATATGAAGCTTTTGGTGCAAAATAATATGCTTCTTTATATCCCCAACAGTTCAGTCTTTTTGCTTTTGGCGGATCTTGGTCCAAAACAAGCTCTTCATCAATATGGTCAACCTGGTATTCTATCGTTCGTGACTTGGCAATTGTTTCCTCATCGTCCCACTCACACTCTTCAAATTCATAAGCAGGCATTAGCTCTATTGCATTGATTCCAAGCTCTTTCAGATAAGGAAGCTTTTCCATCAACCCTTCAAAGGTTCCTTTTTTCTTTACCTTTGATGAGAAATGCTTCGTATAGCTTCTGATATTAAGACAATACATAATGCTTTCATCGTATGGGGTTTGAAGCGGAACAGTTCCTTCCCAATCAAAGCTGTTGCTGTCAAAGCCGCCTCTCAATGCTGGACGAACCAACTCTCCCGACCGCCATTTTTCATTTCCAACAATTTTTTTTGCATAGGGATCTACAAAAATCTTGTTCCCGATAAAAAAATTATATTCATAATCATTAATTGTTATTCCCTCAATAAAAACACAACAAATATTTCCTACTCTGTGATTGCGGTCTATAATAATACGTTCTTTTTGTTCGATTCCTTTTCTATAAAAAATAATCCCGCACTCTTCTGTTGAACTATTTACCATCGAAAAATTAATGCCGCCTTCTCTCACAGAAGCTCCCAGGGGATATGGTTGTCCATAATATATTTTTATTTTTTTCATAATACCTCGCAGTTTTAAAAATTGCCACAAAAAAACTGGCAATCTGTTTACAGTGTTCGCGTTATTCGATAATAAGAGGTAAAACTGCACTAATATCATCTTTAATAACAAAATCAACTTTTCTATCGCTCAAAACATCATCCTTAGAAAAAAGAACTCTAAGCTGCTCATGGTCAAGTGACAAATTATGTTCAAGTCTGTCATTATACATATTTTTGCCAAGTATCAGCAAAATATCTGCTGCTTCAAGAGCCAATTCTGTTTCTGTCAGAAGGATTGTATTCACACGTTCTCCCAACAGACGAATATCTGGTCTGACAGCAGTCTTACAACGATCACACATGGGAATCCCTTCTGCATGAATCATGTATTTCATATTAAATTTTTTATTGCAGCGCGGACATTTGTTGCTGTCAAAATTTCCATTCAGTTCTATCAAATTCTGAAAAGAAACACCCTTTGGAATTCCATGAAAATTCTGACTGATGACTGCTGAAAGTTTTCCTTGTGCCTGCAATTTTAGCAGTGCGTCGTATGCGGGTGTTTTATCCACATTCATGCCAAGGATTTCTTTTTTATAAAAACGGTAGAATTTAGCGGCTTTTGCATTGTAAAAACTGCTTGAAAGAATATCTTCGGTACTATAACCGTAAGTTTTTTCGATACGGTAGTTCTCATCATTTGAGTCCAGATCACTGCCGCCGCCTTCTACAAGCATTTCAATACCAATCACTGCTACAATATTTTGTGAGTCTTTTATTTTTTTTTGAATATAACGAATTACCCTTTCATTTGTTTTTAAATTCATTCTATTTCCTCTGTTTTGCCCCAAAACATTTCCTGCAATGGCGGCACCCTCAGTAATCGACAAAATATTTTTTAATAATACCCTTTATAACATGATACTCGCATTATGTGCTCTATGTCAAGTAATCAATTATGGTTGAACAATCATTTTGTAACAATTCGTTACTTTTCACACCTGCGCCATGCACTTGCTGCATGGCGTCGGAGCAAGCGCCAAAATGCGTGCTTTTTAGCATTTTGTGTGCATCAATTGTTGCAATTCACACCGAAATCGTTGTAAGTATATGAGAAATCTGGCGTAAGTGTGAATTGTAACAACAATTCATCTATGCAAACTTGAAAATAAAATGCCTTCTGGGGTGTTACAAGATTTTATTTTCAGAATGTTCTTGATTTGCAACTGCAATTTAGGTATGATATACAGGGACGGCTTTTTTATCCGTTAGGGAGACAAAAATTTCCTGTTTATACTGGCGGTCAAAAAGACTGACCGCTCAGTATAAAGTTATGCACACGGCCGCATAAGGAAATATGCCGCTTCGCGGCTGCAGCTGGCGCAATACTCACGGCAGATTTCATCTGTCATGAGTATAATTTTAAAAATATGAAAGGTATGGTAATTGCTAGATGGCAGACAAAAACACACATGGATATGACGATGAAGAAATGACAGTTGAGCTGGAACTTGATGATGGACAGGTGGTTAACTGTGCAATTGTTACGATTATGACCGTTGACAAAAAAGATTATATTGCATTGCTTCCACTTGACGAAAATGGGAGTAACGATGATGGCGAGGTGTGGTTCTACAGATATGAAGAAAATGAAAACGATCCAAATGAAGAACCTTCTTTGACCTACATTGATGATGACGATGAATATGAAAATGTAGCAGATGCATTTGACGAATATCTTGACAGCGTTGAATTTGATGAAATTGTCAATGACGAGGAACAGGTATAAGCATTGAGTAATGAATGTATGCGCGGAATATCAGGTACAAAGAGACGCCGGGCGTACATATAAAATATGTGGAGGATATTGAATGGACGCAAATGAAAAGAACTTATTAATTGACAAAAAGTATACCTGTCCGATTTGTGAAAAACAGATACATGCGAAAACAGTGAAAGCCAACACTGCAAAGTTTATTGATACAAAGTATGACTTACGGCCAATACACAGCAATATCAATATTACAAAATATGATGCTATTTGCTGCTCATACTGCGGTTTTGCATCACTGACAAAGAATTTTGATACCACAACATCTACACAGCGCAAACTTATCCGTGAAAAAATTCAAACAAATTATAAATCTCATGAAGAAACAGAATGTGATATATATACGACGGAAATGGCCATCAGCCGCATGAAAATGGCACTGCTTTGCACAGTTTCCAAAGGCGGTAAAGAAAGTGAGATTGGCAATGTATGCCTTAAAATATGCTGGCTGTATCAGGATTTGGCAGATGAGATTACAGAAGATTCTCCAGAGGCCCAAGCAAAAAAAGAGGCTTATTTAAAAGAAGCTGAGAATGCTGGAATGAACGCTTATGAACATCTGACAAAGGCAAGAATGAACGAAAATTTTCCTATAGCTGGAATGAACGAAACGACGCTTGATTATTTGCTGGCATATTTTGCATACAAAAAGGGTGAGTATCAAACTGCTATGCACCTTCTTTCTGGTGTTGTAACAAGCAGAAGTACTACTACACGTCTAAAGGACAAGAGCTTGGAATTAAAAGATATGATTACACCCAAGCTTCGCGGGGAAGCTTGAGAAATCATAATTCGATTGAAAAATGAGCGCATCAGCATGATTTTTCAATCGAATTCATTCAGAAATCGGGAAGGCAGGAGATTTCCTGCCTCCTTTTCACGTACATAAAAAATAAACAGATTTTCCTTTGCACGGGTCATTGCCACATAAAACATTCTGCGCTCTTCCTCTAACTCTTCCCTTGTCACAGCTTTCTTGTGCGGAACAACGCCTTCATTGACGTCAGGCAGTACCACCACTTTCCATTCCAGTCCTTTCGATGCATGCATTGTCACAATATTGACGGAATCCGTGTCCATTTTCTTGTATTGGTTATCCTGTTTGAATGCTTCCTGCATGATAGCATCATAATTTTGAATATGTTCCAGCCATTCTTTTATTGTTTCAAATCCTTTTGCAAGCTGCAAAAGTTCTTCTAACTCCTCGAAGTCCTTTTCTGTATCTTTGCCGCGCTCCTGTGCCTGTTTTTTGATATATTCATCATAACCGATCCCTTTTCTGATGAAATTAACTGCGGAAAACGGGTTAAGGTTCTTGATAAAATGGAGATCATCATAAAGTTGTATGATATTTTGTATTACATACCCCGTTGCTCTGTTCTGATTCAAAAGTTCTTGCATTTTGAATGGTCTTGTTGGAACTGTATTTCTTTTAATATATCTGACGGGCCTGTTCATAATCCGATAAAAGTCTTCCACATTGTCTTCATTCAGGGCATAATTGATATACGAAACAATATCTTTTGCAATGGGGCTTTCATAGATATTTTTTGGCTTTTCCTTCATAGAAAACGGAATGCCTTCTTTCATCAGTTTACCTGCTGTATAGACAGAATGGTTATTGGTACGATATAGAATTGCGATATCGCTGTATTTTGCACCAGACTGACCCATATACTGTTTTATCAACAGTGCAATACTCTCTGCCTGCTGTACTTTCGACGGAAAAGAATATATTTTGACACCATCTGACTGTGTGTTTTGTGCCTCAACTTCCTTTGAAAATCGTGCTTTGTTGTGCGCAATTAGTTTTCCAGCTATCTCTGTAATATCTTTTTTGCTTCTGTAGTTTATATTCAAAAGCACTTGGCTTGCATTAGGATAGTCTTTTTTGAAGTTTAGCATGATTTCCGGTTTCGATCCTCTGAAACCATAGATCGATTGATCATCATCTCCCACGATAAAAAGATTATCCTGTGGTTTGGCCAAAAGCCTGACAACTTCATATTGCAATGGGCAGATATCCTGAAATTCATCTACAAGAATATACTGAAACCGCTGCTGCCACAGTTTGAGGGTATCTGGTCTTGAAACAAGAAGATCGCGGCATAATAACAGCATATCATCAAAGTCTATCAGCCTATTATGATTCATTGCTTGTTTATATGCACGAAAGATATATTCAAATATTGCCTGAGATACTGTTTCGCTTTTTAACTCCTGCGGCGTCATATCATTATTTTTTACTTTGCTGATCTCAGACAAAAGCCTTTGCAGTGTTTCTGTACTGCTGCAATCTGTAGATGCCTGTCGTGCCAATTCTTCGGGAAGCTCACTTATAATCTGCGACAACAGGCGGTATTTGTCCACTTCCCGTATAATATTTTCCGCTGTAAACTTATATGTATATCTTAGAATCTGAAAAAATATGGAATGGAAGGTGCCAAAATTAACCGGATAACTTTTCCCGTCATTAATCTTCACAAAGCGTTCCTGCATCTCCATAGCTGCCGCTTTGGTAAAAGTAATAACGAGGATGTCCTCCGGTTTTATTTTATGATATTCTATTAGATATTTGATTCTTTGTGTCACAACAGTCGTCTTTCCAGAGCCGGGACCTGCCAGTACAAGCATGGCCCCAGCTCCGTGTATAATTGCTTCATATTGTGCATCATTTACATTCAAATTGTTAAGCGTTTTCAAGAAGTTCTATTCCCTTTCTAATTCTTGCAAGGGTTTCCTCTTTCCCTAATACTTCCATAATTTCTGTAGCTCCCGCAGGGGTCATCTGCAGCCCTGAAACAGCGGTTCTGACTGGCCACATAACATATCCATTCTTAACCTCTTTTTCTGATACATAAGTCAATAGAAGCTGATATAACGCATCATTTGTATAGTCTTCCTGTGCCTCAAGCAACGGAAGAACATCTTTTAGTACAGAAAGTGCACTCTCTTGCGTTGTTTTCATCTTTTTGTGAGCATACATTGCAGTATCATATTCTGGCAGGGATTCAAAAAAGCCAATCAGGTCTTTGATATCTGGGAAAACCTCGATACGGGTTTTTACCATAGCCGCAATTTTTTGGAAATCAAGTTCTTTTGTGATCACTTCTGTCATATACGGAAGCGCCATCTCATAAAAACGATCAAAGTCCATCGCTTTGATGTATTCACCATTCATCCACTTAAGCTTGTTCATATCAAAAACAGAAGGTGATTTGTTGATTCTGGTATAATCAAATTCTTGAATCAGTTCTTCTAGCGTAAATATTTCTCGGTTCTCTTCCGGACTCCAGCCAAGAAGCGCTATGAAATTAACAATCGCCTCTGGAAGAATTCCTTGTTCAATAATATCCTCAAAAGAAGAATGTCCGCTTCGTTTGGAAAGTTTTTTGTGCTCCTCGTCTGTGATTAGCGGAAGGTGAATGTATGTTGGCAGCTCCCAGCCAAATGCTTCATAAAGACGATTATATTTCGGAGTGGATGAAAGATACTCATTTCCGCGCACGACATGGGTAATCTCCATCAGATGATCGTCTACTACATTGGCAAAATTATAGGTGGGGTATCCGTCTGATTTAATCAATATCATATCGTCTAGTTCTGAGTTTTCCACGGAAATATCACCATAAAGCTCATCATGAAAGCTTGTTGTTCCTTCGGTTGGGTTATTCTGTCGAATCACATATGGAGTACCATTTGCAAGTTTTTCTGCTATCTCCTCTTTGGAAAGATGCAAGCAATGCTTGTCGTAGACAGTAATTTCCTTGCCTTCTACCACCTCTGATTTGAGCGTGGAAAGCCGTTCTTTATCACAAAAACAATAATAAGCCTCTCCTTTATCTATCAGTTCCTTTGCATATTTCATATAGATGCCTGACTGAACACGTTCGCTCTGGATATAGGGACCATATCCTTTGTCTTTGTCCGGGCCTTCATCATAGATTAACCCTGTTTTTTCAAGTGTGTTATATATAATTTCTGTAGCGCCTTCTACATAACGCTCACGGTCTGTATCTTCTATTCGAAAAATAAAATCTCCTCCTGCATGTTTGGCAATCAGGAATTCATATAATGCGGAGCGCAGGTTTCCTACATGCATCTTCCCTGTAGGACTTGGTGCAAACCTGCATCTTACTTTTTTAGACATCTTTATCCTCCATTTTTAAAGTTTATCAGTCGATTAATGTGTAAATACCCTTTATTCCGGTTGACGCATATTTGGTTCTGGCAATTTTTTCTCAGAAGCGTTTTTAAAGCTTATCAGATCTTTTGTTGCTGTAGGAATTGCAATATTGGTTCCTGCTCCAGCAACACACCCGCCTGGACAAGCCATACCTTCAATTAGACATCCATTCTTCTTACCCGCTTTGGCAAGCATCAGCATTTTTTTGCATTCAGACAAGCTTTCTGCATGTTCGATATGAATTTCTGTATCGGGATAATATTCCTTGATACAGGATTCAATCGCACTGGCAACTCCGCCTGCAACACCATATCCGCGGCCTGCGGCTGTTGCATCTGCCATTGTATCCATCGCCTTTATTTCTTCTATCAGAACTCCTTTTGCTTCAAACATTCCAAGCAATTCTTCAAAGGTAATTACAAAATCTACATCCGAACGTACTGTTCTGCGGCTTGCTTCAAGTTTTTTGCTTGCGCATGGTCCAATAAATACAACGCTTGCGTCTGGGTGTTCTTTTTTGATGACTCTTGCAGTTGCAACCATTGGTGTAAGTGCATTACTGATTTTGTCAATTGTCTCTGGGAAAAATTTTTTTGCCAGCATTGACCATGATGGACAACACGAAGTAAGAAGAAATGGAACTTCCCCCGTAGCTACTTCCTTCACATAATGTTCTGCTTCTGTCATAGCGCCCATATCCGCGCCGATTGCAGTTTCATAGACATCAAAAAATCCCAGTTCCTTTAAGGCTGTTTTTAGCATATCTGGCGTAACTTTTGGCCCAAACTGTCCAACAAATGCTGGCGCTACCTGTGCAATAATTTTTCTGCCAGACTGCATCGCACGGATAAGCTGGAATATCTGTGACTTGTCAGCGATTGCTCCAAATGGGCAGCTAACCATGCATTGCCCGCAAGAAACACATTTATCATCGTCAATGACAGCTCTTCCATGGCTGTCAGAATGAATTGCATTTACACCACAGTGAGCCAAACATGGCCGCTGCTGATGAGAGATTGCATCATAAGGACATACTGTTTTGCATTTACCACATTTAATACATTTGTCCTGATCAATCACTGAGCGTCCATTCTGCATCGTAATTGCGCCTCTTGGACATACCTCGTTGCAAGGATGTGCAAGGCATCCCATACACTTGTCAGTAACAGCGTATTTGTTTTCGGGACAGGCATTGCATGCGGAAGCGATTACCTGCATAAGAGGCGGCTCATAATATTTTTCATCAATATTGCTTTCTTCTATACCCTGGCTGACGGGTACCGGCTCATCTTCCGGTCGCAGCGACATTCCCATAGCAAGGCGGGTCCGTTCTCGAATAATTTCACGTTCTCGATATACATTATCCCAATAGGGCGAACTTTCTGCATCCGCAAGTTTGTATGGAAGCGACTCCATATCATCTACTAGATTAACAGAATGATAAGCCATATTCGCGACTTCCCTAAAAATTGCACGTCTTGTTTTTCGAACCTGTGTATCAATACCTCTCATAGATAAAACCTCGTTTCGTCATGATTTGTCATTAAATGTATTTTATGGTGTTGGAATCAAAAAGTATTTTGACCCCTATGAAACCATTATACAGCCCTTTATTCTGATTTGTAAACACAAAATTATTAACTATAACAAAACAGAGTAACAGATGGGTTACTGTTCATACCCATCTGTTTTGACACAATTTATCCATCGAAGGATTTTAGTGACGTCCTCCGGCGAGAATAAGTATTCATTTTGATATATCGCTCTAAGTTCGGCGATTGGTCTTCCTTCCACCGCTGTTTTCATATCCTTTTGGAGCAATGCAATTACCTGACAAAATCTATCTGTACTATATATTTCCTCCATACGATATGTTTCTTCCATCCCCTCTAGCAAGGGAATTCTAATGTCTGCAATATCTCCATATAATATCGATTCAACGTTCGTCCAGAGCATTTCATGTTCGCTAATACCATAGCACACGTATGTTAAATCAATGATAAATTCATCATATAAAGGCTCCCAGTCTTTAAAATTTTTTTCCAGAAAATCATAATAAGCCTTATCCTCGTACAGCTTTTCACTATCACCTATCGCTATTTCAAGCACAGACGCATCCAGGCATTTTGAGAACTGTACAAATTCTGACCGTTCCATTTTGCCCTCCTGATAATCCCACAAATGTTGAAAAATGCATTCAAAAATCTGTGGAGTAGGATTTTCTGAAAGCATCAAACGATATGAGTTCCACCATCTTGTAAAGATGAGAAGCTGTGCATTGACTGCAACCTCAAATGGATACTCTGAGAAACTTTCCTCAGCAATCTCTGCAAAATTATGAATCAGCTTAGCTTTTTCTGTACGACTTAACGCTGCAAAATCAATATTGTACAGTTTCTCCATCTATTAAACCCACCACTTTCACTTCTATATTTTAATATTTCAGCTTTGTTCATATAATTTTTTTATATGGTTCAATGCTGCAACTGCATTTTCAGGATTTGTATTTTCAAGTGTCGCATGCATAAATGGTTTCTCTGCTTTCATATATGGTATCATTTTGTTCCAATGACACTGCCCCTGTCCTACGGCAGTTGATATCATTTTACCATCTTGAATCACAAAATCTTTCACATGCAATACTGCCACATCTTTGCCCAAAAGTGCAATTGCCTCATCAAAGATTTCGTCCTGTTTCTCATAATTATAGGTTTCAAGTAAATTAACAGGGTCTAAAATAATTCTCAGATTTGGAGAATCAATTTCGTCCAATACGCGTCTAGCACGTACAGGATTGCATACAATATGCCTTACAACTGGCTCTATTGCGAACAATACACCCATCTGTTCTGCATATTTTACAACTGGCCGAAGATTTTTGATAAAAATTTCAAGGGCTTCTTCACTCCAACATGCCTCTTCAAATTGATATTCTACATTTGGCGCCCCGGTTTCTGTTCCTACAACTCCCGCGCCAAGCTGTGCTGCAAATCGAATATTAGCCAGATATTTATTTTGAATTGCTTTTAACTTGTCAGGATCAGGATTCGCGAGATTCAAATAACAGCCAAGTACTGCTACATCAAGATTGTTTTTTGCAAACATTCTTTTCAAGTGCATGGCATATCCAGGTGTAAGCGCTTCCGGTGCCACAGAATTTTCATGTATGACCTTTGATAGTGCCACATGTGCACAGGTAAATCCTTGTTCCTTTACAATTTTTAATCGTTCTTCTATTGGTGCCTGTACAGCATCGTGTAATCTTATTCCAAACTGCATTAAACTGCCTCCTATTTATAGTTTTATAAGTCGCTTATTTTATATTGTTCTAACACCAGTCTTGTGTGATTTTGGCGCTGTCTTCCGGGGAGAACAAATATTCATCTTGATATACAGCTCTAAGTTCAGCAATTGGTCTTCCCTCCATTGCTGTTTTCATATCCTTTTGCAGCAGCGCGATTATTTGACCAAATCCAGATGTATCACATAGTTCTTCCCATCGCTGCTGCCACTTTGCATAGGTTTCATCATCTATTCCTTTTATTACCACAGGTTCAATGTTTGTTGCAATCGCGCTGGTTAAGATTGATTTGACACTATTCCATTTTATTTCATGGTTGCTAATACCCTGGCATACACATTCCAATTCAATGATAAATTTATCATATATACAATCCCAGACTTCAAAATATTTTTCATAAAAAGCGTAATAAGCCTTATCCTCGTCCAGCTTTTCGGTATCGCCTGTCACCAATTCACGCACAGATGCTTCCAGACATTTTGTGAAATGGACAAATTCTGATCGTTCCAATTTGCCTTCCTGGTAATCCCACAGATTCTGAATAATGCGTTCAAAAATCTGTAAAGCATAATGTTCTTCAATCGTTAAACGATATGAGTTCCACCATCTTGTAAAGATAAAAATCTGTGCATTAGCCGCAACATCAAACTCACATTCTGAAAAACTTTCCTCAGCGATCTCTTTAAAATGATAAATAAACTTTACTTTTTCCGCTCTGCTTAACGCTGCAAAATCAATATTGTATATTTTCTCCATTTATAAAAATCTCCATTCTTACCAAAATCTGCGAATTTGGGCGTAAGCACAAATTTGCCGTGTGAAAAATTTATTTTTCACACTATCCTCATGATTGCACAATACATCATTCGAATAAACTACGATATTAAAAACCAAGTACATTTTCGCGTGTATATTCTGCTGCCTGTTCTTTTGTCAAGATTTTCACAAAAGGCGCTCTCTCTGATGTATCTGCTCCAGCTCCATAATTACCGTATTCTGCAAAGAATATCGTTTCCCATGCCTCTTTCTTATCCCAATCATGCCAACCTTCCTTTCGGATATGCGCTCCAATCTCAGAATCTATAATAACACACTTGGCAAAATTTCTCCAGGGTCTTCCCAGATATGCGCTTTGTGCAGGACAATCACTTGTAAAACGGCAGTTTTTAAAAACATATCCATAGTTTTGCCCCTCATAGGTTGAAGGTGCTGTGACATAACCGCTTGGTTTTTTTAAGATGAAAGCGCTTGCTGTATCTGCCGCAGGATTGTGCATTCGGTCTTTCATAAACACTTCACAATCTTCAAAATAAGCAATCGCACTGCCAAATATAAAATCAACATTCCCTGCGATGTAGCATTTTTTATACAAATGTCTTCCAATACGTCTTGGCGCAAATTCTTTTGGCCCCTTAAAGCCGCCTGCTTTCATTTCCTTTTTTGGCAGCGGAGCTGTAAAAAGTGTATCCTGGTAACTGTCAAAACGGCAATTTTCAAAAACTAAACGGTCGCCGTCTGCGTACATTGCAAGCGCCTGACCCACTTTAAAATCAACGCCTGCCTCATTAAAAAATGAAATATGACAGGCATAGAAATGATCTGCATCAATAAAGACACTTGGGGTTCGAAAGGTTCCCCTTTTATCGCCTTCGGGCATAATATCCAACGCTCCATACGAATAGGTAATCTTTGTCTCGTTCTCATCAGTGCCAATAAAAGAAATATGTTCTTGATTGATTACCAGACACTCTTTATAAGTGCCTGGCGCAATATGTATTACGATTTCCATATCCGCAAAATGGTGCGCTGCTTCAAGCGCTTCTGCTATTTTTGTAAATTCCTGCCCCCCATTTGCATCTACATAAAATTCCTTTTTCTCCATTGTCAATGACCTTTCCCTTTAAAATGTTTATGCCAAGCGCAGCATTTCCGCATAAGCTAACAGAAATGGTGCAGTTCCCTTTGCATCATCTTTGACAATAGGTTCTGACATATAATATTCATAGGTACCATCTCGTCTTGGGTTGTTGTCAGGCCCTAAACCTGCCACAAGGCAAATCCCACCAAGGCTCATTTCGCCCTCAACCGTTGATAGATATTGTTGGCATATTCCATTGAAAGCCTTTACACCATATTCGCTGTACGCTTTTGGCAGATATCCCAACCGCGCTCCCTTCATAAGACAGTAAGCCATAATAGAGCTTCCGCTTGTTTCAAGATAGTTTTTTTCTTTATCTGGGAAGTTGGGTACTTGATACCACATCCCCTCCGAAGACTGAAATTTAAGCATGGAATCAATCAAATCACGATACATTTTGAGCAGATGTCTGTAGTCATCATTGTCTTCCTCTGCAATACTTAACGTATCCAACAAAGCCATTGAGAACCAGCCAAGCGCCCTAAGCCAAAAGTTTTTTGACAATCCTGTTTCTGGGTCTGCCCAAAACATCTTTTTCTCAGAATCATATGCATGATAATAAAGTCCTGTTTCTGGATCTCTTTGATTTTTTTCTACATTGAAAAACTGGTTATAAATATCTTTATAATTTTTCCTGTTATTGAAGCGTTTTTCATATTCCATATAGTAGGGCTGAGCCATATATAAACCGTCCAGCCAGACCTGATGAGGATAGATCATTTTGTGCCAGAAATTCCCTTCCTTTGTACGCGGCATTTCCAAAATCTGCTGATATATTTTTTCAGTCGCTTTAGCATATTTTTCCTTGCCTGTCAAATCATAGAGTGTAAATAAATTCTTTCCTTCATTAATGTTGTCAAGGTTTAATTCTTCCTTTTTGTAGCCAACAATTGTACCATCTTCCTCAATCCGGTGGTCAATATACTTTTCAGCAAAGTCAAAATACTTTTTGTTATCGGTCACTTTGTAAAGTTCCAAAAGGGACATAATCATACAACCATCAATATAATCCCAAGTTGCTTTTTTTCCAGCACGTATTTTCTCAATATTCCATACAGGCTCATCCAGCGTACTTTTATCAATCAGTTCATTTACATATTTTTCCACGATTTCAATTGCCATAAAATCTTCGTTCTCCTTTCTCACTGCATCGTATTCGCTTCCAGACAGACAGTTTAAGAAACAAATGTATCAATTCCATCACTGAGAACTGCTTCTCCTATTTGTCCAGATACTTTGACATTTTTCAGTTCAAGTGTTTCAATATTTTTTGCAAAAATACCAGTATTTGTTTGTTTGTCTACTCCATCCATCATTGCAGGAACTCCCGCCGTGGGATTGTCTGCAAATGAAAACTCTGCGTCTTCGAATATTACATGATGTATCTTTTGTTCTGGAAGCCCATACAAATACGAAGCTGCTGCATGACAATTTGTTGCCTTGAGATTCTTAAAAAGAAAGTCTCCCAAGTAAGGCGTTCTTTCATCTACAGGGTGAACTTCCTTGGACTGTACATAGTCAGAATGTCCATCTGCATCGCAGAAATAAAAGGAATTCATGACAACTGGAGTCATCACATGATCCATAATAATGTTTTCAAACCGAATTCCTGTCACTATCGCATCTTTTCCACGTCCGCGTCTTGTCTTGATGCGAAGGCCTCTGTCTGTGTGAAGGAATAAGCAATTCTCAACATTCAGATTTTTGACACCACCTGCCATCTCACTGCCAATTGTAATAGAACCATGTCCATCTCGCATACAGCACTGACGAATTGTAAGATTTTCCGAAGGGGTCTTGTATTTTGCCCCCATATAAATCTTTCCTGATTTAATCGCGATGCAATCGTCGCCTACAGAAAAATATACACCTATGATATCAACATTTTTGCAGGATTCCGGGTCCAATCCGTCCGTATTGGGAGAGTCTTTTGGTCCAAGTACAGAGATACCGATAAATTGCAAATCTTCTGAAAAATAAGGATGAATATTCCAAGAAGGGCTGTTTTTTACGGTAATGCCATGAAGAACAATATTTTTGCAGTGATTCAAAAAAATCATTCTAGGACGCCATGCAATTCGTTTTACCTTGGGATTTTCCCACCAGTTTTCTTTGCTTGCACAGCCATCTATCGTACCCTGACCTGTAATCACGACGTTCTCTACATTGATTCCCGTAATAATTCCAGCAAACATATCAAGAGGATCGCCTTCCCAAGTGCCAAGCAAATACTCTTTTTCTTTGTCAACACACTCAATTTTGCCTGGAAGAATTGGAAATTTGGTTCTGTCTGTAAATGCAGAAAGTATTGCATCTTTTCCAATTTCAAGCACCAAATCACTCTTTAAGAAAAGTGGATAGATTTTGTATACACCTGCTGGAATGTAAACTCTTCCACCCTTTGGACAGGCATTGATAGCACATTGTATAAAATGTGTGTCATCTGTTTCTCCATCACCTTTTGCGCCAAAATCCTTTACATTTAGCGTAACATATTCATCTTGCGTTGTGACTTTAAATTCTTCCGACATCTCGTCGCCATATTGAATTTTGACATCGTAAGTAGTTCCTGGTGTCAGGTTAAATACCGTTGCTACATTTCGGTCGCTTTTCTCTGCAAGACTGTCATTTACATAGATCTCGTGCTCCTGTTCTGATGAAAAATAGCCGTTTTCCTTGAGTTCAACCACAAAGCTTGTGGAAGTTTTGTAGATAATATCGTGCTTCATTGAATCCTCCGTTCTGTCAATAGTACACTGTGATTGTAGGCGCTATCACAGCTTTGACACATATGAAATTCGTTACAATATAGTTACAATTTATGCATTTACTTGTGCAATCTCCAGACGATTACACACCCATATATTTAAGATATCACAAAAATCAATAAATATCTACCTTAAATGTAAGCGTTTACATTTTTTTGTAACACCACTAATTCAACTCAAGGGCGGTCAAAAGCAGACAGCCCCTTTTTATGCACACGCCGATGCAGAGGAAATTTCGGCGCGCGAGCAAGGAAAGTAACCTTCCCTACTCGATTGCGCGTATTTGCTTACACTTCCACCAGCTGGCAATCATGCTTTCTGAAAAAGTCCACTCTCGGTTCCAGATGCTTCAATTTATGGCGCTCCATGTCTGCAATGTAAAAAGAAACCGGATCAAATATCGCACTCCAATCCCATAACTCCTCCCCCAGATTGAGATATTCCCGAAACATCTCACATCCTTCCGGCGCAATTGGATGCATCAGTATAGCAATAACCTTACAGGCATATAGACAGTCAGCAACAAGCTGATTTCGAAACTCCATATTGTTCGTGGCATCCGCAACCTTTACATTGTTTACCCAATACTTGTTCACTGCCCGGATAAAGTCGTCCAGAACATAGGCGATCCGATGAAACTCATGGTTGTACATATGACGCTCATAATCAAGAACCGCTTCCTCTGCCATAAGCCTTATTTGTTCGTTCACCTCACCCGCAGGAATCCTGCCGTCACAATCATTCTGAATCGCATAGAAACAGCTTCGGATCAGTCGGTTAAACACATTGGTTATCAGATTGCCGTCTTTCAGAACCATATCGACACCAATCCTGTCCTCCTCTTTCATAAACACCTGCGGTTTAAACCCCGCACTTTTGGAAGACAGCCCCAGACTCATAAAATGCATCCGCAGCTGATCCTTCGTGTAATAACGAAGCAGCTCATCTGCCGCAGGCGGCTTTAATTCAGAGCTGCTGCTGGCTTTTGTATCCATATACAATAAATGCCGGTTGGCTATGATATGCGATAAGTATACGCTCTCCATATCCGGCACTTCCCCTTTTGGAACCTGCAATCCTGTAAATAACCCTGTCTGGGCGATGGCATAGAAATAAATGTTATCTTCTCCGATAAACTGATACACTTTCGATTCCTCATCGTACCACCACCTGGATAAGCCGTCCTCACTTCCCTGTTTTTTCAAATATGCTAACGTAAAGGAAATGGGCGCCCACAGCGATTCCGGCCATACCCAGAAAGTGAGATCTTTTAATTCTTCACACGCTGGGAATGGCACACCCCACTCTACATTGCCGGAGAGCCGGAAAGGAACCAGCGTCTTTCCGGATGTATAATGAATGCTGCTGGCTTCCAGCACAGTTTTCGCCTTGTCACGGTCGTCAAGATTTTCAAATTCAAACACAACGGACGGCTTCTTTTCCTCGTCAGTCAATTTATGCGGTGGCAGCTTTGCCGCCAGTTCTTCCAGGTCGCCGATATACTTTCTCGGCACATAGATTAAAGGTTTTTTCAAAAATTCTTCCACGGTTTCTAACTGATATTTGCGCGTATTTGTATTTTTCCGCAGGAAATCATTATAGTCCTTTACTGTATGAATACAGTATTCCAAATCGAAATACCAGTTTTCCACGTCTTTTAGGACAGGCTTTTTATTCGACAGGCAGCTTATGGGATTGATCAGTTCCGAAGGCAGAAACTGATGTCCTAAGGAACACTCATCGGCATATGCCTTTTCCGAAGTGCATCCCGGTATGGGACATTTGCCTGTCACCTGCCTGCCGTTTAAAAACATCTTTTTTTCTTCATCATAAAACTGAGGCATGGACAATTTCTTAATATATCCATTTTTGTATAAAGTCTGAAATACTTTTGCTGATACCTGCCTGTGAATCGAACCTGCTTCTCCTAAAGCCGACGCGCCAAAGAAATCCAGACTGACACCATAGTTTTCCAGCGTTTTCTTCTGATTCTCATGATTCTTGCGCACATAATCTTCCAAAGTACCTTCATACCCCGTTTCCTGCAGCCTGCGGTAGCTTTCCAGGATCGGAGAACCATAACAGTCTGTTCCCGAGAGAAAGATAACATTGTCTTTTCCGATTCGATCTCTTAAAAACCGCGCAAAGATATCTGCATGTACAAACATACCGCCTACATGTCCAAAGTGTAAATTTTTATTTCCATAAGGCATACCTGCCGTAATAACTGCCCGCTTAGGAAATGTCGGGCGCTCATTTGACGTTAACCGCTTACATATCATATTGTTTTATTCCTTTCTGTCATTTATTTTCATTATCACCCGCTTCCCTTTTTGCTGGGGAAGCTCTGACTGTTCCGGCATAGTACACCTCCTTCCCGATGACATTTTCCTCTGGATGTCCGTGTGCAATCGCGTAGGGAAGAGCCATCTTCCCCTACTCGCGCGCCGCCGATGCGCCACTTTAGTGGTATAGTTCCTCTGCATCGGCGTGTGCATAAAAAAACGGCCAAAAACTCATATCGAGCTTTCGACCGTTTGATTCAGATTAACCAGAATAAGACACTTGTTATGAACACAGCCAAAAAAGCCCGTTGTCAGTTGTGACAATAAGCTGCTGCTGTTGCTGGTTCATTTTGTTCATGGCAAGTGAAAATCGAATCATGGGCTATCTTCTCCTTTATTTTTTGTAATTTTAACAGGAACTAATTTCGTTGTCAATATGAATATTGATTTTGATAGTGTAACTTTACTTGGGGGATGCAACAATGGACAGCCCTCCCCTCTTATA